>NZ_CP080383.1:1250760-1563450 GCF_019443325.1 Cryobacterium sp. PAMC25264
TGGTGGAGCGCACCGGTGTGGCCCAGGAGCGGATCGGCGCCGTGGGCTACGGCTCGGCCCGACCGGTCGACATGGGCGACGACCTGGCCGCGATGGCCCGCAACCGGCGGGTCGACGTGGTGCTGCTGTCGAACCAGCCGGACAGCGTGCGCGCCCTGATCCCGTCGGTCCTCGATGGCACGGCGGTACCGGACGAGCCCGTGGAACCTGGTCCGGCCGCCCCGGCAGGCACCTCGCCGGGGGACTCGGCGGAGGACACCGGGCACTGAGCACCCCACACCACCCGCCGGAACCTGCCGGGTGGATCCGGCGACGCCGCTAACATCCGTTCGCGACCGGCCGATAGTGCCAGTCGTGACGGTCCAGGAACACAACAGCACGGGCGTGCCCGGAAAACCGGCGCGCACGGTGGAGGTCTATGACTTCAGCCGTCCGACGACGCTGGCCCGCGACCATGCCCGGGTGCTGGAGCTGGCCTTCGAGACCTTCGCCCGGCAGTGGGGAACCCAGCTGACCGCGCAGGTGCGCGTGATCTCCCAGGTCACCTGCGAGCAGGTACTCATGCGCGGCTACGACGAGTACGCCGCGTCGCTGCCCGCCACGACGACCATGGTGCTCTGCAACGTCGGCGACCTCGAGGCCCAGGCCGTCATCCAGTTTCCCTCGGCCGCGGCTCTGTCCTGGGTCACCCACATGCTCGGGGGAACCGGCCTGCCCGCCCCCTCTGAGCGCCCGTTCACCCAGATCGAGCAGGCGCTCGTGCGGCGTCTGATGGACGATGCCCTCGAAGACCTGCGGTACTCGCTCGGCGCGCTGCTCACCCGTCCCATCATTGTCGGGGCCATCCAGTACAACTCCCAGTTCGCCCAGGCCGCCGCCACGGCCGATCTCATGATCGTGGCGAGCTTCACCATCCGGGTCGGCGAGAGCACCACCACCGCCACCCTCGCCCTGCCGGCCGAGGCTCTGCTCCCGCAGCTCGGCGAGCCCGGACCGGTACTGCCACCCACCCCGGCTCCCGAACTGCTCCGCGCCCAGCTCGGCTGGGTGCCCGTCGACGTGTCGGTGCGTCTCACCCACGCCCGCGTCAAGCCCAGCGCCATCCTGGCCCTGGCCGTCGGCGACGTCCTGGCCCTCCCGCATCCCACCCACCGACCGCTCGACCTGGTGGTGGATGGCCGCCCGCTCGCCCGGGCCGCCGTCGGATCCACCGGGTCCCGCCTGGCCTGCATCATCATCGACACCGAGGACACCACGCCATGACGCTTCACAGCCCCGCGCAGCAGCATTTCGCCGCCCCGGCCACCGCGCACGCCCACCCCGGCCTCACCGACGGCACGGCGCAGGCGGCGGTGGACGCCCTTCTCACGGTGTTGCCCACCGCCACGCTGCTCAGCGCCCGGCCGGGCGTCGCCGCGGCGGCCGCGGGTCTCGCCGGCGGGGCCGTGGTGGCCTCCTTCGTGGGCGCCACATCGGCCGACCTCGCCGTCGTGCTGGCCGACCCGGCCTCGCTCGACGCGGCGGCCGGCGCCGACGGCGGCCTGGTGTCGCGTGACGACATCGTGCGCCCGGCCCTCGAGCGTGCCGCAGGGGCCCTCGGGCTCGGCGTGCTCGGCGACGCCCGCGTCGACGACGCCTCCGCACTGCTGCTCGACCCGGAGACCGTGGTCTTCGACCTCGTCGGCGACGGCGAGACGGTGGGCTGGTTCGCGATCCGCCTGCGCCAGAACGGCACCCCTGCCGTGCGGAACGAAAGCGCCGTCGGCAACCTCGGCCGGATCAACAGCGTGGAGATGGCCCTCACCGTGGAGATCGGCCGCACCCGCATGACCGTCCGCGACGTACTGGCCCTCGAACCCGGTGCCGTTGTGGAGCTGGACCGTTCGGTCGGCTCGCCCGCGGACATCCTGCTCAATGGCCGGCTCATCGCCCACGGCGAGATCGTCGTGGTCGATCAGGACTACGCGGTGCGCATCACCGAGATCCTCGACGTCGCCGAGAGCCTGAGCTAGGTGGACACCGTCGTCGTCGCCCTCAGAGTGGTGCTGTCCCTGGCCGTGGTGCTCGGGCTGCTCTGGGTGCTGCAACGACGCCTGTCCAGGGGCCCCGGCACGCGCACGGCCAATGTCGTCACGGTCGTGGGCCGCCAGGGCCTCGGCCAGAAGGTATCCGTGGTGGTGGTCGATGTCGACGGCCGCCGGTTCGTGCTCGGTGTGACGGAGCAGTCCGTCACCGTGCTCCACGGCGGCGAGGCCGAACCCGAGGCAAATCGGGCTGAACACCAGACCTCGGATGACCGATCGGCCGCTTTCGCCCGGTCCCTTCACGCGGCCTCCGGCGGCCCCACGCTCGTACCGCCGGTGCTCGTGCCGCTGCGGGTGGAGGAACCCGTCGCCTCCGCCACGGCCGGGCTGTCCGCCGACCCGCCGCTCACCTTCCGGCCGCGCCGCGATCGCAGCAGCACTGGGCGTCTGGGCGGCTCCATCCTGTCCCCGTCCACCTGGCAACAGACCGCCGCCCTGCTCCGGCACGGCCGGTGAAGCCCGTCCTGCCAAGCCCGGCACGCGCCGGACTCGTCCCACGGGCGGTTGGTGGGCTGGCACCCGGGCCGATCCGTCGACCGTCACGCCCGCGCGCAGTGGTCGGTGAGCGGCGCCGCCGGCTGGCTCGCATCGGCGTCGCCGCCGCCCTGATCCTCATCATCGTGGCCGCCCTGATGATGCTGGTCGCCTCGGCAGGACACGCTGCCGGAAACACGACCGGCCACAGCCACGCCCTGGCGGTACCCGCCGAACCGATCGCGCCCACCGACCCGGCCACGCCCACCCCCGTGGCCACGCCGGCGGCCACCCCGGGCACCGGGCTCACGGTGGAGATCAACGGTCCGGACGGCGCCCCCTCCTCGGCCATCGTGACCCTGATCGGCATCACGCTGCTGTCGGTGGCCCCGGCGCTGCTGCTGATGATGACGTCGTTCACCAAGATCTTCGTGGTTCTCGCCATGACCCGCAACGCCCTCGCGCTGCCGTCGATCCCGCCGAACCAGGTGCTCGCCGGTCTCGCCCTGTTCCTGTCGCTGTTCATCATGGCTCCCGTGCTCACCGACATCAACACTGATGCCCTGCAGCCCTACCTCAACGGCACCATGACCTTCGACGACGCCGTGACGACAGGGTCGGAGCCGCTGCGTACCTTCATGCTCGCGCACACCAGGCAGGAGGACCTCGCCCTGATGGTGCGCGCCTCCGACCAGCCCAACCCGGCCAACACCGCCGCCGTATCGCTGCTCACCCTCATCCCGGCGTTCATGATCTCCGAACTCCGGGCCGCGTTCATCATCGGCTTCGTGATCTTCATCCCGTTCCTGGTCATCGACCTCGTGGTGTCCGCGGCGCTGATGTCGATGGGCATGATGATGCTGCCACCCGTGATGATCTCCCTGCCGTTCAAGATCCTGCTGTTCATCCTCGTCGACGGCTGGGGCCTGATCATCACGACTCTGGTCAACAGTTACCGGGGTGGCTGATGGACTCCAACGCCGTTCTCGACATCGGGCTGCAGGCCATCGTCGTGGCCGCCAAGCTCTCCGCGCCCATCCTGATCACCGCCCTGGTGGTCGGCTTCGCGATCTCCCTCGTGCAGTCGATCACACAGATCCAGGAGGTGACGCTCTCCTTCGTGCCCAAGGCCATCGCGGTCTGCGTGGCCATGCTCATCTGCGGACACTGGATGATCTCGGAGATCGTCTCGTTCACCACCAATCTGTTCGACAAGATCCCCGGCCTCATCGGCGGTGGCTAGGTGAACATCACCCTGGACTTCGGCTGGCTCGAAGCCGTGCTGCTCGCGGGTGTGCGCATGGTCGCGTTCCTCGTGATCGCGCCGCCGTTTTCGTTCAACGCCTTCCCACTGCGCATCAAGGGCATGCTCGCCGTGGGGCTGGCCCTGGCCGTCGCCCCACGCGTGGTGCCCGGCTACGCCTCGCCGGACACGGGCGGGTTCATCCTGGCGCTGCTGCTCGAGATCCTCGTGGGCGGGGTGTTGGGCTTCCTGGTGCTCGTCGTCTTCTCCGCCATCCAGTCCGCCGGTAACCTCATCGACCTGTTCGGCGGCTTCCAGCTGGCCCAGGGCTTCGACCCGCAGTCGATGGTCAACGGTGCCCAGTTCACTCGGCTTTACCAGATGACCGCGCTGGCGCTCCTGTTCGCCTCCGGTGGCTACCAGCTCATCCTCGGTGGACTCGCCCGGTCGTTCGCCGCCCTGCCGGTCGGCGGCGGAATCGACCTCGCCGTGCCCCTCGAGGCCATCACCGCAGCCGTCGGCCAGATGCTCCTGGCCGCTGTGCAGATCGCCGGCCCCCTCATCGTGGTGCTGTTCCTCGCCGACGCGGGCCTCGGCCTCCTCACCCGGGTGGCGCCCGCGCTGAACGCCTTCGCCCTCGGCTTCCCGCTCAAGATCCTCATCACCCTCACCCTCGGCGCGGCCGGCTTCATGGCCCTCCCAGGCATCGTGGCGTCCCTCACCGACGACGCGGTCACAAGCATGTGGGGGGTGCGCTGATGAGCGATTCGGGCGAACGCACCGAACAAGCCACCGAGAAGCGGATGCGCGAGGTGCGCTCCAAGGGACAGCTCTCCCGCTCCCAGGACCTCACGGCGTGGGTCGGCATCGGCGCTGCCGCGGTGATGATGCCCCTCACCATCCAGGCCGGTGCCGCCGCCGGGCGGACACAACTGTTCGACATCCGTGCGGTGGCCGAGAACCCCGACCCGCAACGTGCGCTGGACCTGCTCGGTGAGGGACTCGGCGCTATGGGCGGCATCCTCACCCCGATGCTGATCGTGGTGTGCGTGGCGGTCCTGGCCGGGTCGATCGCCCAGGGCGGTATCCACATCAAGAAGCTCGCCGGCAAGTACGACCAGTTCAACCCGGTCACCGGACTGGCCCGCACCTTCGGCAGCCAGGCCCTGTGGCAGGGGGTGAAGGCACTGCTGAAGACCGTCGTCGTCGGCGTGGTGCTGACGAGCGTGATCCAGGGCCTGACGCCGGTGCTCATGACCGCCGGGGGACTGCCCGTGACCGTGCTGATCGGCGCCGCCACGGACGGCACCGCCGCGCTGGTGCAGTCGGCCGTGATCGCCGGTCTCGTGCTGGCCGCCGCCGACGTGTTCGTGGTGCTGCGGCGCAACCGCAAGCGCACCCGGATGACCAAGAAGGAGGTCACCGACGAGCACAAGAGCTCGGAGGGCGACCCGCTGATCCGCTCCCAGCGCCGGGCCCGGCAACTGGCGATGAGCCGCAACCGCATGATCGCCGCGGTCGCCACCGCCGACGTGGTGCTGATCAACCCCACCCATTTCGCCGTGGCCCTGCGCTATGAGCCGGGTAAGTCGGCACCGCGCGTGGTCGCCACGGGTGCCGGGGTGATCGCCGCCCGCATCCGCGAGCAGGCGGAGACCGATGCCGTGCCCATCGTCAAGGACATCCCGCTCACCCGGGCGCTGCACAGCGCCTGCGCCCTCGGTGACGAGATCCCGGTGGAGCTCTACAACGCGGTCGCCCGGGTGCTCGCCTTCGTGCTGGCGCTCAAGACCCGCGGCTCCCGATCCGGCGTTCACACCATGACCACCCCGCCGGCGCCGCCCCCGCCGGCCCGCCATCGCGGCGCGCCCACCCCGCCCGGTCCCACAAGACACCCCTCGCACCTGCCCACTCGTATCCGCACCACGGAGGCCACCTAAGTGAACAGCACCCTCGCGAAACTCGCCGTCCCGGTCGGGGTGGTCGGCATCATCATGCTCCTGGTGGTCCCGGTGCCGGC
This sequence comes from Cryobacterium sp. PAMC25264, assembly GCF_019443325.1. Taxonomy (NCBI): domain Bacteria; kingdom Bacillati; phylum Actinomycetota; class Actinomycetes; order Micrococcales; family Microbacteriaceae; genus Cryobacterium; species Cryobacterium sp. PAMC25264. The sequence goes on from NZ_CP080383.1 coordinate 1,256,582, forward strand.
CGTGCTCCTGGACGTGCTGATCATCGTCAACATCCTGCTGGCCCTGGTGACCCTGCTCACCACGATGTTCGTCAAGAAGCCGCTGGACTTCTCGGTCTTCCCGTCGTTGCTGCTCGTGGCCACGCTGTTCCGGCTGGGCCTCAATGTGGCCTCCACCCGCCTCGTGCTCGGGCAGGGCTACGCCGGGCAGGTGATCGCGTCGTTCGGGCATGTGGCCGTCGGCGGCTCGATCATCATCGGCGCGGTGATCTTCCTGATCCTCGTCGTCATCCAGTTCGTCGTGGTCACCAAGGGTGCCGAACGTGTCGCAGAGGTGGGCGCCCGGTTCACCCTCGATGCCATGCCGGGCAAGCAGATGGCCATCGACGCCGACCTGAACGCCGGCCTCATCACCGACGTGCAGGCCAAGGACCGCCGTGCAGAGGTCTCGGCCGAGGCCGACTTCTACGGTGCCATGGACGGCGCCTCCAAGTTCGTCAAGGGCGACGCGATCGCCGGCATCATCATCATCGTGATCAACCTGATCGGCGGCATCGCGATCGGCATGCTGCAGCGGGGCATGGAGATCGGCGACGCGCTGAACACCTACGCCCTGCTCACCATCGGCGACGGCCTGGTCACCCAGATCCCTGCGCTTCTGATGGCCGTCTCCACCGGCATGATCGTCACCCGGTCCAACGCCGAGTCCGACATCGGCGCCACAGCGTCCGCCCAGCTCACCCAGTCCCGCATGGCCCTGATGATTGCCGGAGCCGCCGCCATCCTGATGGCGCTCATCCCCGGCATGCCGATCATCCCGTTCGTGGTCGTCGGCGCCGGCCTCATCGTGCTCGCCCAACGCATCAAGGGCAACGAGGCCAGGGCCAAGGCCGGCGCAGCGGCTGCCGTGGCCGTCGAGAGCCGCGCCCCCCGGTCAGACACCGCCGAGGAGCTCATCGAGCAGATGCGCGTGCACGCCCTGGAGATTCAGCTCGCACCGGACCTGGTCGACCTGGTGTCCGGCGCATCCGACGATCTGCTCGCCCGGGTGCGGGCGCTCCGCCGCAAGGTCGCCCTCGACCTGGGCATGGTGGTGCCCCCGGTCCGCACGAGGGACAACGTCGACCTGCCGCCGGCCACCTACTCCATCCGCATTTCCGGCGTCGAGGCCGGGCGGGGGATCGCCCCGGCCGGCAAGGTGCTCGCGCTCGGCGATAACCTGGAGTCCCTGCCGGGCACTGCGACGGTCGAACCGGTCTTCGGTCTGGCCGGCAAGTGGGTGTCCAGCGAGATGCGGCCCCGGGCCGAGATGGCCGGCGCCACCGTGATCGACCGGGTGTCGGTGCTCGTCACCCACCTGTCCTCGATCATCACGGGCAACGCCGCGCGGCTGCTCACCCGCGAAGACGTGCGGGTGCTCACGGATGGTGTGCGCCAGGTGAGTCCCTCCGCCGTCGACGACCTGGTGCCCGCCCTGCTCTCCCTGGCCGAGGTTCAGCGGGTGCTGCAGGGCCTGCTCGGCGAGCAGATCCCGATCAACGACCTGCCGCGCATCTATGAGGCCCTCTCGGTGCGGGCCAAGGTGTCCGTGGACCAGGAGGGGCTGGTCGAGGCGGCCAGGCAGGCGCTGGGCCCCGCGCTGACCGCCCTGTATGTCGACGGCGGGGTGCTCCGGGTGATCATGATCGAACCGGGGCTCGAGCAGTCCATGCTCGAGGGTATGCGGCCGAGCGACCAAGGCAGCCAGATCCTCCTGGACCCGGTGCGGATCGACGCCATCCTCGGCTCACTGCAGAGCGCCATAGCCACCGTCGAGGCCAGCGGACGCACGGCGGTGCTGGTCTGCGCGCCGGCCTTGCGCCCCGCCATCCGGCGCCTGGTCTCGGCGCAGTCCGGCGGCCTGCCGGTGCTGTCCTACGAAGAGGTCACCTCCGCCCGCGTGGCCATCGAAACCGTGGGGGTGGTCCGTGGAACCGCGACGATTCCGGCTTGAGGGTGCGTCGCTTCCGAAGTTGCGGGAACGTGTACGCGCCGAGCACGGGCGGGATGCCCGCATCGTGCGGGCCGAACAGATCACCGTCGGCGGTATCCGCGGCTATTTCGCCAAACGGCACGTGGAGGTGACGGTCGAGGTTCCCGTCGAGGTATTCGTGGAGGTGCCGTCCGCCGGCCGGCGCCGCGGCAGGGATGAGCTCACCACCAGGCTCGGCATCGCGGCCCTGCTCGACGACGCCGACGCGGCCGAGTCCGAGTTGATCGGCATCGGGACAGGCCCAGACCGGGCGGGCGCGGGGGCGACCGGTGCCGGTTCCGCGGGCGCCGGCACGAGTGGCGCCGGCTCTGCCGGCAGCGGTCCGGCGGGCAGCGGTGCGAACGGAGTGGGGTCGACCGGAGTGGGCCACGGAGCCGCCGGCGCGACGGGTGCCGGCGGGGCGGATGCCGCATCGAGCGGTGCCGCACAGCCGGGGGAGACCGAGAGTCCCGTGGACGTCGATCCTGCCGGACAGGCCGCGCCGCGCCGCGCCGCATCCGCGCGTGAGAGGCGGCCGGAAGCGGTGTCCACCGGCACGCCCGACTTCGCCCGGCTGATGGACGACCTCACCTTCGCCACCTCACCCGGCCGCGGCGGGCCGGGTCAGACGGCCCCGAAGGTCGCATCCGGGCCCGGTACCGGCTCCGGTACGGCCTCGTCGGGCATCGAGGCACCTGAGCTCCCTCTCGAACTCAGTGTTGCGGCCCCTGCACTGCTCGCCGGCCCGGGCGACCTGGTGCTGCTGGTCGGGATACCTGACGACGTGCTCGAGGTCGTGCGACTGCTCTCGACAGCTCCAGGCGCGCCGATCTTCGCCGCCAGTGACCGGATCATCGACCGGCGCGGCGCGCTGGCCGCCCGGGCCAGGGGAGTGGAGCAGGGGCGGAGCATCATGGTCGCCTGCCCGGCACCCGGCCCGTTCGCGCTGTCCGGTCCCGGTGGTGCGACCGGAGCGTCCGGCGCCGACGTCGCCGCCCTGGCAGCGCTGGGCGCAGACCAGGCCTGGGCCGTCGTGCATGCCGGACGGAAGGCCGCCGACACCGCCCGGTGGGTGAGTGCCGCGCGGGCCACCCTGGACATAGACGCCCTCGCGGTGGTGGGCGCCGAGTCCACGGCCACCCCGGGCACGGTGCGCCGGCTCGGCCTTCCGATCGGGTGGATCGCCCCGGCCCAGCGATCTCCGTCGGGCCCGGTGGGCACGCAGCAGCAGGCCAGGACCCCGGTGCAGGAGCGGCCCGGCACGCCCGCCGACTCACGTCTGCAACACGGCCCCGAGGGGCCGAACGACCCGTTCGCGATAGGCTGAGCGGATGCTGGTTCTCACGCGCAAACAGGGGGAAAAGATCCTCATCGGTGACGATATCGTCATCACCGTGCTCGACGTCCGCGGCGACAGCATCCGCATCGGGGTGGACGCCCCGCGCGGTATCTCGATCCAGCGGGCCGAGATCCTCACGGCCGTCACCGAGGCCAACCTCGAGGCGAACATGGCCGCCGGCCGGTCCGACGAGGCCGCCGCCGACCAGCTCAGGTCCAGCCTCGGCCTGCCTGCCCCGGTGACGCCCGCCCCGTAATCACCGGCCCGACGGCCCCGTCCCAATTGTCCGGTTCGGGACCAGTTCTGGGTGGGGGCGGCTCAGTCGAGCGGGCGGCGGTCCATCCGGGCCACGCCGATCTTGGAGTCGGCCATACCGTAGAACACGTAGAGCTGACCCTCGATCTCCTCGATCGCGGTGGGGAAGACCACATTGGGCACGATCCCGCTGGTCTCATCGGGCGTCTCGGCCTTCAGCAGCGGTTCCTCGGTGCGTGCCAGCACGATCGTGGGGTCGTCCGCGTCTAGGATCATGGCGCCGGCGGCATAGTTCACCTTCTGCTGCTGGTCGAACGCGCTGTTGATCACCCCGGTCACACCGTGGTGCAGCAGCAGCCAGCCCTCCGGAACCCGCATCGGAGCGGGGCCGCCGCCGATCTTGAGCTCTTCGAAGGCAAACTCCGGTCCGGCCAGGAACCGGTGCCCGCGCCACATCGTGAGGGCGGAGACATCCGCCAGCACCTCGGACACCGGGATGTAGCTGATCCAGATGCTCTGGCGCTGGTCGGTCACCCCGGCCGGCACCCGGATACCCTCGCCGGGGCGGGTCTCGCCCAGGTCCCACATGGGCCGGTGCAGCACCGCGAAGCTGGCCACGCCGTCCGGGGCGGTCACCGGCTCCGGGAAGAAGACGGTGTCCTTGTTGTGGAACAGGTTGAGGTCCATGTCGAGGGCGTCATCGTAGGCGAACAGGGCCGGGCCCAGTCGCCGCCATTCGCGGAGATCCTCCGACACGGCCACCGCGGTGCGCGGACCGAGCGGCCCGTAGGCCACGTAGGTCATCACGTGCAGCCCGAGGAACGGCACGAAGGTCACCCGGGGATCCTCCACGCCGGCATTGTTGGCGCCGCGTTCCCAGCCACGGTCGGGGGCGAGGACGACGCCCTCGCGTTCGACGCCGGTGGGTACACCGTCCTCGATGATCAGGCGCGCCAAGCCGACCCTGGAGACGTTGCCGGTGGCGACCAGGCGGGGGAGAAGGTACAGGGTGCCGTCTGGCGTGCGGCCGGTCGCCGGGTTGAGCACGCCCTCGGCCTCGAGCTCATTGCCGTCTTCCGGCGTCATGATGACGCCCATCCGGGTGAGGGTGTACGGGAATGCGGTGCTGACGGTGTGCATGGCTAACCTTTCACGCCCGAGCCGATATTGCTCGAGACGAAGTGACGCTGGAACAGGATGAACAGGAGCACTGCCGGGCCGGCCAGAACACAGGCGCCGGCCAGGATGGCTCCGAAGGGGTTGGCCGCCGTGGCGGCGACATTGCTGAGGTAGTTCGCCAGGGAGACGGCGAGCGGTTGCAGCGAGGCTTCCTTGGTGATCAGGAACGGCCAGAGGAACTCGTTCCACGGGCCGATGAAGGTCAACAGCACCACAGTGAGCAGCGCGGGCCGCACGAGCGGCAACGCGATCCGGCGCAGGATCCGCAGCTCCCCGGCACCGTCGATGCGGGCCGCATCGAAGAGTTCCTTGGGGATCTGCAGGAAGTACTGCCGGAAGATGATCACCGCGGTCGAGTTGATGGCGAACGGCAGGATCATTCCCAGGTAGTTGTCGGCGAGGCCGTAGTCCCTGGCGATCATCACGTAGAGCGGGATCATCAGGAGCTGGAATGGCACCACCTGCACCAGCAGCGCCAGCGCAAAGGTCACTCCGCGGCCGCGCCATTGCAACTGCGCAAGGGCGTACCCCACCAGGACACCGAACACGACGGTGCACAGGATCACGCCGCCGGTGAAGATGCCCGAGTTGAGAAGCCCCTGCAGCAGGTTGATCCGACCGTTGATGTCGGCGTAGTTGTCGAGAGTCAGGTTGGCCGGGTTGGGGAAGGCCCCCGCGATGGTCGAGTCCGGCTTGGTCTGGAGCGATCCGATGACCATGTAGTAGAACGGGAACAGGAACACCAGTGCGCCGACCAGCAGCACGACGCCGCGCAGGATGTTCTGGCCGCGGCTCATACCGTCCGCCCGGTGGGTGCGGTCGGGTGCCTCAGCGGTGCTGGGCCGCTCGGTGCGTGTGCGGCTCATGATTCGTCACCCCCGGCGAGCTTCCGCTGGATGAAGGCGAGGATGAGGACACCGATCACGAGGATCACTCCGATCGCGGCCGCCGTGTCCGGCGAGCCCTGTTCGATACCGCGCTGGTACATGATCAGCACAGGGGAGGTGGAAGCGCCGTTCGGGCCGCCGCCGCCGGTGAGCAGGTACGGCTCGGTGAAGAGGTTGGCGCCGGTCACGGTCGACAGCAGCAGCACGAGCACCGTCGCCGGGCGCACACCGGGCACGGTGACCGAGAAGAAGCTGCGGATCTTGCCCGCACCATCCGTCGCGGCTGCCTCGTAGAGCTCCTCGGACACGTTCTGCAGCGCGGCCAGGTAGAGCAGGATGAAGAACCCCAGGCCCTTCCAGGTGACGAAGATCGCGATGGTGGGCATGGCCCACTGCTCGTTGATCAGCCAGGCCGGATCGGGGGCCAGTGGGCCCAGGATCTGGTTCACCAGCCCGTTGCCGCTGAACAGGAAGATCCACACGCCCACGACCGCCACGGATGCGGTGACATACGGCACGTAATACGACACGCGCAGGAAGGTGCGGAAACGCACCGCCTTGTTCAGGGCGCTGGCGAGAACGAGCGAGAGCACCACGGTGAGCGGCACGTTGATCAGCAGGAAGATCCCCACGTTGCCGAATGACCGGATGACGGCGGGATCGCTGAGCACCTCTTGGAAGTTGGCCAGCCCCACGAAGGGCCGGTCGACCTGGGCACCGGGAGCGGCAAAGAAGTAATCGTGGAACGACATCCAGAAGGCGAACACCAGGGGATAGGCGAAGACCGCGAGCACGAAGATCAGGTACGGTGCGCTGAGCAGGAGCCCGAACGGGTTCTTGCCCAGCCACTGGCGCTTGCGGCCCGGGCGGGCGCCCCCGCCGGCAGGCGTTGCAGGCCTGGCGGCGAGGGGTCGTTTCGGGGTGACGGTGGACATGATGGCTACGGCTGCGTGATCAGGTCGTTGATCTTTGTGGCCGCGTCATCCAGGGAACCGGCCACATCACCGTCTCCGGTGATCACCGACTTGGTGTACGCGTCGCGGAAGGCCTGCCACACGGCGACCGAGTTGGCGACGCTGGGCACCTCGACCGTGCGGGACGCCTGGTCACCGAACTGCTGGTACGCGGGGTTGGCCGTGAAGTAGTCCGGGTACACCGTGGTGAGGTCGGCTCGCAGCGGCATCTGGCCGGTCAATTCGAGGAGCTGGCCGTCCTGCTCCTCGCTGGTGGCGAACTTCAGCACATCCCAGGCCGTGGCCTGGTTCTCGCAGGCGGTGAACATGCCCACGTTCTTGGCGTCGCTGAAGGTGTAGGTGTCCTCGGCCGGGATGCCGGCGCTGGTGGGGACGGGAACCGCTCCCCAGTTCACGGCGTCCTTGTAGACCGACACCGCCCACGGGCCGACGATCGACATGGCCGCCTGGCCGTCGGCGAACGAGTCACCCTGGTACTGCTCCTTGCCGGCGAGGCCCTCCGAGTACAGGGTCTTCCAGAACTCGGCCACCGCGGCACCGTCGGCGTCGTTGAAGGTGGCTTCGCTGTCCTCGACGAGCTGTGTGCCGCCGGTCTCGGCCGCGTAGAGCGGGTAGAAGTCGAACCAGCTCTGGAAGAACTGGCTGGTGGGGGCCGGATAGATGGCGTTGGGGGCTGCGCCGCTGGCGACCAGGGTGCGCGAGGTGGCGAGGAAGTCATCATAGGTGGACAGCTGCGGGTTCTCGGGGTCGAGCCCGGCCGCGGCGAACATGTCCTTGTTGTAGAAGATCATGACGGGGTTCGACTTCCAGGGCATCTGGTAGTAGTCCCCGTCGGCGTCCTGGTACTGCGACGACGCCTCTCCGGTGCGTTCCTCGATGTAGCTGGCGCCGTCCTCGAAGCTGCTCAGATCGACCAGACCGCCCTGCTTCTGGAACTGTGGCACCGCGACGGGGGCGGTGTTGAAGACCAGGCAGGGCGCGTTGCCGGCCGTGATGGCGGCTCCGATGACCTCTTCACTGCTCTTGCCGGCGGGGATCTCCTGGGCCTTGACCTGCTCATCGGGATGGTCGGCGTTCCAGGCCGAGACCATCTGCTTGCCCCAGGCGATCTCGGTCTCGTTGTTGGAGTACCAGATGGTGATGTCGCCGCGGGAGTCCGAGCCGCCGGAAGAGGCGCCTCCGCTCGAGCAGGCGCCCAGGGCGACGATCATGGCGGCGGAGGTGGCTGCCGCGGCGAGGAGCCTGGCGTTGCGGCGCCTGCTCTGGCGGTTCGTGCTGGTGATGCGGGTGCGGGTATGCATGCGATTCTCCATTCATGAATCCGCAGCGGCTCTGCTGCGGAACGGTAGTGCGGGGCATGTCCGGCGGGACACGTCCCTAGTAGGACGGTGGGGCGGATGCCGATCCCCGCACGATCAGGCGGGCAGCGGGCAGCTCGACATCCTCGGCGCTGCCGGTGCGGATCAGCCCGAGAAGCGTGCTCGCCGCGGCTCGGCCCCAGACCATGGGGGTGGCGCCGACGGTGGTCAGGGCCGGGTAGACATACCGGGCGAACTCGATGTCGTCGAAGCCGGTGATGGACAGGTCGTCGGGGACCCGCACGCCGAGCTCCTGGGCGACACCGATGCCGGCAATGGCCATCGGGTCGTTGGCGAAGACGATGGCGGTGGGCCGTTCACTCTGGCTCAGCAGCCGCCGAGTGGCATCCGCGCCGGCCGCGATCGAGAAGTCAGTTTCGACGACCTGCCCCTGGCCGAGCCCGGCGGCCTTCATGGCCTGCGTGAACGCATCCCGCCGCCGACTCCCGTGCAGCATGGCCGGGCTGCCGGCGACATGGGCGATGCGGCGGTGGCCGAGGGAGCTGAGATGCCGAACGGACTCGGCGATGCCCTGGGTGTCGTCGATGGACACCGCGGGAAACGGGCTCGGCTGGTCCGGCCGGCCCAGGGTCACGGTCGGCAGGGCGAGCTCGGTCAGGCAGGGGATGCGCGCATCGTCCCGGCGGAGGTCGCTGACGAAGACGCCGTCGACCCGGCCGTCGGCGACGAGGGTGCGGTAGGTGGCCAGCTCGGTCTTCTCATCGGGAACGACGCTGAGGACGAGGGCCAGCCCTTCCGGGGCCAGGATGGTTTCGACGCCGGCGATGAAGGAGGTGAAGAAGGGGTCGGAGCCGAGGACCTCGGGGTCCCTGGCGATGACCAGGCCCAGGGCGAACGACCGCTGCGAGGAGAGCGACCGGGCCCGGAGCGACGGCGTCCAGCCGAGCCGGCCGGCGACGGAGAGGATACGGGCCCGCGTCTCGGCGGAGACTCCCGGTCGGTCGTTGAGGGCGAACGACACCAGCCCCTTGCTGACCCCGGCCTGACGGGCGACGTCGGCGATGGTCACCTTGGCCGCGTCCTTCGACGCTGACGCAGCGGGTGTGCTGGAATCCGGGTGGGAATCCATGCGGAGCCTCCTCGTTGATGGCGTTCCCGGTTCGGCGGACTGCTGTGCTGAACCGGTTTAGAGTCAAACTATACCGGTTTAGCCGATGACGTCAAGGGTCTCCTTGTCGGGCAACGCGGGTGCGCCTAGGGTGGGCAGCACCATGGAGTGGTTCGGGACCGGCGACTACGACATCGCCCGCGAGGTGCTGCAACGGGGGATCGCCGCGATCTTCCTGATCGCCTTCGTTTCCGCGCTCGCCCAGTTCCCGGCTTTGTTGGGCGACAACGGCCTGCTGCCCGTCCGCCGGTTCACCCAGGTGGTGAGCATGCGCCGGGCGCCCAGCCTGTTCCAGTGGCGGTATTCAGACAGGTTGCTGCGCCTGGTCGCCTCGGGGTGCGTCCTGCTGGCCGCGTCGGTGCTCCTCGGCCTGCCGCAGGCCGGTCCGGCCTGGCTGCCGATGCTCGTCTTCCTGGTGCTCTTCGGGGCCTACCTCTCCATCGTCAACGTGGGGCAGACGTTTTACGCCTTCGGCTGGGAGAGCCTCCTGGTCGAGGCGGGCTTCATCGTCGCGTTCCTCGGCTCCGATGCCGTGGCCACACCGCTGCCGATCCTGCTCTTCCTGCGCTGGCTGGTGTTCCGGCTCGAGTTCGGCGCCGGACTGATCAAGATCCGCGGCGGCCGGGAGTGGCGGGACCTCACCGCGCTGTTCTACCACCACGAGACCCAGCCGATGCCCAATCCGGTCAGCTGGTTCGTGCACCACCTGCCCCGGTGGTTCCACCGCGGCGAGGTGTTGGCCAACCACGCCGTTCAGCTGGTGTTGCCGTTCCTGCTCTTCGCTCCGCAGCCCGTGGCGTCTGTCGCCGCGGGCATCATCGTGCTCAGCCAGCTCTGGCTGGTGCTCACGGGCAATTTCGCCTGGTTGAACTGGATCACGATAGTTCTGGCCGCCTCCGCGATCAACGACGCGTCGTTCCGCTGGCTCGGCGGATGGGTCGTGCCGGCCCTGCGGGAGCCGGCACCGTTGGAGGCGCAGGGGGAGCAGCCCCAGTGGTTCGTCGTGGTGGTGCTGGCCGTGACGACCCTGCTGCTGGTGCTCAGTTACTGGCCGGCCCGCAACCTGTTCCGGCGGCGGCAGCTCATGAACGCGAGCTTCAACCCTTTCCACCTGGTGAACGCCTATGGGGCCTTCGGCACGGTCACCAAGGAACGCTTCGAGGTGGTGGTCGAGGGCAGCGCGAACGAGGATCCCCGCACCGAGGACGGGTGGCTGGCCTACGAGTTCCGTGGCAAGCCAGGCGCAATCGGCCGGGTACCCGGGCAGTTCGCCCCGTACCACCTGCGGTTGGACTGGCTGATGTGGTTCCTGGCCCTTGGCGCCCGTGACACTGGCTGGTTCGAAGTCTTCCTGGCCCGACTGCTGCAGGGAGATCGGGCCACCCTGCGCCTTCTGGCCGGCAACCCGTTCCCGGGAGCGCCGCCGCGCTTCGTGCGGGCGCGGGTGTTCCGCTACCGGTTCAGCACCCCGGCCGAGCGCCGTGCCGGGCAGGTGTGGTGGGTGCGCACAGAGGCCGGCGTGCTGGTGCCGCCGGTGACCCTGCCTCCCCAGGGGCCGCCCTCGGCCTCCCCGTCCGCACCGCCGCAGGCTAGCGGTCAGTAGCCGCGCAGCTCCTCGATGTCCCGGCGCTCGCGCTTGGTGGGCCGGCCGGCGCCCCGGTCGCGCATCGGCACCAGGGCCACCTCCTCGCGGGGCGGCGGCGGCGGGGTGTTGTCCACGAAGCACTCCGCGGCCACGCTCGGCCCCACGCGCTTGACGATGATCCGCGACACCACGAGCACCCGGTCGAACCCATTGGACCTGATGCGCACCTCGTCGCCCGGTTTGACCGCCTGAGCGGACTTGGCCCGCTCGCCGTTCACCCGCACGTGCCCGGCCCGGCAGGCCGCGGTGGCCTGGGAGCGGGTCTTGTACATCCGCACCGCCCAGGCCCAGCTGTCGACGCGGGCGCTCTGCAGTTCCATGCCTCGACTCTACGCGGCGGCGGCGGCCGCAGGACGACGCCGGCTCAGCGCACCACGACCCAGACGATCAGCAACATGGTCACCAGGAACCCCGTGAAGAAGTTCAATCGGAGGAACCGCTTCCAGCCGTTGTTGGCCCGTTCGGAATCGGCGTCGCTGATCGACCGGTACGGCCACGCGGCGAGCACGTAGGGGATCACGAGCAGTGCGGCGAGGGGCCCCGGCCAATCCGTCACGAGCATCAACAGGCCCGCCAGCACCCAGAAACCGATCGCCAGGCGCACGGTCTGGGCAGCGCCGAACGCCGTGGCGATCGAGCTGATGCCACCCTGGCGGTCGGGTTCGACATCCTGCACGGCGCCGAACGCGTGGCTGGCGATACCCCAGAAGAAGAACGCCGTGAGCAGCGCCACGAGGTCGGGGGTGATCAGGGCGCCGGCCACGGCGAGGCCGTACACCGCCGGGCTGACGAAGTGGATGCTCGAGGTCACCGAGTCCAGCACCGGGCGTTCCTTGAACCGCAGGCCGGGGGCCGAGTAGGCCACCACCGCGAACAGGCTGAGCGCCAGCACGACCCACGACCAGGGGTTCACGCCGGCGAGCAGCACCATGGCGAGCAGCACCGGCAGGGCCGTGGCTACGCCGGAGACCAGCACCGTGCGGTGCATGCTCCGGTCGAGCATGGCTCCCTCGACGCCGCCCTTCCGGGGATTGCGCAGGTCGGACTCGTAGTCGAAGACGTCGTTGATGCCGTACATGAGCAGGTTGTACGGAATGAGGAAGAACAGGGTGCCCACCACGAGCAGGGCGTCGACCCGTCCGGTGCTGACGATATAGGCGGCCGCGAAGGGAAACGCCGTGTTGATCCAACTGAGCGGGCGCGACGAGAGCAGCACCTGGCGTGCGGTGTGGCCGAGGCCCGTCGCCGGTCGTGGTCGGGGTGCCGATTCGGTCATTGTCTGCCTTCCGATCGTGACGGACCCCGGCCCCTCGAGCTCCGCCGGGAGTCACCGCCGAGCAGCGACCAGACCGCGGGCAGCAGGAGCGCCGCCGCCACGGGATAGGCGAAGTCCTCCAGGGGAGCGATCCCCACGAAGAATCCGGAGATCAGGGCCGGGTCGTAGTCGACCAGTCCCACTCCGATCATGATGTTATCGAACACCGCGGTCAGCAGGAGCACGGCCACCAGGGCGAGTCCCGCCGCCGGGACCATTCGGCGGTACCCCGGCCGGCGCAGGAACGCCACGGCGGCCACGATGGCGGCCAGGCCGAGGAACAGGATATTGAGCAGGGTGTAGGTCACGCGGTGCGCCTCGTCTCCAGCAGCATCCGCACGCCCTGCAGCGCGTTCATGAACAGGTAGCAGAGGAAGGTCAGGAAGAAGAACTCCTCGACGGGCAGCTCGGGCGCCAGCTGCAGCCCGGTCATGAAGTCGGTCTCGCCGCGGTAGAAGATGCCGGCGCCGATGCCCCAGAGGTCCCAGGCCAGGAAGAAGCCAACCCCGATAGCCAGAACGGCGGCCGCCGCTACGGGCGCGCGCCAGAAGAACAGCCCGAACCGCCGGTCGAGCACGACCATGCCGGTCAGTGAGACGAGCAGGGCCAGCAGGTACAGCACACCCGGCATCGAGGTGTCACCGCACCCTGGCGCCGGCCGGACCGCTCGGCAGGGGCTCGGGTAGCGGACCTGTGCTCACGTCACCGCGGATGCGCTTGAGCAGGATCTCGGCGCTGATCAGGCACATCGGCAGACCGATGCCCGGGATGGTGCTGCCGCCGGCGTAGTACAGGCCGTCGATGTGCCGTGACACATTGGTGCCGCGGAAGAACGCGCTCTGCTTGAGCGTGTGCGCCGGGCCCAGGGCCCCGCCCTTCCAGGAGTTGAGGTCGTCGGCGAAGTCGGCCGGGCCGATCGTGCGACGCACCACGATGCGTTCGGCCAGGTCGGGGATACCGGCCCACTCGGCGAGCTGGCCGATCGCGGCGTCCGCGATGCCCTCGACCGTGTCGGAGCCGGCGCCGTTGACACCGCCGTGGCCGAGGCCGGTGTCGGCGGGCACGGGGATGAGCAGGAACAGGTTGCTCGCACCGTCCGGGGCGACCCCGGGATCGGTCGCGCTGGGCATGCAGGCGTAGAACGACGCCGGGTTCGGCACCGAGGTCTCTTGACCGAAGATGCGGTCGAAGTTGTCGGCCCAGTCTTTCGTGAAGAACAGGGTGTGGTGGGTGAGCTTGGGCAGGTCACCCGTCACACCGAGCAGAACGAGCACCGCGCCGGGCCCGGAGGTGCGCTTCTGCCACCAGCGCTCGGGGTAGGTCTGCTTGGCCGGCTCCACGAGCTCGGTCTCGGTGTGGTGCAGGTCGGCGGCGGAGACGACGATGTCGGCATCCAGCGTCACGGTCGCTCCGGCCGCAGTGGTGTAGCGCACGCCCTCCACGGCGGCCTTGGCAGAACGGCCGGCCGGGGTGGCGCCCGAACGGATGGCTTGGACCCGGGCGCCGGTCTCGATCGTGACGCCCTGGGCGCGGGCGAGGTCGGCGATGCTGTCGATCAGGCGGGTGAAACCGCCCTGCGGGTACAGCACGCCGTCGGCGAGGTCGAGGTGGCTCATCAGGTGGTACATGGACGGGGTGCGGTCGGGCGAGGAGCCGAGGAACACGGCGGGGTAGCCGAGGATCTGCCGGATCCGGGGGTCGCGGAAGTAGCCGGCCACGAACCTGTCCAGGGGCTGCAGCAGCAGTCGGCCGAGCCGACCCATCCGGGAGAGCACATCGCGCACCAGCAGGGGCTTGAACGAGGCGAAGCTGGTGTACAGGAACCTGTCGACGGCCATGTCGTACGTCTCCCGCGCCGAGGCGAGATAAGTCTCCAACCGGGCGCCGGCGCCGGGCTCGAGGCTCTCGAAGAGCCGAATGTTGTCGGCGCGGTCGGCGCGCACGTCCACGGGCTCGGCGTCGGACTCGAAGTAGACCCGGTAGCCGGGGTCGAGGCGGGTGAGCTCGAGCTGTTCGGCCGCGCTCGTGCCCATCAGGCGGTAGAAGTGCTCGAACACCTGCGGCATGAGGTACCACGACGGCCCGGTCTCGAACCTGAACCCGTCGGCCTCCCAGAACCCGGCCCGGCCGCCGAGGGTGTCGTGCGCCTCGAGAAGCGTGACCTCGTGGCCCTCCTTGGCCAGCAGGGCGGCGCTGGCCAGCCCGGCGATGCCGCCGCCGATCACGACGGTGCGGATGGGTGTTGTCGGGCGGCTCATCGGCGCCACGCCTGCGGGCCGAGCGAGGACGACAGGGCGATCATCAGTTTCTCCGGATCCGGCACTCGCACGCGGGTGCTCATCAATTCGTGGGCGGGGGTCTCCCGCAGTCTCGCAGACAGCCTGGCGAACAGGTGGTGTGCGGCCGTCACGGCGCGTCGGCTGCCGGTCGGCAGCAGCGGAAGGACCCGCTCGGCGGCCTCGAGGTCGGCGTCCATGTCGTCGAGCAGGAGGTCTTTCTGCGGGTCGGTGAGCCGGGCCAGGTCGATTCCGGGGAAGTAGTTCCGGCCGAGCGCATCGCGGTCGGCGGCCAGATCGCGGAGGAAGTTGACCTTCTGGAAGGCCGCGCCGAGGCTGCGGGCACCGTGGACCAGCTCGGCCCGCTCAGCGGGGGTGCGGGGGGAGTCCTGCAGGAAGCTCTGCAGGCACATCAGCCCCACGACCTCCGCCGAGCCGTAGATGTACTCCGCGACGCTTGCGGCCGTGAAGGGCGCCGGGTCGAGGTCGCGGCGCATCGACGCGAAGAACGGGCGGGTGAGTGCGGGCTCGATCCCCACGCGGCGGGCGGTGAGGGCGAAAGCGTGCACCACCAGGTTGGTGCTGAAGCCCCGGGTCATGGCGCGCTCGGTCTCCTGCTCCAGGTCGTCCAGCAGCTCGCGCTGGCCGGCCAAGTCGATGCCGGCCTCGGCGGCGGCGCCGTCGACGATCTCGTCGGCGATCCGCACGAGAGCGTAGATGGTGCGCACATCCTCGCGCACACCGGGCGCCAGGAGGCGGGCGGCGAGTCCGAACGACGTCGAGTAGTGCCCGATCACCGTGGCGGAACTGGCGAGGGCGGCGGCATTGTAGGTACCGAGAGTGGTGGGCAGGGCGCTGGTGCGGGTCCCCGCGGTGTCGCGGCTCATTTGCGGCGGGTCACGGCGCTGCGCGCCAGCTGGGTCAGGGTGGTGCGCAGGTCTTCGGGCATCAGCGGCACGGCAAGGGCCTCCACGGCGCGGCCGGCGTATTCGCGGGCCAGCGCATCCGTGGTTTCGAGGGCTCCGCACTCGCGCAGATGCGTGCGAACGGACTCTGCCTCGGGTTCGGTCAGATCGTCTTTGCCCAGGAACGGCGCGATCAGCGGCCACCGGTCGGTGGCGCCGGCGTGCGCGATCAGGGCGGTCTGCTTGCCCTCCCGCAGGTCGGCGAGCACGCTCTTTCCGGTGGTGTCCGGGTCGCCGAACACACCGAGCAGGTCGTCGGTGAGCTGGAAGGCCACGCCGATCAGACGACCGAACCGGCCGAGGGCGTCGATGGCTTCCTCTGGTGCGCCGGCCAGCACGGCGCCGGCCTGCAACGGTGCCTCGAACGAGTAGATCGCCGTCTTGTGCTCGAGTGTGGCGATGACCTGATCGATGGTGAGCGGCACCCGGCTGACCGTGTTGGTCACATCTGCCAGCTCGCCCGCGGCCGACACGAACACGGCCCGGTCGAGGAGGTCGAGCAGGCGGGCGCGCACGGTGGTCTCCACCGGGAGCAGGGCGAGGGCGCGGTGGGCCTCGCTCAGGGCCAGGTCACCGGCCAGGATGGCGGCGGTGGCTGCCCAGGCCTCGGCCTGACCGGTGCCCGCACCGTGCGCGATGGCGCGCTCGGTGAACCGTCCGGCGATGTTGGCCATGCCGCGGCGGGAGAGGTCACGGTCGATCACGTCGTCGTGGATCAGGAACGCGGTGTGCAGCAGCTCGAAGCTGACCGCCACGGGGGTGGACAGGGTGTGATCGGTGCCGCCGAAACCGTCGTACGCGGCCAGAACCAGTGCCGGGCGTACCCGCTTGCCGCCACGGCTGGCCAGATCGAGGGCGTCCCAGAGCGCCACGTAGTGCTCGCCGTAGTCACTGGCACGCAGCCGCGCGGCCGCGAAGAAGCGGTGCAGTTCGGTCTCGACGCCCAGCGTCGCGATCTCATGCACCGAAGTTCTCCAATTCACGCATCTGCAGGACCATCCAGGGGCTGAAGGCGAAGGGGCTGGCCAGGACGGAGCGCCGCAGCACCTCAGGGTCGGTCCAGGTGAACTCCATCACCTCGTCCGCGTTGGCCGTCAGGTCGCCCACGGCGCGGGCGAGATAAACCGGGCACACCTCGTTCTCGACGATTCCGCTGCTGTCGGTGGCACGGTAGCGGAACAGCGGGAGGGCGAGCTCGATGTTCTCGATCCGCAGACCGAGCTCGAAGTCGGCGCGGCGGTGTACGGCGTCGGTAAGGGTCTCGGCCGGAGCCGGGTGGCCGCAGAAGGAGTTCGTCCAGACGCCGGGCCAGGTCTTCTTGCCCAATGCCCTGCGGGTGAGCAGGACCTCGCCACGCTCGTTGAAGACGTAGCAGGAGAATGCCAGGTGCAACGATGTATCGGCGCCGTGCACACTGCTCTTGGGCGCGGTGCCGATCTCGAGGCCATCCTCGTCGAGCAGAACGACCCAGTCGTCTACCCGGTCCATGGTGTTTTCTGCTGTGTGCATCACGGCACTCCCTCTCGTGCAGCCAAGATACCCGAAAAAATTACCTAACCGAGTTAGCGATATTCGAGGCTAGCATGGTGCCTATGCCCACCGACGCCCAACCTGCCGGGCAAGCTGAAGCCGACCGTTCGGGCGGCTTCTGGTACCCGGCCTCCGGCGGCGCTCCCTTGAGCGCCGTGGACGTCCTACGCGCCGTCCGGCGGTTCCGGGCAGCCGATCTCGCCATGCGCAACCGGGCGCGGACGGGTATGGACATGCACGATACCGACCTCGTCGCCGTGCGGCACCTGATCGCGGCGGAGGAGCGCGGCGAACCCATCGGGCCCAAGGACCTGACCCGGCATCTGGGGATCTCCACCGCCGCCACGGCCAAACTGCTCACCCGTCTCGAGGCCGCCGGCCGGTTGCGCCGGGAACCGCACCCGAGCGATCGCCGGGCACAGGTGCTGCACGCCACCGGCGCCGCGCACGAGGAGGTACGCCGGGCTCTCGGGTCGGCGCATCAGCGTATGCTCGCCGCCGCAGAGAAACTCAGTCAGTCGGAGCAGCTCGCGGTGGTGAGTTTCCTCGACGAGCTCAGCGGGGCCATGGATGAACCGCCCGAGCCGAAGGAGCCGACGAACGACGAAGAGGCGGCTGCCGGGACCTCCGGCCTACCGGGGGCGCCGCGGCGGCCGTGACCGCGACGGTACCCTGGAGGACGTGATTGTTCCCGCAGCCCAGCACGTGCACACCCTCCTCGCCTCCTACCCCGACTTCCCGCTTCCCGGCATCCTGTTCCGCGATCTCAACCCGGTCTTCGCGGATGCCGTGGCGTTCCGGGCCATCATCGACGAGCTGACCGAGCGCTATCGGGGCCAGTTCGACGCCGTCGCCGGGATCGAGGCCCGCGGCTTCCTGCTCGCGGCCGGCATCGGCTACGCCGCCGGATGCGCCGTGCTCGCCGTGCGGAAGGGCGGCAAGCTGCCCGGCACGGTCCTGGCCGAGGAGTACGACCTGGAGTACGGTTCTGCCCGGCTCGAGCTCGAGGTAGGCCAGCTGCCCGCCGGCACCCGGGTGCTCATCGTGGACGATGTGCTCGCAACGGGCGGCACCGTCGCGGCGACGGCACGACTGGTCGAGCGCGCCGGCTACACCATGGTGGGTGTGGGCGTGGTGCTCGAGCTGGCGGACCTCGACGGCCGCAGCCGCATCGGCGACACGCCAGTGCACACCATCATCGCGCTGTAGCGCTGAACCGAGCCGCCGTCCCTGGCGGCAACTCCACCCGCTACGGACACGTGCACCCGGAACGCCGGGTGCAGTTGTCCGCAACGGGTGCGAAAAGCCCGCCAGGGCAGCTCGGGCGGCGCCTAGTAAGCCGCGGGGTTGGCCGGGGCGGCGACGGCTGCGCCGGAGAGCACGGCCCTCGTGCCCGAGACACCCAGTCGCGTGGCGCCCGCGTCGATCATGGCGAGGGCGTCGGCATTGCTGCGCACCCCGCCGGAGGCCTTCACGCCCAGGGCGCCGGCAACGGTGTGGGCCATCAGTCGCACGGCGTGCACGGTCGCTCCGCCGGCCGGGTGGAAGCCCGTGGAGGTCTTGACGAAGTCGGCGCCGGCGGCGACGGCCGCCCGGCAGGCGCCCACGATCTCGTCGTCGGTGAGGGCGGCGGATTCGATGATGACCTTGAGCACCAGGGGCGCGGGGATCTCTGCGCGCACGGCGCTGATGTCGGCCTCGACGAGGTCGAACCGACCGGCCTTGGCTGCTCCGATGTCGATGACCATGTCCACCTCGTCGGTGCCCTGGGCGACGGCCAGTGCGGCCTCTGCGGCCTTGATCGCGCTGGCGTGCTTGCCGCTCGGGAACCCGCACACCACGGCGATCTTGAGGTCGGCATCCGCGGGCAGGGTGAGCGGCAGCATCGACGGCGACACGCAGACGGAGTAGGCGCCGAGCTCCACGGCCTCCGCGATGAGGGCCGCCACGTCGGCCTGGGTGGCCTCGGGCTTGAGCAGGGTGTGGTCGATGTAGCGGGCCAGTCCTGCGGCGTCGAGGGCGCTGGCGGGGGTGGAAGAGGTCATGCTCGTCAAGTCCTTTGGGAGGGGCGGGAAGGTCGCCGCCGGGCTCGATCTTACCCGGCCCGGCAGAACAGGCCCCGGCCGGTGCGGCATGCTTAAGCGATGAGCGGCAGCGTGAGTGCACACAGTGGGGACGCCTGGGTCTTCGGCCCGGACGGTTCCCGGTTCTGGGGTCGATACGGCGCGGCCGGATTACTCGTGCACCATGCCGAGCGAGGGGTGCTCCTGCAGCACCGGGCCGTGTGGAGCCATCACGGTGACACCTGGGGTGTCCCGGGCGGCGCCAGGCACGAGAACGAGAGCGCACTCGACGCCGCGATCCGGGAGGCCGGGGAAGAGGCCGGTGTGCCGGCGCACCTGCTCCGGTTCAGCTTCAGCTCGGTGGTCGACCTCGGATTCTGGTCCTATACGACCGTGGTGGTGGAGGCCCGTGAGGCCTTCGACGCGGTCATCAGCGACTCCGAGAGCATCGCGCTGCGCTGGGTGCCGCCGGCCGACGTCGACCTGCTGCCCCTGCATCCGGGCTTCGCCGCCAGCTGGCCCGCACTCAGGGCGCGCCTGGCCTGAACGGGTCCTCGGCCCCCGGCACGCGGATGTCAGCGTGGCGCCTGGGGAACCACGGCACCAGAGGCCACACCTCGCGCCGGTAGCCGGCATAGCCGGGATGCCGCGCCAACGAGATGCTCTCGGTGAGGGCGATCGAGCCCACAAAGAGCAGGGTCAACAGCACCGCCCCCAGCGTGCCTGGCTGCAGGAGCGTGCCCGCCGCGAGGGCGCCGAAAACGGCGACGGTCCACCACTGGGCGATCTCGAAGAAGTAGTTCGGATGGCGGGAGAACCGGAACAGCCCGCTCCGCAGGAAGCCCGGATCCGCCGCACCCTCGGCCTGAAGCCTGCGCCGCTTCTGCTGGAACCTCCACTGCTGCTGATCGGCCACGCTCTCGCCGGCCAGGAAGGCCAGGAACAGGGCCGTCGCGGCGAGCTCAGGGACGCCGAACCGGCCCGGGTGCTGCAGCACGATCCAGCCGGGCAGGGCGATCATGAGCAGCAGGAGGTTTTGGGTCACCGAGATGAATACCAGGTTGACGACGGCGAAGCGGCGCGGCGACATCCGCCGGCGCAGTTCGGCCCAGCGGTAGTCCTCGCCGCCGGGCCGGTAGCCGCCCTTGCGCGCGAAGTTCAGGGTGAGCCGCACGCCCCACAGGGTGCCAAGCGCCGCCAGGACGAGCAGGCGCGCATCCGGCGGGTCGGCGGCGAGGGCGAAGATCCAGAGATAGACGGCCGGCAGGATGGACCAGGCCCTGTCGGCCCAGGAGTAGTCGCGGGTGGCCAGCGACAGCAGCCACGCGGCGGCCGAGGCCAGCCCCGCGATCACCAGGCAGATGAGCAGGGCGGATGCGGCCGGTTCGGTCATCGGGAATCACCGGCCTCAACCACGCCGGCCTCCCGCACTGGTTCTTCCCGCACCACATCGGCGGGGTCCTTGTCGGCCCGCAGCCCCCGCCAGCTGGGGTGCCGCAGCCGGCCGGCCGGCGTCCAGGCCGAGAAGTCCACCTCGCCGACCAGCACCGGCTCCACCCAGACGGCGTCCGCCGCGTCCGCCGCCGGCACGTCCTGGAACGGGGTGTCCGTCATCGAAAGCTCGTCGAGGCGCCGTCGGAGAGCAGTGAGGTCCCGGTCGCGGAAGCCCGTGCCGACCCGCCCGGCGTAGAGCAGCCGCCGGGGTGCGTCCGGGGCGGCTTCGGGCCCCGCCGGCGTGGGGATCCCCACCAGGAGCGAGCCCAGGGTCGAGGATCGATGGCCGGCGCCGGGACGCCAGCCGCCGATGACGACCTCCTGGCTGGTCACATGCTTGATCTTTACCCAGCGGTCGGCGCGGCGTCCGGTGAGGTAACCGCTGCGGGTGTCCTTGGCGATGATCCCCTCCAGGCCCAGCCTGGAGCTGGTGGCCAGCACCGTGGCCGCATCCTGGTCGTCGAACGCCGGCGGCACCTGAACGGTGCCCGTTCCCTGCACCCACCGTTCCAAGCCCTGCCGGCGCTCGGCATAGGGCAGCTCGACGAGGGGGCGCCAGTCGTGCTCGAGGAGGTCGAAGACGAAGTAGTGCACCGGCGCGCCCTGGCGGGCTCGGCGCACAGCGGTCGGGTCGGTGAGCCCGAGCCGGGTCTGCAACAGGGAGAAATCGGGCCGGTTGCGACGGTCCAGCGCGACGACCTCGCCGTCGAGCACTGCGGCCCGGGCGGCCAGGGCCGCGCGCAGGTCGTCAACGAGTTCGGGGAACGCGGCCGTGACGTCGTTGCCGTTGCGGGTGAGGAAACGCACGGCTCCGTCGGCGCCCGCTCCGACCGTGGCGATCATGCGGATGCCGTCCCATTTCATCTCATACGCCCAGTCGGTCTCGGCCGAGAGGTCGCGCAGGCTGCCAGGCCGGGCGAGCATGGGGGAGTATGCCGCGGCGCGAGGTGGGGCGCTGGTGACACGGGCGTCCTGGGCCGAGCCGCCTTGGCCGGCACCGGGTGTCTCCGCGGCCGGCGGGCGCCGGGGCTTCATGAGGTGGATCAACCAGTTGCGGGAGCCGGCGCCCCCGGTGCGGATGAGGGCGAAGGTGCGCCCGGACTCGTCCCCACCCGCCGTGAGCGGGCCGCCGGGACTGCCGTGCACGGTCATGATGATCTCGTCGTCCCGCCACTTCTCCACGCTGTATTCGCCCCGGTCCCAGATCGACATCGTCCCTGCACCGTATTCACCGGCTGGAATGTCACCTTCGAACCCGAGGTACTCGAGCGGGTGGTCCTCGGTCTGCACGGCCAGGTGGTTGTGGGTCGGGTCGGTGGGCACCCCCTTCGGCAGCGCCCAGGAGGCCAGAACGCCCTCGTGCTCCAAGCGCAGATCGAAGTGCAGGGCCCGTGCGTGGTGTTCCTGGATCACGAAGGCCGCTCCGCCGGCGGCCGGCGAGCCGTCCAGCGTGCCCTCCGGCATGGGTTCGGGCGTGCGCCGGGCGTCCCGCTTGCTCCGGTAGGTGTGCAGGCGGTCCTCGTCCGGCCCTGCGGCGGCCCCGGAGGCCGACACTGCGCCTGCCACGGCGCCGGAGTGCGCCTCGACGGCGTCGGCCACGGCCGCCAGCGGGTCCGGCGTCCTGGAGAGCCGTTTGAGCACCTGGTGGTAGTCCAACTGCTCCAGCCCCGGTGCCTCCAGCTCGCGCCAGGTGCGCGGAGCCGCCACGAACGGCCGCAGCAGGCCGCGCAGGCTGTACGGAGCGATGGTGGTCTTGGCCGCGCTGTTCTGGCTCCAGTCCACAAAGACCTTGCCCGGTCGCATCGACCGGGTCATGGTGCTGATCACCTCGCCCGGATGATCGGCTTCGAGCACCCGGGCCAGCTCCCTGGCCACCTGGCTCACCTGCTCAGAACTGGTGCGGCCGTCCAACGCCGCATAGAGGTGGATGCCCTTGCTCCCGCTCGTCACCGGTCGGGCTTCCAGGCCCATGTCCAGCAGCAGCGCCCGTGCCCAGCGCGCCACCTCGGCGCATTCGGACAGGGCCACCCCGTCGCCGGGGTCGAGGTCGAGCACCAGCCGGTCCGGAGGGCTCTGGGCGCCCCGGGCATCGAACCGCCACTGCGGAACATGGATCTCGAGGGTGCCGATCTGCGCCAGCCAGGTGAGTGTGGCCAGGTCGTTCACGAGCGGGTACACGGTGCTGCGCTCCTTGTGCTCCAGCTCGCGTCGCTCGACCCACTCGGGTGTGCCGTCGCCCAGGTTCTTCTGGAAGAACACCTGGCCGGGTTCGGCAGCGGTGCCCACGCCGTGCACCCAGCGCTTGCGGGTGGCCGGCCGTTCTCGCGTGTGCCGGATGAGCGTATCCGCCACGGCCGCGTAGTAGCCGAGGACATCGGCCTTGGTCGTGCCGGTGGCCGGATACATCACCTTCTCGAGATTGGTGAGGGTGACCCGGCGGCCGCCCACCGTCACGACCTCGCGGTGGGCCCCGGCGGCGTCCGCCGGGTTGTGTCCCGCACCTTCTGCACCATGTGCCATGAGGCCAGCTTGCTCCTGGCGGCGCTTCCGGTCTAGCCGGGGCGGGCCAACACGGTGTGTACTGGAAGCGTCAACCGGCCCACGAGCGTTCAGGAGGCGCGATGAGATCGATCTGGAAGGGCGCCATCACCTTCGGCCTCGTCAACGTACCGGTGAAGGTCTACAGCGCGACCGAAGACCACGATGTCGAGTTGCACCAGGTGCACGACGCGGATGGCGGCCGCATCCGCTACCAGCGCCGCTGCGAGGTGTGTGGCAACATCGTGGACTACGCCCATATCGACAAGGCTTTCACCGACGGCGACAAGACCGTCATCATCACCGATACCGACCTCAAGTCCCTCCCGGAGGAACGCAGCCGGGAGATCGACGTGCTCGAGTTCGTGCCCAGCGACCAGCTCAACCCGATCATGTTCGACCGGAGCTATTTCCTCGAGCCCGACGGGAGCTCGCCCAAGGCCTACGTGCTGTTGCGCCGCACGCTCGAACAATCCGATCGCACCGCCATCGTGCACTTCTCGCTCCGGCAGAAGACTCGGCTGGCGGCGCTCCGGGTGCAGGGTGACGTGCTGATGCTGCAGACCCTGCTCTGGAACGACGAAGTGCGCACCGCCGACTTCCCGGTCCTGGACGACACGGTGACGATCTCCGACCGAGAGCTGGACCTCTCGGCGGCCCTGGTCGAGTCCTTCGCGGCCGACTTCAGCCCCGGCGCCTACACCGACGAATATCAGGCCCAGCTGCGCCGGCTCATCGAGGAGAAGCTCGATAAGGGCGACGCCATCGACACGGAGGCCACCTTCGGTGCCGCGGAGGACGAGGGCGGGGGAGAGGTGCTCGACCTCATGGAGGCATTGCGCCGGAGTGTGGACCGCAGCCGGACGGGCACCGCCGCGGCGGCGGACCCTGCCCCGGCACCGTCGGGGGCGAAGGCATCACGGGCGAAAAAGGCGGCTAAGAAACCGGCGGAGCAGAAGTCGTCGGCGGCGGACAAGAAGAAGAGCACGGCGAAGAGCGTCTCTGACCGGCACACCGCCTGATAGGACCGCCTGAGAGGGACGTGCCCGACCGGAACCGTGGGCGCGTCGATAGACTCGACACGTGACAGGGCCCGAGTCGAGTGTGGTGAGCTCCCGGGTGATCACCGTGCCCAATCTGCTCAGTTTCCTGCGCCTGGGGCTCGTGCCGGTCTTCCTCGCACTGCTCGTCAACGGTGCCGATGCGTGGGCGCTGCTGGTGCTGGCGGTGTCCAGCCTCACCGACTTCCTGGACGGCTGGATCGCCCGCCGGTTCAATCAGATCACCCGGCTCGGCCAGCTGCTCGATCCGGCAGCCGACAGGCTCTACATCTTCGCCGCACTGATCGGGCTGGCCTGGCGCGACCTCGTCCCCTGGTGGATCGTGGCCGTCGTCGTCGGCCGGGACGTCTTCCTGCTCGGCCTCGGAGTTGTGCTGGCCAACCACGGTTTCGGTCCGCTTCCGGTGCATCAGCTGGGCAAGATCGCCACCTTCTGCCTGTTCTACGCCCTTCCGATGATCATGCTCGGGCAGGCGTTCCCCGAGCTGTCCTGGTGGTCGCTGCCCGTCGGCTGGGCCTTCGGGCTCTGGGGCGCGTACCTCTACTGGTGGGCCGGAGTCATCTACGCGATTGAAACGGTTCGGGTGATTCGGCTGCCGTAGCAAATGTTGGCCGGTTCCATCCGATACGATTTACCGGTAGGAGGTGCACGGTGGTCGATTCCGACGATAAGAAAGAACCCGAGCAGACGGTGTCGCCGGGGAAGACGGTAGCGCCCGAGAACGCCAGGGGGAACGTCGACACGACGATGACGTTCAGCCAGGAGTTCGCGGCGTCGTTGGCCGCCCTCGACTCGAACGTCACGGTCGAGGAGCAGGAAGCCATCGCCGCGTTGCCCTCCGGCTCGGCCCTTCTGGTGGTGCGCCGCGGGCCCAACTCCGGTGCGCGCTTCCTCCTGGACGCCGATGTCACCACGGTCGGCCGGCACCCCAACGCCGACATCTTCCTCGACGACGTCACGGTCTCCAGGCGTCACGCCGAGTTCCTGCGTTCAGGCCGCACCTTCCAGGTCAAGGACCTCGGATCGCTCAACGGCACCTACTTCGATGGCGAACGCATCGACCTGGCCGTCCTCACCGACGGGTCCGAAGTGCAGGTCGGAAAATTCCGTCTGACGTTCTACGCCTCGCGGCTCGACCTCGTACACCTGGCGAGCGACTAGTGCCGGCGTCCTCCGCCCAGGCCAGGCTGCCGGGCGCGACGTCACTACTGAGTATCGGCCAGGTCCTCGCCCGGCTCACGCCGGAATTCCCCGACCTCACCCCGTCGAAGCTGCGCTTCCTCGAGGAGCAGGGGCTGGTCTCCCCGGCCCGCACCGAGTCGGGCTACCGCAAGTTCAACGGCGGCGACCTGGATCGGTTGCGCTTGATCCTGTCGATGCAGCGTGATCACTACCTACCGCTGAAGGTCATCCGCTCCTACCTCGACGACCTCGACGCCGGTCTGTCCCCGTCCCTGCCCGGCGGAGGGGCTCCGGGGCCGAGCATGCTCGTCGTGGCCCGCCGTTTCAGCCGTGACGAACTGTTGCGCGAGTCCGGCGCCCCCGCAGCCCTCCTGCACGACGCCGTCTCATCGTCGATCATCCTGCCGGCCGAGCACTACGGTGAAGACGCCCTGCAGGTGCTCCGTGCCCTCGTCGACCTGCAGAAGAGCGGCATCGAACCTCGGCACCTGCGCGGGTTCCGCGGTGCGGCCGAACGCGAGCTAGGCCTGATCGAGAGCGCGCTCGTGCCGCTCGCGCGCCGCAAGGACGCCTCCAGCCGGGCCAAGGCCGCCGAGATGGCCGTGGAGATCGCCGGCCAGCTCGAAGTGATCCGCGGTAGCCTCATCCGCTCCGCCCTGGGTCGCCTGACCAAATAGGTCGTAGACTGCAAGTTCAACGTATGCCAGCGTGCTCGACTCCTCGTGGCACGCAACTGGTGGGTGCGCGCGGAGCACAATCCGCGCACGCGTCACCGTTCCCAAGACACGCCGGGGCCTTTGCACCGGATGTCACGGGTTGGGGCCGTCGGCCTCGCTAACGTTGAAGTGCGGCCTGAAGGTTCGCATCCACCCCCGAGAGGCGATCGTATGAGTGAGCTCAATCCCCGAGACGATTCGTCTCGCTACGGTCAGGGACTGCTCTTCACCGACGGCATGCCCGAGCTGGACGAAAACTCCGGGTACCGCGGAGCCGTCGCGGCCCGCGCCGCCGGCATCAGCTACCGCCAGCTCGACTACTGGGCCCGCACCGAACTCGTCGAACCCACCGTGCGCGGCGCGGCCGGCTCCGGCTCCCAGCGCCTCTACGGCTTCCGCGACATCCTCGTGCTCAAGCTCGTCAAGCGCCTCCTCGACACCGGCATCTCTCTGCAGCAGATCCGAACCGCTGTGAACCAGCTCCGCGAGTCCGGCGTGAACGACCTGGCCCAGACCACCCTCATGAGCGACGGCGCCAGCGTCTATCTCTGCACGTCCAACGACGAGGTCATCGACCTCGTCAGCCGCGGCCAGGGCGTCTTCGGTATCGCCGTGGGCAAGGTCCTCCGCGAGGTCGAGACCACCCTGGTCGAACTCGACACCCAGGCTAACGACCCCTCGGACGAGCTCGCCGCCCGTCGCGTCTCCCGCAAGGTCTCCTAGGATCTCGACAGGCTCGATCAACCATCCCTCGCGAACTGTGAGAAAAGCACCCAAAACGCAAGCGTTTGGGTGCTTTTCTCACAGCTCGCGGGGGTGTGAACCCTTCTAGCGCGCTGTCGCCTCGGCGTACTCGCCGATGCGGGCGGTGCGCAGCACGCGGTCAAGCAGCTGGTCGAAGTAGTGCGCCATCTCCTGGGCGCTGTCGCCGGGCCAGGTGTGCAGGGGCTTCGCCGCACCCTGGGCCTGCTGCAGGCTGGTGCGCTCGGGAAGCTGCGGGGTGAGTACGAGAGGTCCGAACATGTCGCGGAGTTCCTTGATGCGGAACTGGTGCTCGAGCGAGGCCGTGCGGGCCCGGTTCACGATGATTCCCAGAGGCTGCAGCCGGGGGCTGAGGCCACGACGGATCTCCTCGATCGCGCGCAGGGCGCGGTCGGCGGCGGCCACCGAGAACAGGCCGGGCTCGGTGACCACGGCAACTCGGTCGCTGGCGGCCCACGCGGTGCGGGTGAGCGCGTTCAGCGAGGGCGCGCAGTCGATGAGCACGAGGTCGTAGTCCTTCTCCACTGTGGAGAGGGCCTCCTCGAGCTTCCAGATGTCCCGGATGCTGGGGTGCGGGCCGTCGAAATTGATGGCGGAGGGGCTGCCGATCATGACGTCGATGGTGCCGGGGCGGCCGCGGGTCCAGCCGCTGGGCGCGATGGCGGCCCGCACGACTTTCTCCTTCGGTGAGGCCAGCACATCGGCCACGTTGAGGTGGCCGGCGAGTTGGATGTCGAGCCCGGTAGAGACATCCGATTGCGGATCGAGGTCGACCACGAGGGTCCGAACACCGCGGGCGAAGGCAGCAGAAGCCAGACCAAGGGTCACCGTGGTCTTGCCTACCCCTCCCTTGAGGGAGCTAACGCTAAGTACGTGCACAAGTAGATACGTTACCTTCACTAGTCTTAGAGAACCTAACCGTCAGCTGTGTGCCGCTCCCGGATCGAAAGGTCTCTATGTTCACCAAAATCCTCGTCGCCAACCGCGGAGAGATAGCAATCCGCGCCTTCCGCGCCGCCTATGAATTGGGAGCAAAGACAGTCGCCGTCTTCCCGTTCGAAGACCGCAATTCGCTGCACCGGCTCAAGGCCGATGAGGCGTACGAGATCGGCGAGCCGGGTCACCCCGTGCGCGCCTACCTCGACGTGGCCGAGATCATCCGGGTGGCCAAGGAGAGTGGCGCAGACGCCATTTATCCCGGCTACGGATTCCTCTCCGAAAACCCCGAGCTGGCCGAAGCGGCCACGGCCGCCGGAATCACCTTCATCGGGCCGGGATCGCACGTGCTCGAAATGGCCGGTAACAAGGTCACCGCCAAGGAACACGCAATCGCCGCCGGTGTCCCCGTGCTCAAGTCCAGCGCACCGTCGCGCGACGTCGAGGAACTCATCGCGGCCGCCGAGGACATCGGCTTCCCCATCTTCGCCAAGGCCGTCGCCGGAGGCGGCGGACGCGGCATGCGCCGGGTCGCCACCATGGCCGACCTGCGCGGCTCACTCGAAGAAGCAATGCGGGAGGCCAACAGCGCCTTCGGCGACCCCACCATGTTCCTCGAGCAGGCCGTGCTCCGCCCGCGTCACATCGAGGTTCAGATCCTCGCGGATGCCACGGGCGAGACCGTGCACCTGTTCGAGCGGGACTGCTCCGTGCAGCGCCGCCACCAGAAGGTCATCGAGATCGCGCCCGCGCCCAACCTGCCCGAGGAGATCCGCCAGCGTCTGCACAAGGACGCCGTGGCCTTCGCTCGGTCGATCGGCTACGTCAACGCCGGCACCGTC
Organism: Cryobacterium sp. PAMC25264; assembly: GCF_019443325.1. Lineage (NCBI taxonomy): Bacteria > Bacillati > Actinomycetota > Actinomycetes > Micrococcales > Microbacteriaceae > Cryobacterium > Cryobacterium sp. PAMC25264. The sequence continues at coordinate 1,285,018 of NZ_CP080383.1, forward strand.
GAGTTCCTGCTCGACACCGTGGGCGAACGCGCCGGCCAGCACGTGTTCATTGAGATGAACCCGCGCATCCAGGTGGAGCACACCGTCACAGAAGAGGTCACCGACGTCGACCTGGTGCAGTCGCAGATCCGGATCGCCGCGGGGGAGACCCTCGCCGACCTGGGCCTGAGCCAGGACTCGATCAAGTTGCGCGGTTTCGCCCTGCAGTGCCGCATCACCACGGAGGACCCGACCGCGGGTTTCCGGCCCGACACCGGCAAGATCACCACCTACCGCTCACCCGGCGGCGCCGGTATCCGCCTGGACGGCGGCACCATCAACCCGGGCGCGCAGATCAGCCCGCACTTCGACTCGATGCTGGCCAAGCTCACCTGCCGCGGCCGCGACTACGCCTCCGCCGTCACCCGGTCCAAGCGCGCTCTGGCGGAGTTCCGCATCCGCGGCGTCTCCACCAACATCGCCTTCCTGCAGGCCGTGCTCGAAGACCCCGACTTCGCCAACGGCGACCTGAGCACCTCGTTTATCGACGAGCGCCCGCAGCTGCTGCGCGGCCGCGCCTCGAAGGACCGCGGCACGAAGATCCTCAACTGGCTGGCCGACGTCACAGTCAACCAGCCCAACGGGGTGCCGATCACGCTGATGAACCCGGCGGAGAAGCTCCCGAAGATCGACCTCTCGCTGCCGGCGCCCGAGGGCTCCCGCCAGAAGCTGCAGCTGCTCGGCCCGGTCGGTTTCGCGAGCGCCCTGCGCGCCCAGACCGCGTTGGCCGTCACCGACACCACCTTCCGCGACGCCCACCAGTCCCTGCTGGCCACCCGGGTGCGCACCAAGGACCTTGTCGCCGTGGCCCCGCACGTGGCCAGGCTCACCCCGGAGCTGCTCTCGGTCGAGGCCTGGGGCGGCGCCACCTACGACGTCGCGCTGCGCTTTCTCGGCGAAGACCCCTGGGAGCGCCTCGGCGCCCTCCGCGAGGCGCTGCCCAACATCAACATCCAGATGCTCCTGCGCGGTCGAAACACCGTCGGCTACACGCCGTACCCCACCGAGGTGACGGATGCGTTCGTGCGCGAGGCCAGCGACACCGGCGTCGACATCTTCCGCATCTTCGACGCCCTCAACGACGTCAACCAGATGCGCCCGGCCATCGATGCCGTGCTGAACACCGGCAGCAGCGTGGCCGAAGTTGCGGTCTGCTACACGGGCGACCTGCTCGACCCGGCCGAGGACCTTTACACGCTGGACTACTACCTGCGCCTGGCCGACCAGATCGTCGCCTCCGGCGCACACATCCTGGCCATCAAGGACATGGCCGGGCTGCTGCGTCCGGCCGCAGCGGAGAAGCTCGTCGCGGCGTTCCGCGAACGGTTCGACCTGCCGGTGCACGTGCACACTCACGACACTCCGGGCGGCCAGCTCGCCACACTGCTCGCGGCCTCCCGCGCCGGCGCCGACGCCGTCGACGTGGCCAGCGCGCCCATGGGCGGCACCACCAGCCAGCCCTCCGCCTCGTCGCTCGTCGCGGCCCTCGCGCACACCGAGCGCGACACGGGTATCTCGCTGCAGAACGTCTGCGACCTCGAGCCCTACTGGGAGGACGTGCGCCGGGTCTACCACCCCTTCGAATCCGGCCTCCGCGCCCCCACCGGCCGGGTCTACAAGCACGAGATCCCGGGCGGACAGCTCTCCAACCTGCGCACGCAGGCCGTGGCGTTGGGCCTCGCCGACGACTTCGAGCTCATCGAGGACATGTACGCGGCGGCCAACACCATCCTGGGCCGGGTGCCCAAGGTGACGCCGTCGTCCAAGGTGGTCGGCGACCTCGCCCTCTACCTCGCCGCCGTGAACGCCGACCCCGCCGACTTCGAGGCCAACCCGTCCAAGTACGACGTGCCGGACTCCGTGGTGGGTTTCATGGCCGGCGAGCTGGGCGACCTGCCCGGCGGCTGGCCGGAGCCCTTCCGCAGCAAGGTCCTCGAGGGCCGGAACGTGCGCGTGAGCACCACCGAGCTGACCGCGGACGAGAAAGAAGCCCTGGGCGGCGACAGCGACACCCGGCGCGGCATGCTCAACCAGCTGCTCTTTCCCGCGCCCACCCGGCACTTCCAGCAGATCCGCGAGCTGTTCGGCGACCTGTCCGTCGTGGACACCGTCGACTACCTCTACGGCCTGCGCCAGGGTACCGAGCACTCGGTCGAGATCGACAAGGGCGTACGACTCTACGTCGGCCTGGAGGCGATCGGCGAGGCCGACGACAAGGGCATGCGCACCGTCATGACCATCCTCAACGGCCAGCTGCGTCCGGTGTTCGTGCGCGACCGCAGCATCGCCGTCGTGACCAAGGCCGCCGAGAAGGCGGATGCCAACCAGCCCGGCCAGATCGCCGCCCCGTTCTCCGGAGTGGTCACCCTGCAGGTCGCCGACGGCGATCATGTCGTGGCCGGCCAGAGCGTGGCGTCCATCGAAGCCATGAAGATGGAAGCGGCCATCACCTCGCCCATCGCGGGCGTGGTGGAGCGGGTGGCGATTCCCACCACCCAGCAGGTTGACGCCGGTGACCTGCTCGTGGTGGTGCGACCACGCTAGGCTGAGGCCTGATTTGGGCCTCATTCGTGGCCCGCTGAGGAACGAGGAGTCTGCTGTGACAGATAAACGGACAGACGATACCTATCCGCACGACGAGGGTGACGGCGAGCTGACCCCGGCTCCGGCTTCGGCCAGGGCCGTGGGCGCCGCCGGCACCTCGGTGCGGGCCGGCGACGAGTATCACAGCGAACTCCCGCCGCATACCTTCGACAACCTCGCGGCGGCACTGCCCGAGAGCCTGGGGGTGCCACTGGGCGACGGGTCGCGGGCCGTGTCGGCGGCCTCTGCGCCGTCGTCCGCACTGACCCGCGGATCCGGGCGGCCCGCAGGAGCGGGCCGGACGGCCGGCGACCCGTCGGCTCATGCCCACCCCGGCACGCACACCATCGAGATCGTCACCCCTCAGCCCGCGCGCGAGCTGGCCGTTCCCGTCGGAGCCAGCGGCACCGCCGCCGCCGCGCTCTCGCTCGGCACCGGTCCGACCGGTGCGCCCACCGGCAGCCGGCGCGAACGCACCCGCACCGACACCGTCGCCCCGGAGTCCGCCTCGATGCTCACCTCCGACCGGCTGCTCGAGGTCAACCGGCGCACCCGGCGGGCGCCCAAGGGCGGCTGGAACCGGTTCGTCTACAGCGCCTCCTTCCACCTGATCAACCTCGGCGACTCTGCCGCCGTGCGCGCTCACCAGGCCATGGACGAACGCATCCGCAAGCAGTTCGAGGGCGGCGCCCGCTTCGTGCCGGTCCTCACCCGCAAGGGCGGGGTGGGCAAGACCACGGTCACCGCGCTCATGGGAATGGCCCTCGCCGACGCCCGCGAGGACCGGATCATCGCCGTCGACGCCAACCCCGACCGCGGCACGCTCTCCGAACGTGTGACCAAGCAGACCAGGTCGACCGTGCGCGACGTCGTCACCAAGGCCGCCTCCATCGGCGGTTTCACCGACTTCTCCGCCCTGGTCTCCCGGGACGAGACCCGGCTGGACATCCTCGCCAGCGACACCGACCCGCTGCTCTCCGAGGCGTTCGACGAGAACGACTACAACGTCGTCGCCGACCTCGCGGCCCGGTTCTACTCGATCGTGCTCACCGACTGCGGCACCGGTATCGTGCACTCGGTCATGCGGGCGACCCTGCAGCGGGCCGACTCAATCGTCATCGTCTCCGGCGGCAGCGTCGACGAGGCGCGGCTGGCGTCGGAGACGCTCACCTGGCTGGAAGCCAATGGCTACGGCGAGCTCGTGCGCAACGCCGTCGTCGCCCTGAACACGGCCACGCAGGGCACCAACCTGGTCAAGCTCGAGGAGATCGAGTCGCACTTCAGGTCTCGCGTGCGCGAGATCGTGCGGATCCCGTACGACCCGCAGCTGGCCGCCGGCAGTGTCGTGTCCTACAAAGATCTCAAGCCGATCACGCGCCTGGCCGCGCGCACCCTGGCCGCCCTCGTCGTGGAAGGCCTGCCCGCCGAGCGACGCGCCTGAGCGCCGGCACATCCGCTGCACTCCACCACCCGAACCCGTATTCCTCCCATCTGTACCGCGACCGACGCCGAACCGGCCGCCGCTGAACCCGAAGAGAGTCACCCCGTGCCCGAACGCCAGATCCGCCTGCTGGGCGATCCCGTCCTCAAGACCCGCTCCGAGCCGATCGGCACGATCGACGCACGGGTGCGGAGCCTCGTGGAGGACCTCGTCGACAGCGTGAAGCTGCCGGGACGCGCGGGAGTCGCTGCGTCGCAGATCGGCGTCAACCTGCGTGCGTTCAGCTACAACATCGACGGCGATATCGGCTACATCCTCAACCCGGTCATCGTCGAGCTCTCGGGCGAGCCGGAGCTGGTCGATGAGGGCTGCCTGTCGGTGCCCGGACTGTGGTACCCCACTCGGCGGTTCCCGTTCGCCCGGGTCACCGGCATCGACCTCGACGGGAACGCGGTCGAGTTGGCCGGCGAAGGCCTGCTGGCCCAGGCCCTGCAGCACGAGACCGACCACCTGGATGGCTTGCTCTATCTCGACAGACTCGACAAGGAGAGCCGGCGGGCGGCCATGAAGGAAGTCCGCGAGTCGGACTGGTTCTAGGCCAGGCCCTCCCAGCTCAGGGCCGGCAGCGCACGGCCCTGAGCTTCGGCGCTAGTCCTCGGCGCTCGTGCGCACCGGCACGGCCGCGGTGACCGGATTGGCGCCGTAGAGGTTTTGGATCTCTGCGGCGAAGTCGCGCAGGATCACGTCGCGCTTGATGCTCATCTTGGGGGTGAGGTAGCCGGCGGCCTCGGTGAGCTCGACCGGCAGCACCACGAACTTCCGGATCGACTCGGCCCGGGAGACCGTCTCATTGGCGTGGTCGATGGCGCGCTGCACCTCGGCGAGCACTTTCGGGTGCACCGACGCGTCCATGAGCGACAGACCGGCGTCCTCGTGGTTGTTGTTCAGCCACACCGGCAGCATCTCCGGGTCGAGGGTCACCAGGGCGGCGATGAACGGCTTCTGGTCGCCGACAACGACAACCTGGCCGACCAGCGGGTTGGAGCGGATGGGGTCTTCCAGCGCGGCCGGGGCGACGTTCTTGCCGCCGGCGGTCACGATGATTTCCTTCTTACGCCCGGTGATCGAGAGGAAACCCTCGGCGTCGAGGGCGCCGATGTCCCCGGTTTTCAGCCAGCCGTCGTCGAAGGCGGCGGCCGTGGCCTCGGCATTCTGCCAGTACTCGGTGAAGACGTTGACGCCCTTGACCTCGATCTCACCGTCGTCCATGACCCGCACCGACACACCGGGCAGCGCCGGTCCGACAGTGCCGATCTTTGACTTTGTGGCCAGGTTCACGGTCGCGGGCGCCGTGGTCTCGGTGAGGCCGTAGCCCTCGAGGATGACGATTCCCAGGCTGTGGAAGAAGTGGCCCAGGTGGGCGCCGAGCGGTGCTGAGCCCGACACGGCGTACTTCACCTTGCCGCCCATGGCGGCGCGCAGCTTGCTGTAGACGAGCCTGTCGAAGAGGGCGAACTTGATCTTCATGGCCAGCGGGATCCGTTCCCCGGCCTCGATGAGCTTCGAGTGCTCGACGGCGACATCCGACGCGGCCTCGAAGATCTTGCCCTTGCCGCCGGATTCAGCCTTCTGTTCGGCGGAGTTGTAGACCTTCTCGAACACCCGCGGAACGGCCAGCAGGAAGGTGGGCTTGAAGCTCCCCAGGGACGGCAGCAACTGCCGGGTGTCCGGCTGGTGGCCGACCCGCACGCCGCCGTGCACGCAGAGCACGGAGATGAAGCGGGCGAAGACGTGGGCGGTGGTGATGAAGAGCAGCGTGGATGCGCCCTCCGGGTCGGTGAGAACCGGCTTGAGCGCGATCCCGGCGTTACGGCTGGTCTCCACGAAATTGCTGTGGCTGAGCACGCAACCCTTGGGGCGCCCGGTGGAGCCCGAGGTGTAGATGAGGGTGGCCATGTCCGAGCCGACCGCCAGGCTGCGGCGGCGTTCGATCTCGGCATCCGGAACGTCGACCCCGCGGGAGGCGAGTTTGTCGAGGTCGCCGAGGTCGATCTGCCAGACCGTCTCGACGCCGGGCAGGTCAGGGTGCACTTCGTCGAACCGGGCGAAGTGGTCCGCAGTCTCCACGATGAGCGCCGTTGCTCCCGAGTCGCTGAGGATCCACTGGATCTGGCTGGGTGAGCTGGTCTCGTAGACCGGGACCAGGATCGCACCGGCGAACCAGACGGCGAAGTCGATCAGCGTCCATTCGTACCGGGTCTTGCAGGTCAAGCCGATCTTGTCGCCCGGTTGGACACCGGAGGCGACAAGGCCCTTGGCCAGTGCGACGACCTCGGCGTGGAACTCCGTGGTGGTGACCGGCAGCCACCCACCCTGGTCCGGTCGTGAGAACAGAACGGAGTGCGGGGTCAGGGCGAGGCGGTCGACCAGCAGGTCGGTGACGTTCGCGTTCGGGTCGGCGGGGACGACGGCAGGCTCGTCGAACTGTTTCACGGTAACTCCTTTGGCACCGGACGGGTAAGTGCGACCACTCTAGCCGTGAAACGACTTGAGCCTCGCGATTCTCCCGGCGGCATACTCGTTTACTACACTCTAGGGGGTGCCTCCGTGGTCGTTCAGGTCGCTCTCGCGCCCAGGTCGGTGTGCAACCGACGCAAGATCCTCCCTGAAGCTCCACCAACGAAAGGTGTCAGTCGTGCACGCCATTGGGATTGACATCGGCGGGACCAAGATCGCCGGTGCCCTCGTCGACGAATTCGGAACCATCATCAAGTCGGACCGCCGCCCCACCGAGGCCGCGGATCCGCGTGAGATCGAGGACGCCGTCGTCGAGATGATCGAAGGACTCTCCGCGGGTCAAGAGGTCGTCGCCGCGGGTGTGGCCGCCGCCGGGTTCATCGACGCCGCTCAGTCGACCGTCTACTACGCCCCCAACATCAACTGGCGCAACGAGCCGTTGCGCGAGAAGCTCGAGTCCCGCCTGTCGGTGCCCATCATCATCGAGAACGACGCCAACGCGGCCGGCTGGGCCGAGTTCTGCTTCGGCGCCGGCCGGCTCTACAGCGACATGGTGACTCTCACCATCGGCACCGGCGTCGGCGGCGCCATCGTCTCCCGCGACAAGCTGTTCCGTGGCGGCTTCGGTGTGGGTGCCGAGCTGGGCCACCTGCGCGTCGTGCCCGACGGACTGCCCTGCGGCTGCGGCGCGCACGGCTGCATCGAACAGTACGGCTCCGGACGTGCCCTGCTGCGCATCGCCAACGAATTCGCGGATGCCGGCGGCATCGGGCTGGGCCTGGCCGCGTCGCGCGCCAAGCGCGGCAAGCTCACCGGGAAGGATGTCGGCCGCTTCATCCAGGACGGCGACCCCGGTGCCCTGGCGGCGCTCCGCCAGCTCGGCGCCTCGCTCGGCCAGGCCTGCGCGAGCCTGGCCGCGGTGCTCGACCCGCAGGTCTTCGTCTTCGGCGGCGGTGTGGCCGCGGCCGGCGAATTGCTTCTCGAGCCCATCCGCAGCGCCTACCTCGACAACCTGCCGGCCCGTGGCTACCACCCAGAGGCCGAGTTCGCCATCGCCGAGTTGGTCAACGATGCCGGCGTCGTCGGCGCCGCCGATCTCGCCCGCCGACACGTCACCGGTGAGTAGGCTGGCTGTGCTCGAGGGCAGCGCAGTGCAGAGCACCGTCAGGTAAGGACACCGATGTTCTACTGGTTCATGAAGAATATTGTCGCGGGCCCGCTCCTGCTCGGCCTGTTCCGGCCCTGGGTGATCGGGCTCGACAACATCCCCAAAGAGGGCGGCGTGGTGCTGGCGAGCAATCACCTCTCCTTCATCGACTCGGTCTTCCTGCCGCTTGTCGTGCCGCGCCGGGTCGTGTTCCTGGCCAAGAGCGAGTACTTCACGGGCACGGGCCTGAAGGGATGGGCCACCCGGCAGTTCTTCAAAGCCACCGGGCAGCTGCCCATCGACCGGTCCGGCGGCAAGGCCTCCGAAGACTCCCTCAATACCGGGCTCGCGGTCCTGAACGCCGGGGGAGCCCTCGGCATCTACCCCGAGGGCACTCGCAGCCCGGACGCCCGCATGTACCGCGGTCGCACGGGCGTGGCCCGGATGGTGCTCGAGGCGGGCGTCCCCGTCGTGCCCGTTGCCATGATCGACACCGAGAAGGCCATGCCCACCGGCACCCGGATCCCCAAGGTCCGACGTATCGGAATCGTGATCGGGAAGCCGCTGGACTTCAGCCGGTTCGAGGGAATGGAGGGCGACAGGTTCGTGTTGCGCTCTGTGACGGACGAGCTGATGTATGAGCTGCGCCGCCTCAGCACGCAGGAATATGTCGACGTCTATGCCACCAGTGTCAAGGAGAAGCGCGCCAGCCTTTCACGCTAGGCTCGAATATCCCTCACGGGCCGTGTGCGCTTGCCGCGCCCGTGACGTTCACCCCAGGCCCGCACCGAGCGGGCCGAAGAAGAGAAAACAGGCTCAGTCCCGTGGTAGACCCCACCGAACCGGTTGTACTGGCAGACACATCTGTAATCAACGGGCTGGACTATTGGCGCACCCTTCCCATCAAGCAGCAGCCGGCCTGGCCTGATGCCGACGCCGTGGCCGCCGCCTCCGCCGAGCTGGCCACCCAGCCGCCATTGGTCTTCGCCGGCGAGGTCGACATCCTGCGCGACCGCCTGGCCCAGGCTGCCCGTGGCGAGGCCTTCCTGCTGCAGGGCGGCGACTGTGCCGAGACCTTCAGCGGCGCCACGGCCGAGCAGATCCGCAACCGGGTCAAGACCGTACTGCAGATGGCCGTCGTCCTCACCTACGGCGCCTCCATGCCCGTCGTGAAGATGGGCCGTATGGCCGGCCAGTTCGCCAAGCCGCGCTCGAGCGACTTCGAGACCCGCGGCGACGTGACCCTGCCCGCCTACCGCGGCGACATCGTGAACGGGTACGACTTCACGCCGGAGTCCCGCGAGGCCGACCCCGACCGGTTGGTCAAGGCCTACCACACGAGCGCCTCCACCCTCAATCTGATCCGTGCGTTCACGCAGGGCGGCTTCGCCGACCTCCGCCAGGTGCACAGCTGGAATCAGGGCTTCGCGAAGAACCCGGCCAACCAGCGCTACGAGGGCCTGGCCAAGGACATCGACCGCGCCATCAAGTTCATGATCGCCTGTGGCGCCGACTTCGAGGCCATGCGCCGCACGGAGTTCTACACCAGCCACGAGGGTCTGCTGATGGACTACGAGCGCCCCATGACGCGCATCGATTCCCGCACCGGCACGCCGTACAACACCTCGGCGCACTTCGTCTGGATCGGGGAGCGCACCCGCGAGATCGACGGCGCCCACGTGGACTTCCTCTCCCGCGTGCGCAACCCCATCGGCGTCAAACTCGGCCCGAGCACATCGATCGACGACATGCTGCGCCTGATCGACAAGCTCGACCCCGACCGCGAACCCGGCCGACTGACCTTCATCACCCGGATGGGTGCCGGCAAGATCCGCGACGCTCTGCCGCCGCTGCTCGAGGCCATCAAGGCCAGCGACGCGACACCGCTGTGGGTCACCGACCCCATGCACGGTAACGGCGTCACCACGCCCACCGGGTACAAGACCCGTCGCTTCGACGACGTGGTCGACGAGGTCAAGGGCTTCTTCGAGGCGCACCGCTCGGTGGGCACTCACCCGGGCGGCATCCACGTCGAGCTCACGGGAGACGACGTCACCGAGTGCCTCGGTGGCTCCGAGCACATCGACGAGGCCGCCCTGGCGACCCGGTACGAGTCGCTCTGCGACCCGCGCCTGAACCACATGCAGTCCCTGGAGCTCGCGTTCCTGGTGGCCGAGGAGCTGGCCGCCCGCTAGCAGTCCGCGGGCACACCCGCAGTCCGGCCGAACGCGGCCCCGATCATCCGGGGCCGCGTTTGCTGTACATGCCGGAGCGAGCATGCAGGTGGGCGACCGTGTGACGGGCCCGTGCTGCGGGCTAGCTAGCCGAACGGGTTCGTCGGCTTGAGGGTGATGGTGCTGCCCTTGGGCAGCGAGGTGCCGGCGACCGGGTCGGTCGAGGCCACGCTCAGCAGGGCAGCGATGGCGTCCGCGCCGGGGTTGTAGCTCAGCTTGAAGCCGAGGTCGCTCAACGTGGTCTTGGCTTCGGACCACCCCTGTCCGACCACGTCGGGGACCTCGACGGGTTCCGGACCGCGGGAGACCGTGAGCGTGATGACCGAGCCCTTCCGGAGCGGCCCGCCACTGGCCGGCGCGGCCGAGATGACCTTGCCCTGCGCCACGGTCTCGCTGTAGGTCTCCGGCCCCGAGCGGCCCTCGAGGTCCTGGTCGGCCAGCGTGCCGATGGCGTCCGCGAGGGTCTTGCCGGTGACGTCGGTGACGTCGCCCAGGGAGACCGCGTAGTTGATCGTGGCGCCCTCGAACGAGTCGCCGCCCTGCGAGACGTCGCCGCCGTCGCTGTCACGGGTGGCCGAGATGACCAGGCCCTTCTTGACGGTGTTGGAGAAGATCTCGTCCACCGTGCCCGGCACCGCACGGGAGTCGCTGATCGCCGTCGCGGCGGCGTCAGGGGTCAGACCGGCCAGGGTCGGGAGCACGATCGGGGCTGGTCCCTGTGACACGTTGACGGTCACCGTGCTGCCCTTGGCCACGCGGGTGCCGTCGCCGGGGTCGGTGCCGACAACGAGCCCGGCGGGGATCTCGGTGCTGTACGCCGTGCCGGGGGCGGCGACCAGGCCGAGCGCCTCCAGCTGGGCGGTAGCGTCCTCCGGCGAGGCCGAGGTCAGGCTGGGCACGGCGATCTCGGAACCGGGGCCGACCCCGAAGTACCAGCCGGCGCCGCCGGCGAGGGCGGCCAACAGCACGATCAGGGTGAAGAGCCAGTAGCCGCGGCGGCGACGCTTCTGCGTCGTGCCGGCCAGTTGATCGGTGCTGTCCACCTCGCCCGTCTCGGGGTCGGGGGCGATCAGGGTCGCCGCGGCCGCCAGGGGAGCACGACCGAGGATCTGCGTCTCGGCGTCGGCCGAGGCGGCCACGACGCTCCGGGGCAGCACCATGGTGGCCTGCATGGCGGTCTGGTCGTTCGGACGCACCAGTTTTTCCACGTCGAGGAGCTGGTCGAGCATCACCCGGGCGTCTCGCGGGCGTTCCTCTGGGTCGCGGGCCGTGGCCCACAGCACGAGCTCGTCGAGTTCCTGGGGCACGCCGGCGGCCACCAGGCTGGGCATCGGAACGGTGTCGTTGGCGTGCTGGTAGGCCACCTGCATGGGCGCCTCACCGACATAGGGCTGCTCGCCGGTGAGCATCTCGTAGGTCATGATGCCGAGGGCGTAGATATCGCTGCGGGCATCCGCGATCCCACGGGTGACGAGTTCGGGGGAGAGATAGGCGACAGTGCCCAGAAGGGCCTGGCCGGTGGCGGTGTTGTTGTTCACGGCACGGGCCAGGCCGAAGTCGCCGATCTTGATGCGGCCGTCGTCGGCGAGCAGCACGTTCTCCGGCTTGACGTCGCGGTGCACGATGCCGGCCTTGTGGGCGGCGGCGAGGCCGGACAGCACGGCCTCGAGGATGTCCATGGTCTGTTCGGGGGTGAGCCGTCCGTAGTCCTTGAGCAGGTCGCGCAGCGTGATGCCGGGCAGGTGCTCCATCACCAGGTACGCGATATCGGCGTCCTGGCCCTGGTCGAAGACGTTCACCACGTTCGGGTGCGCCAGGCGCGCCGCCGAGCGGGCCTCCTGGATGAACCGGCTGCGGAACGCGTTGTCATCGGCCAGGTGGCCGTGCATGATCTTGATCGCCACCCGACGCTCGAGGCGCAGGTCGGTGGCGAGGTACACGGTGGCCATACCGCCGCGGGCGATCCGGGAGCGCACCTGATAGCGGCCGTCGATGAGACGGCCGATCATGGGGTCAGTGGGGCTTTCGGTCACCCGTCGAGTCTACGGAATACTCGCGCGTTCCTCGGGATCGACCACCAGCGCGGCGGGACACGATTCGATCACTGTCTCCAGCGTCGACAGGGTGTCAGGCGTGGGCGACGAGTCAGGGCCGGTCAGCCGAGTTCGGCGAGCCAGCTCCTGGCAGAAGCCTCCCAATTGGCGTAGAGGTCGGGGTAGGCGGAGATCTGCACGGCCTGGGCGGCCTGCGTGACCGTCATGCTCTGCCAGTTCGGGATGTCCAACAGCCCGCGGGTGACACCGGCGTTGGGGTTGACCGGGCCGCCGAAGAAGGCACGGCTGGCGCGCTCGGCATCCATGACCTGCTCGGCGGTTCCCCAGCCGGAGCTCGGCCGCTGCTGGAAGAGTCCGAGCGAGTCGCGGTCGCCGTAGTCGATGTTGCGCAGGCCGGACTCCTGGGCGGCCGCGGCCAGGGCGACGACCAGGGCGGCGTCGTTGGCTCCGGCCTGGCGTCCGACGGCGATGATCAGCCGCGCGTTCGCGGCCATCTCCGAGGTCAGAGCGGTGACGGTATCGCGCACGGCCGTCGCTGCAGGCGCCGCCGTCACGGTCGGGGTGACGACAACGGCGGGTGCGGCGTCCAGCACGGGCGCCGAACCGGGGATCTTCAGGACCTGGCCGGGGTGGATGACGCTCGACCAGCCCAGGCCGTTGGCCTCGAGGACCGCCTGCACCGAGACGCCGGCGGCGCCGGCCACCTTGTCGACGGTGTCGCCGGAGACCACGGTGTGGGTGCCGGACGACGCCGACGTGGTCGACGCGAGCGAGACCTGGGGTCCACCGGCCACGACCGAGGATCCGGCGGCCGGCAGCACGATGGTCTGGCCGGGGAAGATGATGCTGTCGCGGCCCAGACCGTTGGCACGGAAGACGGCGTCGGCGCTCACGCCGTTGGCGGCCGCGATCCCGCTGAGGGTGTCGCCGGAACGGATCGTGTAGCGGGTGAGTTCGCTGGCCACCGCCGCTGGGGCGGCCGCTGCCGTCACCGGGGAGGTCGAGAGGGTGAGGACCTGGCCGGGGAAGATGACCGCGCTCCAGCCCAGGCCGTTGAGTGCGAGGACCGACGCCGTCGAGAGGCCGAACGTGCCCGCGATGGCGCTGATGGTGTCGCCGTCGACGACCGTGTACTGGGTCGGCGCCGGGGTCGACGTCGCCGGGCGCACGGTCTGGACCGGCTTCACCGTCGCTTGGGGCAGCGTCGTGCGGGTCTTCAGCGGCTTCTTCAGTGCAGTGGCCGCCTGGGCGGGTGACGCCAGGTTGAAGACGATGGCCACGGTGCTCACGAGAACCAGGGGGATGCTCGCCACCGCCGACCAGGAGCGCCGCGCGCCGGTCTTCGCCGGGCGGCGCCGTGCCGCGGGGCGCACGACCGCCGACGCGATGGGGGAGTCAGCACCGTGGGAGTCGGCGGTGACCGTCCCCGATTCGATCTTGCTGGCTCTGACCGGCATTGCACGTCCTATCGATAGATGATGTGTCCTCAACGCTCACACAGAAGCGAGTCCGAGTCAATTAACCACGCGGCAACCACCCAGATCGCCCGTGTGACCGGGGCTGATAGGGGTTTGTCGCCCGTGCTGAATCGTGGGAGGCTTGGAAGGTGACCGATTCGTCTTCCGCTCCGCAGCAGTCCGTTCCTTCCTCCACCCCCGAGTGGTATTCCATCCCCGACCTCGTCGAGGTCCTCGGGATCAGCCACAGCCGGGTGCGCCAGCTCATCGAAGACAAGCACCTCCTCGCGATCCGTCGCGACGGCAAGGTCAGCGTCCCGGTGTCCTTCATCCGCGAGGGAGCACCGGTGGGTGAGCTCCGCGGCACCCTGATCGTGCTCTCCGATGACGGCTTCACCGACGAGCAGGCCATGGAATGGTTGCTCGAGGTGGACGACAGCCTCGGCGTCCCCCCGATCGACGCACTCCTGGCCGGACGCAAGGCCGAGGTTCGCCGAGTGGCGCAGGCCCTGGCCTGATCGAGCCCGGCCGCTCGAACGCCTAGAAGACCCGCCGGGTCACCGTGCCGGCGAAGTCGGTGAGCGCGACCAGCACGCTCTGCTCCACGAGCGAACCGTCCAGGGCGGCAAGAGCCTGAGCCACGTTCTCCTGGATCAGGGTCTCGACCCTGTCGACGGCGCCGCTGTCGACGATGATCTGCTGCAGCTCGGAGATCTGCTCCGACGTGAGGTCGGGGCGCCCGAGCAGCCTGTCGACGGTACCCCGGGACGCCGTGTCGAGGCGTTCCCTGGCAAGGGCGATCAGAACGGTGCGCTTGCCCTCGCGCAGGTCGTCGCCACTGGGCTTGCCCGTGACGCTTGCATCGCCGAACACACCGAGCAGGTCGTCGCGCAACTGGTAGGCGATCCCCAGCGGCAGCCCGAACGCCCGCAGGATGTCGAGCTGGTCGTCATCGGCGCCGGCCAGGGCCGCGCCGATCACCAGCGGTGCCTGCACGCTGTACTTGGCCGACTTGAAGATGATGACCCGCACGGCGCGGTCGAGCAGCTCCGCTTCCGGCTGGGTGAGCCAGGCCCGCTCCTCGAGGATGTCGAGATACTGGCCGGCCGTGACCTCCGTGCGCATGAGGTTGAACTCGGTGCGGGCGCGCCGTGCGCTGACCCGGTCGGCGGCGGCGTCGAGGCCCTCGTCGAGCAGCTCGTCGCTCCAGCCGAGCAGGAGGTCGCCGAGCAGGATCGCCGAGGCGCGGCCGAAGTCGGCGGGGCTTCCGGCCCAGCCGTTGGCACCGTGCAGGCTCTCGAAGCGTCGGTGCGCCGAGGGCGCTCCCCGGCGGGTATCCGAATTGTCGATGATGTCGTCGTGGACGAGCGCCGCGGCATGGAAGACCTCCAGTGCGCTGGCCGCAGACACCAGCCCGGCCAGGCCCGCCGGCACCCCGTCGGAGGACGTCGGCACGGTCGCCGGAACGCTCTGCCAGCCGAGGTGTGCGAACTGGGCCCGGAAGCGCTTCCCGCCGCTGAGAAACTGCCGTGAGAAGTCCACCAGCACAGTGAGGTCCGGGCTGATGGTCGTCACAATTGATTCACGCGTATTGATGAATTCGTCGATGCGAGAATGAACCAGATCGACCAGTCGAGTGCTTTGAGCCACGTGCCTAGCCTAGCCATCTCGGCTGGACTAGAATTAGGGTCTAATCCGCTCGATCCCCAATTGGAGGAATGAGATGCCGCTTTCAGAACAAGAGCAGCGACTCCTCGAAGAGATGGAGCGCAGTCTCTATCACAACGATGCCGAATTCGTGGCGAGCGTCGGGGGCACGCGTCTCCGCCCCAATTACCGATCCATCGTCCTCGGGGTTCTCGCCGGCGTCGTGGGGATCGCGACTCTTGTCGCCGGTGTTGCGGTGCAGCAGCTCTGGCTGGGCATCATCGGATTCATCATCATGTTCGGCGGGGTGCTTCTGGCCATCACGCCGGGTCGCACGGCCCGGGCGACGAGGCCGTCGTCCTCCCAGACCCGCCGCCCCGCGCAGGCGCGCACCCAGCAGGGCTTCATGGACAAGCTCAACGACCGCTGGGACCGCCGCCAGGACGGGCAGCAGTAGCCAACGGATGGGCTCCACGAGCCCGTCACGCAGACCCGCCGGTTCACCCATCCGGTCTGCCGGAATAACGCCCGCCCCTGGCGCACCCAGGATGGCGGGCGTTTTCGTTGCCAGCCCCTTCCCGCTCGCCCCACGAGCCTCCCTTTTGCCCCACTAGCCGGAACCCGCACGGGCCGACCACACGGTCGGCCCTTTTTCATGCCCAAAAACGAGCAAAAGTGCTCCAAAATGTGGGATTTCCCTCCACCCAGTGATTCCCTGTGAAATCGGGGAATAAATCAGCGAATAAACGGTAAAACACCCTGATTTCCAGACAAAGTGGTTGATAGTGGAGTAAAGTGGAGCAACACCTGACCTTGGCCGGAAGAGAGGGGTGACGAATGTTCCTCGGGACCTATGCCCCCAAGCTCGACGACAAAGGACGCGTCATCCTGCCGGCCAAATTCCGCGACGAGCTCTCGACCGGCATCGTTATGACTCGCGGTCAGGAACGCTGCCTCTACGTCTTCACCTCGCGTGACTTCGACGAGGTGCACGAGAAGATCCGCCAGGCGCCCATCACGAGCAAGGAGGGGCGGGACTTCTTTCGCGTCTTCCTGTCGGGAGCCAGCGCCGAAACCCCCGACAAGCAGAACCGCGTCACCATCCCGGCCAACCTCAGGGCGTACGCGGGACTCGACCGCGACCTCACGGTCATCGGCGTGGGCAACCGCGTGGAGATCTGGGACACCGAGGTCTGGGACACCTACCTCGCCGAACAGGAAACCTCGTTCGCCAACATCACGGAGGAGGTGATTCCGGGACTCTTCTAGCTCCTGGTGCTCGACTCCCAGCCGTCGCCCTCCTGACACACTTCCCCGGTGCCAGGCGGAACGGATGGGGATCCGGCCCCAGGATCCAGCCCGGGTAGCTATGACCAACGACAGCAACGGCACCAACATCAACGACAACACGAACAACACACCGAACGACGAGATGACCACCGACACCACCTCAGCCATCCCGGGCGACCGGCCCCAGCTGAGCGAGATCCACACCCCGGTGCTGCTGGAACGCAGCATCGAGCTCCTGGGCCCCGTTCTGGACAAGCCCGGCGCGATCCTCGTCGACGCCACCCTCGGCATGGGCGGCCACGCCGAAGCCATGCTCAGCCGCTTCCCCGGCCTCACCCTGGTGGGGTTGGACCGCGACCTCGACGCGCTGGCCATCGCCGAGGAGCGCCTCAAGCCGTTCCACGACCGCATCCACCTGGTCCACACGGTCTACGACGGCATCCTCGACGCCCTCGCCGGTCTCGGCATCAGCGAGGTCCAGGGCATCCTGTTCGACCTGGGCGTCTCCAGCATGCAACTCGACCAGGTCGAGCGCGGCTTCTCCTATTCCAAGGACGCTCCGCTGGATATGCGTATGGACAGCACCTCGCCGCTCACCGCCGAACGCATCCTCGCCGACTACAGCGAGGCCGAACTGCGTCGCATCTTCCAGGAGTACGGCGAGGAGAAACTCGCCGGACGCTACGCCACGGCGATCGTTGAGGCTCGCGAGAGAGCGCCGTTCGTCCGGTCGGCCCAGCTGGTCGATGTCATCACCAAGGTCACCCCCGTCGCCGTGCAGCGGATGGGACACCCCGCCAAGCGGGTGTTCCAGGCGCTGCGCATCGAGGTCAACCAGGAACTGGCCGTCCTCGAACGCGCCGTCCCCGCCGCGATGGAAGCTGTCGCCGTCGGCGGCCGCATCGTGACGATGGCCTACCAGTCGCTCGAGGACCGCATCGTCAAGCGGATGTTCGCCGCCGCCTCCACGTCCAGCGCCCCCGCCGGACTTCCCGTCGAACTGCCGGAGCACAAGCCGCTGTTCACCCTTCTCATCCGCGGCGCCGAGCAGGCGTCCGAGGACGAGAAAGCCATCAACCCCCGTGCAACGTCGGTTCGCCTGCGTGCCGCTGAACGACTGAGGAGAGCCGAATGAGCGACAACCTGGCCCGGGCATTTGAATCGGCACCGCTGCGTCCGGATCACGCGCCGCACACCGGGGCGGAGGAACGTCGCCACATCGAGATCGTCAGCCCGAGCGCTCACAAGCGGCCGCGCGTGGTCTACGCGCTGTCGGCCGTCGCCTGCGTCGGGGCCGTCATCGTCGCCCAGCTCCTCTTGAGCGTCGGAATCTCCCAGGGCGCCTACGAGATCTCGGCACTGCGCGCGAGCCAGGTCGAACTCGGCCGCACGGCCAGCAGTGTGAGCGAGGACCTCATCCGGGTGTCCTCGCCGCAGAGCCTGGCCGCCAACGCCGAGGCTCTGGGCATGGTCAGTAATTCCAGCCCCGCCTACCTCCGACTCTCCGACGGCGCCGTCCTCGGTGCGCCGAGCTCGGCCAGCGGCAGCCAGGCCGGCGCCGCGAGCCTGGTGCCCAACGCCCTGCTCGCCGGGGTGCCGCTGGTGACTCAGCTGCCCGCAGGCGGCCAGGGGACCAGCGTCGCGGCCGCGGCCGCCGCGCCCGTCGGCGGATCGGCTCCGCTGGCAGTTGCCGTGACCGACGGCCTGCCGTCGCCGACCACTCGCTAAACGCCGGTACAGTCCGGTACAGGAGGACCACACGTGGCGAAAAGAAGCATGTCCAGCAAGCGCAGGGTGGCGGCGACGATTCTTGTCCTCGTCGCGATCATCGGACTCTTCGTGGTACGCCTCGTGGATATCCAGGTGGTGCGCGCCGACTCCCTCAGCGCCGACTCCCTCGGTAATCGCTCGGTGGAGAAGACGGTCTACGGCTCCCGCGGCGAGATCCTCGACGCCAACGGGGTCGTGCTGGCCGGAACGGTCATGCGCTACGACGTCGTTGTCTCGCCCAAGAACACCAGCACCTTCACCCGCACCGTCAACGGCAAGGATGTTTCGGTGCCGGTGGCCCAGGCCGCGGCCGAGATCGGGGCCATCACCGGCCAGACCGCCGACGCCGTGCAGGGCATTGTCACGGACTCCCTGACCGAGAATCCCAAGTCCGATTTCGCCTACATCATCAAGCAGGTCGATGTCGATGCCTTCCGCGCCCTCGACGCCCTCGACATCCCCTGGCTGTACCTCTACCAGAACCCCAGCCGGGTCTACCCCAACGGCGCCGTCGCCGGCAACCTCGTCGGCTTCGTCTCCGGTGAGGGCGAGGCGCAGGCCGGCCTCGAGCTGGGTCAGGACTCCTGCCTGGCCAGCAACAACGGCATCGAGACCTACGAGCGCGGCGCCGACGGTGTGCGCCTGCCCGAAAGCACCGTCACCACGAAGGCCGCCGTGGACGGCAGCGATGTCGTCACCACCATCGACTCCGACCTGCAGTGGTTCGTCCAGCAGGTGCTCGCCAAGCAGGCCCAGGCCACCGGCGCCGCCTGGGGCAACGTCGTCGTACAGGAGGTCAAGACCGGCAAGCTCGTCGCCGTCGCCGACTATCCCGCGGTCGACCCCAACAATGTGAGCGCGACGACCAACCCGGACGACCGCGGCTCCCGCGCCTTCAGCGCCTCCTACGAGCCCGGCTCGACCTTCAAGGCCCTCACCGCGGCATCCGTCATCGACGCAGGCCTCGCCGACCCGAACTCCCAGGTCGTCGCCCCGTTCCGCTACCTACCCGCCAACGGAGCCAACATCAACGACAGCTCCGCGCACGGCGACCTGCGGTTGACCCTGACGGGTGTCCTCATCGAGTCGTCCAACACGGGAATGTCCAAGTTCGGCGAGCTCCTGAGTGACCAGCAGCGCTACGACTACATGACCAAGTTCGGTGTCGGCAGCGTCACCGAGAGCGGCTTCCCCGCCGAGGACTCCGGCATCCTGCACGCCGCGGAGAACTGGGACAACCAGACCTCCTACGCCACCATGTTCGGCCAGGGCCTGACCACGACGGCCCTGCAGGTGTCGAGTATCTACCAGACCATCGCCAACAACGGGGTGCGCATGCCCGTGCAGCTGGTGTCAGGCTGCAAGGCCGCAGACGGCACCGTGACCGAGGTTCCCTCCGTCGAGGGCGCCCAGGTCGTCTCGCCTACCGCGGCCCGCGAGACCGCCGACATGCTCGAAATGGTCTACCAGCAGGGCTGGCTCGCCGAGAAGTGGAAGATCCCCGGCTACCGGGTGGCCGCCAAGACCGGAACGGCCCAGATGCCCGACGGTAACGGCGGATACACCAAGGGCTATCTTGTGTCGGTGTCTGGCTTCGCCCCTGCCGACGATCCGCAGTACGTCGTTTCGGTGAGTCTGGCCGATCCTGTTAACATGAATTCTTCAGCAGCATCCGCTCCGGTCTTCCAGGAAGTCATGAGTCAGGTGCTGAAGAAGTACCGGGCAGTTCCCTCGGGCGCCGCCGCGCCTGATCTCTCCGGTACCTGGTAAGAAAGTGAGCCTCGTGACCGATTTGGCACCCTCGGCTCTGCGTCCTCAGCATCCGGTCCCGCGGTCGTTGTCGGGACTAGTCGATGAATTCAAGCTTGACCTCCGCGGCGACGCGGGTACCCGGGAGCTGACCGGCGTGAGCCTGAGCTCGCGCACCGTACAGCCCGGCGACCTCTACGTGGGGATGCCCGGGCGCCTCATCCATGGGGCCTCCTTCGCCGCCTCCGCCCGCGAGGCCGGCGCAGTGGCCGTACTCACCGACGAGGCCGGTGCGCTGCTGGCCGCCGAGTGCGGGCTCCCCGTGCTCGTCACGGCCGACGTGCGGTTGGCCCTCGGGGCGGTGTCCGCCTGGATCCACCGCACCGCCGACAACCCGGCCACGCTGTTCGCCGTCACCGGCACCAACGGCAAGACCAGCGTCGTCTACCTGCTCTTCGCGATCCTCAGCCAGCTCGGCGTGGTCGCCGGACTCACCTCCACCGCCGAACGCCGGATCGGCGACGTCGCCGTCACGAGCTCGCTGACCACCCCGGAGGCCAGCGAGCTGCACGCCCTCCTGGCGCGGATGCGCGAAGCCGAGGTTCGCGCCGTGGGCGTCGAGGTCTCGGCACAGGCGGTCAGCCGGCACCGGGTCGACGGCCTGGTCTTCGACCTCACCGGGTTCACCAATCTCTCGCACGACCACCTCGACGACTACGCGGACATGGAGGAGTACTTCCAGGCCAAACTGGAGCTCTTCCAGCCCGACCGATCTCGCCGCGGCGTCGTCACGGTCGACTCCGAATGGGGCCGTCGGATCGCCGCCGAGAGCCGCATCCCGGTCACCACCCTCGCCAACCACCCCCACATCGGTACCATGGACACCTCCGATCTCGAGGCAGACTGGCACATGCACGTCGTCGCGACCGGGGCACGCTCCACCGAGTTCACGCTCGAGGGTCCGGACGGTCGGCGCCTGCACACCCAGGTCCCGCTGCTGGGCTGGTACATGGCCGCCAACGCCGCCCTGGCCATCGTGATGCTCGTGGAGTCCGGTTTCGACCTCGCTGCCATCGAGCACGCCCTGGAGCGGGACGGCGGCATCACCGCGTACATTCCCGGTCGGGCCGAGCTGATCTCCGGGGACCGCGGGCCCCTCGTCTACATCGACTACGGGCACAGCCCCGACGCCTTCCTCAACACCTTGGCCGCGATCCGGGCCTCGACCACCGGCCGCATCATCATGGTGTTCGGCGCCGACGGCGACCGGGACAAGACCAAACGCGCCGACATGGGCGCCATCGCCGCCCGCGGCGCCGACGCCGTCGTCATTACCAACTTCCATCCGCGCTTCGAAGACGCCGCAAGCATCCGGGCCACCCTCCTTGACGCGGCCCGCGCCGCGGTCCCGGACGGCGAACTCTACGAGGTCCCCGACCCCGCGACGGCCTTCCGCCGTGCCCTGTCGCTGGCCGGAGAGGGCGATGTCGTGCTCTACGCCGGCCCCGGCCACGAGAACTATCAGGAGGTGGCGGGTGTGAAACTGCCTTATTCCGCACGGGACGATGCCCGCCTCGCTCTGCAGGAAGCCGGGTGGCTGTAGATGATCGCCCTGAGCCTGACCGAGATCGCGGCGGCCATGAACGGCGAGCTCCACCTCGCCGCGCCCGACGCATCCGACACGCTGACCGCCGACTCCCTCGTCAGCGGCGCGGTCCACACCGACTCCCGAGAGGTCGCCTCTGGCGACATCTTCGTCGCCAAGCCGGGGGAGGAGACCGACGGTCACCTCTTCGCACCGGCCGCCGTCGCCAACGGCGCCGTCCTCATCATCGTCGAACGCCTACTCGACCTTCCCGTCGCCCAGGTGCTCGTGCCGGACGCCGTGACCGGCCTGGGCGACCTGGCCACCGCGGTCATCGCCCGCGTGCGCGCCACCGGACCCCTCCGGGTCATCGGCATCACGGGCTCCAACGGCAAGACCACCACCAAGAACCTGCTCAAGGCGATCCTCGAGCAGGTCGGCCCCACGGTGGCGGCACGCGCCTCCTTCAACAACGAGGTTGGCGCCCCGCTGACCATGCTCGAGGTCACCGAGCAGACCGAATTCCTGGTCGCCGAGATGGGCGCGAGCGCCGAAGGCGAGATCCGGCGCCTGGTGCGGATGGCCAGGCCCGATATCGGCGTCGTGCTCAAGGTCGGCCTCGCCCATGCGGGCGGCTTCGGCGGCATCGACGCCACCGTGCGTGCCAAATCGGAGATGGTCACCGACCTGCTCCCGAGCGATGTGGCCGTGCTCAACGTGGACGACGACAGGGTGGCCGGCATGGCCGCTCTCACGGATGCGCGTGTCGTCTGGTTCGGTGAGGGAGAGAGCGCCTCCGTGCGGGCGTCCGACATCCACGGCACCCGCACCGGCACGAGCTTCACGCTGCACCTGCCCACCGGAGCGAGCCGGCCGGTCTCCTTCCGGGTGCTCGGCGAACACCACGTGATGAACGCCCTGGCCGCAGCCGCGGTCGCCGATGTTCTCGGCGTGCCCATCGACGACATTGTCACGGCCCTCGAATCCGTCACGGTAGCCGAACGGTGGCGCATGGAGGTCATGGGCGGACGCGATGACATCACCGTCATCAACGACGCCTACAACGCCAGCCCCGACTCCATGACGGCGGCCCTGAAGACCCTGGCCCAGATCCGCAAGCCCGACGGCCGCAGCATCGCCGTGCTGGGCGAGATGAGTGAACTGGGCGAACTGGCCGGCGACGAGCACGACCGGATCGGCCTGCTCGCCGTGCGCCTCAACATCTCCCAACTCGTCGTGGTCGGTCCCGCCGCCCGGCGAATGCACATCAGCACCATCAACGAAGGCTCGTGGGACGGCGAGTCGGCCTACGTCGACAACGCCGACGAGGCCTTCGCCCTGCTGAGCGACACCGTGAAGCCAGGCGACACTGTGCTCGTCAAATCATCGAATTCAGCCGGACTCCGTTTCCTCGGCGACCGACTGGGAAAGTTGTACTCGTGGTAGCCCTCCTGCTGGCTGGAGCGATGTCCCTCGTCTTCACGCTGCTCCTGACCCCGCTGTTCATCCGGCTCTTCCACAAGCTCGGCTGGGGCCAGTTCATCCGCGATGACGGACCCAAGAGTCACCACGCCAAACGCGGTACCGCCACCATGGGCGGCATCATCATCATCGTCGGCGTCCTGGTCAGCTACTTCCTCGCCATGTGGATGCAACAGCGGCCGCTGACGGCATCCCCGCTGCTCGTGCTGTTCATGATGGTCGGCCTCGGGCTGGTCGGCTTCCTCGACGACTACCTCAAGACCCGCAACCAGCGCAGCCTGGGCCTCGGCGGCTGGCAGAAGATCGCCGGACAGGTCGTCGTCGCCGGTGCCTTCGGCTGGATGGCGCTGCAGTTCCCCGACAAGAACGGCGAGACGCCGGCTTCCACGCACATCTCTTTCATTCGGGACCTGCCGCTGGACTTCATGAAGCTCGGCACCTTCATCGGGATCGCCGCGTTCATCGTCTGGATCTGCCTGATCGTGGCGGCGACCTCCAACGGCGTCAACGTCACCGACGGTCTCGACGGTCTCGCCACGGGCTCGCTGGTCTTCGCGATCGGGTCCTACATCATCATCGGATTCTGGCAGTCCAACCAGTCCTGCAACCCGGGCGGATCGGACATCGCCGACGTCTACAAGTGTTACGCCGGACCCGACTCCTTCGACCTCGCCATCGTGGCCGCCGCGATCGTGGGTGGGCTGATCGGCTTCCTCTGGTGGAACACCAGCCCGGCGAAGATCTTCCTCGGCGACACTGGCTCGCTCGGCCTGGGCGGCGCACTGGCCGCGCTGGCCATCCTCAGCCGCACCGAACTGCTCCTGGTCCTCATCGGCGGCCTCTTCGTCATCGAAGCCGGCTCCGTGATCGTCCAGCGTGCCTACTTCAAAGTCACCAGGGGCAAACGGATCTTCCTGATGAGCCCGATCCATCACCACTTCGAACTCAAGGGCTGGGCCGAGGTCACCGTGGTGGTGCGCTTCTGGATCATCGGCGGGTTGCTCGTGGCCGCTGGCGTCGGCACCTTCTACCTCGAATGGCTGGCCCGCTAGTGGGAGCCCACTCCGCAGACACCCCGTCCGACGACCGCCTGGAGCGTCTGACCAGCTGGCACTCGGACTGGACCGGGCTGCGCGTGGCCGTCCTCGGCCTGGGCATGACCGGGTTCGCCGCTGCCGACACCCTTGGTGAGCTCGGCTCCGACGTGCTGGTCGTGGCCGGCACCGCCCCGGACGACCGGGCCCGCCTGCTCGAGGTCCTCGGCATCCCGTTGCTGACCGCCGACCTGGACGGGGTGCCGGCCGGCCTCGCGGCACACGCCCCAGAACTCCTCATCGTGTCACCGGGGTTCCACCCCGACCACCCCGTATTGCTCTGGGCCCACTCCGAGTCGATCCCGGTGTGGGGCGACATCGAACTGGCCTGGCGGCTGCGCGACAAGGTCGGCCCGCCCGCGCCCTGGATCCTCGTCACCGGCACCAACGGCAAGACCACCACCGTGCAGCTTGCGGCGACCATGCTCGCGGCGGGCGGCCACCGGGTGGCGCCCTGCGGCAACATCGGCGTGCCCGTACTGGACGCCGTGCGAGACCCGCAGGGCTGGGACGTGCTCGTCGTCGAGCTGTCCAGCTACCAGCTGCACCACCTGCCCCTCACCGGCCCGGGCGCGTTGGTGCCCTGGTCCAGCGTCTGCCTCAACGTGGCCGACGACCACCTCGACTGGCACGGCTCGGCCGACGCCTACCGGGATGCCAAGGCCAAGGTCTACGCGAACACCACGGTGGCCTGCGTGTACAACAAGGCCGACCTCGCCACCATGCGCATGGTCGAGAACGCCGAGGTGGGCGACGGCGCCCGGGCCATCGGCTTCGGACTGGGCGTGCCCGGCCCCAGCGATCTGGGCATCGTCGACGGCATCGTCTGCGACCGCGCCTTCCTCGAGGACCGGTTCGACAGCGCCATCGAGCTGACCACAGTCACCGACCTCGTCGCGGCCGGCCTGGCCGCACCCCATGTCGTCGCCAACATCCTGGCCGCCGCGGCGCTCGCGCGATCGTTCGATGTCGCCCCCGCGGCCATCCGTGCCGCCCTGGAGACCTTCAGGCTCGACGCGCACCGGATCGAAGTGGTCGCGGTGCAGGACGGCATCAGCTGGGTCGACGACTCCAAGGCGACCAACCCGCACGCCGCCGACGCCTCGCTGGCGGCCTTCGACTCCGTCGTCTGGCTGGTCGGCGGGCTGCTCAAGGGCGTCGACATCGGTGATCTGGTGGCCCGGCACGTCGGTCGGTTGCGCGGAGCCGTGATCATCGGAGTCGAACGGGACGAAGTCCTTGCGGCATTCCGGCGACACGCCCCCGCCCTGCGGGTATTCGAGATCGACTCAGATGACACTGGTGAGGTCATGCCGTCAGCGGTCGGCCTGGCCGGCTCGCTGGCCGAGGCCGGAGACGTCGTCCTGCTGGCGCCGGCAGCGGCGTCCATGGACCAGTTCGCGAGCTACGCGGAACGCGGGGCGAAGTTCGCCCAGGCCGTTCACGATTATTTGGGAGGTGGGTCGCATGAAGACTCGTCCTCGTACCCGGGTGCCTGAGGCCGGCGGTAACACCTCCGCACCGCTCGGACAGGTACGCAGCTCACTGACCCGCATCAATCTCGGCCGGGTCTTCAGGGCAGAATCCACCAACTACCTCCTGCTTGTGGGAACCACGCTGTTCCTGGTGCTCTTCGGCCTGGTCATGGTGCTGTCCTCCTCGTCGGTCGACTCCTACCTCGAGGACGCGGGCTTCTACGGCGGCCTCTTCCGGCAGGGCATCTTCGCCGTCCTCGGCATCCCGCTGATGCTCGTGATCAGCCGGCTGCCCGTGCGGTTCTGGCAACGGGTCGCCTGGCCGGCCCTGCTGATCTCCTGCTTCTTCCAGTGCCTCGTCGTCTTCACCCCGCTGGGCATCACCGTGGCGGGCAACACCAACTGGCTCGCGATCGGGAGCGTGCAGTTCCAGCCCTCAGAGGCCATCAAGGTGGCCCTGGTGATCTGGCTGGGCGTGCTCCTGGCACAGAAGAAGGACAAGCTCGACGACTGGCGACACGTGTACATCCCCGTCTTCGGCGTCGGCGGCGGCTCGATCATGCTCGTCATGATCGGCGGGGACCTCGGAACCGTGATCATCATGGCGGGCATCCTCTTCGGCGCGCTGTTCTTTGCCGGCGTGCGCCTGCGTATGCTCGCCGCCCCGATGGGTGTCGGCATCCTCGTCGGCGGCCTGCTGGCCGTCACGAGCGAGAACCGGATGACCCGCATCCTCAGCTTCGCCGTCGACACCTGCCACGAACTCAACGGCACCATCTCAGCGGCCTGCTGGCAACCGCTGCACGGCACCTGGGCGCTGGCCAACGGGGGAGTGTTCGGCGTGGGGCTCGGTAACTCCAAGGCCAAGTGGTCCTGGCTGCCCGCCGCCGACAACGACTACATCTTCGCCATCATCGGGGAGGAGCTCGGCCTCATCGGCGCCATCGTCGTGCTCTTGATGTTCATCCTGCTCGCGTTCTCCTTCATCCGCATCATGCACAGCACCACCAACCTGCAGATCAGGGTGACCACGGCGGGCGTGATGGTCTGGATCATCGGCCAGGCCATGGTCAACATCGGCGTCGTGCTCGGGGTGCTCCCCGTGCTCGGGGTGCCGCTGCCCCTGATCTCCGCCGGCGGCACGGCGCTGCTCACCACCCTCGCCGCCATTGGCGTCGTGCTCTCCTTCGCACGCAGCGACCACAATCTGCAGCAGGATGCCCAGGCCCGCCCGGTCGCGGCTCCCGTCGCCGCCGGGCCCGTGCGCGCGGCACCGAAACGAGGAACGGTTCGATGACCACCTATCTGCTCGCCGGCGGCGGAACCGCCGGCCATGTGAATCCGCTGCTCGCGGTGGCTGACGCGCTCCGCGCGCGCGACCCCGACGCCACGGTGCTCGTGCTCGGAACGAGCGAGGGCCTGGAGTCCCGGCTGGTTCCCGAGCGCGGCTACGAACTGCTCATCGTGCCCCGCCTCCCGTTCCCGCGTCGGCCCAACCGCGCCGCCCTGCGTTTCCTGCCCCGGTTCAACCGGGCGATCAACGAGGTTGCCGCCACCCTGCGCCGTCGCCAGGTGGACGTCGTGGTGGGTTTCGGCGGCTACGTGGCCACACCGGCGTATCTCGCAGCCCGGCGCGCCGGAATCCCCATCGCCATCCACGAGGCCAACGCCAAGCCCGGCCTGGCCAACCGGCTCGGCTCGACCCTCACACACTCCGTGGGCGTCGCCTTCGCCGGGACCCGGCTCCGGCACGCCCGAGTCGTCGGCATGCCGCTTCGGCGCGAGATCGAGGTCCTCGACCGAGCCGGATCCCGCCCGGAGGGCCTGACCTTCTTCGGCCTGGCCGCCGACCTGCCCACACTGCTCGTGACAGGTGGGTCGCTCGGCGCACGCCGCATCAACCGCACCGTCGTGGACGCCGCCCCCGCGCTCGTCGCCGCCGGCTGGCAGGTGCTGCACATCACCGGAACCCAGGCAGAGGTCACCGACCCCGGACTGGACGGCTACCGGATGGTCGCCTACTGCGACCGGATGGACCTCGCGCTGTCGGTGGCCGACTTCGCGGTTTCGCGAGCCGGAGCCGCCACAGTGAGCGAACTGAGCGCCCTGGGCATTCCCGCAGCGTATGTGCCGTACCCGGTCGGCAACGGCGAACAGCGCTTCAACGCGGCCGATGTCGTGGCGGCTGGAGGCGGCATCCTCATCGACGATGCCCTGTTTCTGCCCGCGTGGATCGAATCGACCCTGCTGCCCCTGCTGCGGAAGCCGGGCAGTATCCAGGCGATGAGCGTCGCCGCCCGGTCCGTGGGCGTGCTCGACGGCACCCGGCGCACGGTGGAGCTCATCGACCAGGCCGCGCGACGGCCGAAGCCCCGCTGACCGGTTCCCCCACCCTTCCCGGTGCCACCCCGGCACCGCCCCACAGCGCCCGACCACAGCGCCCGACCACAGCGACACCGACAGCGAGACCGGGTTCGACCTCACGTCGAGCGCCGCGTAACGTGGAACCAGACCCGCGCCTCCCCAGCTCCGCCAGCCAGAAAGACCGTCACGTGATCAAGCCAGACCTCACCCTCATCGTTCCCGCAGACCTCGGAACCGTGCACTTCGTGGGCATCGGCGGTTCCGGGATGAGCGGCATCGCCCGCCTGTTCCTGGCCGCCGGGCACACCGTGACGGGCTCCGACGTGCGCGATTCCGACAACATCCAGGCGCTCCGCGCCCTGGGTGCGACCATCGCGATCGGACACGACGCCGCCAATGTCGGCGACGCCGACAGCCTCGTGGTCACCGGGGCCCTCTGGCAGGACAACCCGGAGTACGTCCTCGCGCTCGAACGCGGGCTGCCCGTGCTGCATCGCTCGCAGGCCCTCGCCTGGCTGATCCGCTCCCACCGGCTCGTCTCCGTGGCCGGCGCGCACGGCAAGACCACGTCGACGGGCATGATCGTCACCGGGCTGCTCGGGCTCGGCCAGGACCCCAGCTTCGTCAACGGCGGTGTCATCGAATCCCTCGGCGTGAGCGCGGGCAGCGGCGCCGACGACCTCTTTGTCGTCGAGGCCGACGAATCCGACGGGTCCTTCCTGCTCTACAACACCGGGATCGCCCTCATCACCAATGTGGACCCCGACCACCTCGACCACTACGGCTCGCTCGAGGCCTTCGAGGCGGCGTTCGTGCAGTTCGCCCAGAACGCCGGCGAGCTCGTGGTGGTCTCCTCCGACGACCCGGGTGCCGTGCATGTCACCGGCCGGCTCGAGGGCAAACGCATCATCACCTTCGGCGAGGCCGAGGACGCCACAGTGCGGGTGCACTCGATCGACACCAACGGCCCGGTCGGCTTCACGGTGACCTGGGCGGGCATCGACTATTCAGCGACCCTGCGCATCCCCGGCCGCCACAACGCCATCAACGCCGCGGGCGCCTTCGCGGTTCTCGTCGGACTCGGCTTCGAGCCGGCCGCGTCGCTGGAAGCCATCGCGGCCTTCGGCGGGACCGAGCGCCGGTTCGAGCTGCACGGCACCGTGCGCGGTGTGAGCGTCTACGACGACTACGCGCACCACCCCACCGAAGTCGCCGCCGCCCTGTCGGCCGCCCGGACCGTCGTGGGCACCGGACGCATCATCGCCGTTCACCAGCCGCACCTGTACAGCCGCACACGGCTGTTCGCGCAGGAATTCGCGGACACGCTGGAGAAGTACGCGGACGAGACCATCGTGCTGGCCGTCTACGGCGCCCGCGAGGACCCGGAGCCCGGCGTCACGGGCGCCCTCGTCTCCGACCGCTTCCAGGACCCGACCCACGTCGCCTACATTCCCGAGTGGCAGGATGCCGCAGACTACTTGGGCAGCATCGCCCAGGAGGGAGACTTCGTCGTGACCCTCGGTTGCGGTGACGTCTACCGCATCGTTCCCCAGCTGCTCGCGTCGCTCAGCGTCGACACAGCGGCCGGGGCGCGCTGATCATGCCCGCACGGATCTCGCGCGCATGAAACGTCCCCCAGGGATCACCCCGGCGGGCCGACCGGGTGCCGGGGTGCCGCCGGAGCCCGAACCGGCAGCGACCCGGAAGCCTGCCGCCGCCGCACCGCGGCGGAAGTCCGCATCCCCCACGGCCGCAACCCGGAAGGCCGCGCCCGGCGCGGCGGACCGAACGCGGGCAGAGCCTGACGCGACGACCGAACCGATCGCACTGCCGCCGCTTTCCGCGGCCGGCACCCAGCCCGGCTTCGGGTCCGGAAGCTCTGCCTCCGATGCCCAGACGGCACCGTCGGCCTGGTCCCGGTTGACCGGTTCCCGCGGCGCCGGAGTGTCCGGTGCCGGCTCCGATTCCGGCGCCAACCCGGACGCCGCCGGTGAGACGGCGGCCGAGCCCCCACTCACCGCCCGGAGCGCCCGAGCGCGGCTCCGCGCGGCCCGGCGCGCCCGCAAACAGTACGAACGCAGCGAGGTCCGCCGGTTCACCTCCAGGTCCCGCCGCCGTCGCAACCTCTGGATCGCCGCGGCCGGCACCGTCGCCGCCCTCGTCGCGTTCGTGCTGGTGGGAGTGTTCTCCCCGCTCATGGCACTGCGCACCATCGAGGTGACCGGCACCAACCGCATCCCCGCGTCCGACGTCATCCAGGCTCTCGACGGCCAGCTCGGCACCCCGCTGCCGCTCGTCGACCTCGCCGAGGTCAAACGTGAGCTCAGCGAATTCACCCTGATCCGCAGCTACGTCACGGAGAGCCGCCCACCGGACACCCTCGTCGTGCGCATCATCGAACGTGAACCCGTAGGAGCGATCGCCTCGGCGACCGGCTTCGACCTCGTCGACGCGGCCGGGGTTGTCATCCAGTCCAGCGCAGACCGGCCGGCGGGGTACCCCATCATCACGGCCACCGGGGGAGCCAGCGGTGCCGGCTTCCAGGCGGCCGTCGCCGTGGTGTGGGCGCTCCCGGAGGGCATCCGCAGCCAGCTCGACAGCGTCGCGGCCGCCACCAAGGACGACGTCACCCTCACCCTCACCGGGGAGCGCGGGTGGTGTGGGGCAACGCCGAACGGTCCGAGTACAAGGCCGTCGTCCTCAGCGCGCTCATCGTGAGCCATCCGGTGGGCAGTGTCACCGAGTACGACGTCTCCTCACCCGATAGCGCCGTCGTCCGCTGAGCCGGCTCCGGGCGATGGATCGGCTCCCCAGAGCCCGGTTCCGCTGGGATCGCGCTGAGTATTCGCGACACGCGGGCGCGCCTCCCCATGGCGCCTCGCCTGGGACCTAATTTCGAATTTAGGAATTGCATACTCAGCATAACTTTAAGCCTCGAGTAGAGGTTTAGGGTTCCACCGGAGGCCGGACGTGTCAACTAATCAGAACTACCTAGCAGTCATCAAGGTTGTTGGAATCGGCGGAGGCGGCGTCAACGCCGTCAACCGCATGATCGAGCTCGGCCTCCGCGGGGTCGAATTCATCGCCATCAATACGGATGCCCAGGCACTCCTGATGAGCGATGCCGACGTCAAGCTCGACGTCGGCCGCGACCTCACCCGGGGTCTCGGCGCCGGAGCGGACCCCGAGGTCGGCCGCCGTGCCGCCGAGGACCACGCCGAGGAAATCGAAGAGGCGCTGGCCGGAGCCGACATGGTCTTCGTCACCGCCGGCGAGGGTGGTGGCACCGGCACGGGTGGCGCGCCCGTCGTTGCCCGCATCGCCAAGTCCATCGGCGCCCTCACCATCGGTGTGGTCACCAAGCCGTTCGGCTTCGAGGGCAAGCGCCGCCAGGCCCAGGCCGAGACCGGCGTCGCCTCGCTCAAGAACGAGGTCGACACTCTCATCGTCGTGCCGAACGACCGGCTGCTGGAAATCAGCGACCGCGGCATCAGCATGCTCGAGGCTTTCGCCACCGCGGACCAGGTGCTCCTGGCCGGTGTGCAGGGCATCACCGACCTGATCACCACGCCGGGTCTGATCAACCTCGACTTCGCCGACGTCAAGTCGGTCATGCAGGGCGCCGGTTCCGCCCTCATGGGCATCGGTTCCTCCCGCGGGGCCGACCGGGCCATCAAGGCGGCGGAACTCGCCGTGGCCTCGCCGCTGCTCGAGGCGTCGATCGACGGCGCCCACGGGGTGCTGCTGTCCATCCAGGGCGGCTCCAACCTCGGTATCTTCGAGATCAACGACGCGGCCCGCCTGGTGCAGGAAGCCGTGCACCCCGAGGCCAACATCATCTTCGGTGCCGTCATCGACGACACCCTGGGTGACGAGGTGCGGGTCACCGTCATCGCGGCCGGCTTCGATGGCGGTGAGCCCGGCGCCAAGGTTGCCGAGGTCCGCCGCTCCGACCTGGTCGCTGCAGGAGTGGCCGCCGGAGTCTCCGGTGGAGCCGCCGGCGCCATCGCCGGCGCCGCAGCCGCATCCGACGGTGTCACGACCGCCGAGCCCGCCGGTTCGGTCTGGTCGACCGATGCCGCCGCGAGCACTCCCGTCGCCGACCCCGCTTTCGAGGACGATTCAGACGACCTGGACATCCCCGACTTCCTCAAGTGATGCCGCGGTCGCTCTCGGTAGCGCGGGGTCCGTCATGACGGACCCCGCGCTGGTCGAGCGGTTGGCCGGAGTGCGCGACGGCATAGCCGACGCCGCCCGCCGTGCCGGCCGTCCGGTCGAGGAGATCACGACAGTCGTGGTGACCAAATTCCAGCCGGTGAGCCTCGTTCGCGAGCTCGTCCAGCTCGGGGTGCGGGACTTCGGCGAGAGCCGCCACCAGGAGGCCCAGGCCAAGGCCGCCGACCTGGGCGGGTCGGACATCCGGTGGCACTTCGTCGGACAGCTGCAGGGCAAGAAAGCCCGCCAGGTGCGGGCATACTCGTCGGTTATCCACTCGGTCGACCGGGAGTCCCTGGTGACCGCGCTGGGTGCCCCCGTTGGCGCTGCAGAGGGTGCGAACGCTGACAATGGCGTGAAGGTCGACTGCTTCGTGCAGGTCAACCTGACCGACGATCCCGCCAGGGGCGGGGTCTCGATCGCCAACCTTGCACAGCTGGTCGAGCGGGTGCTCGAATCCGACGGACTCACCCTGCTCGGCCTGATGGCCGTGGCACCGCTCGGCGCCGAACCGAGGCGCTCCTTTGCCATGGTCAGCGAGCTGGGGGCGCAGATGCGCCAGATCGCCCCCGACGCCCGATACCTGTCGATGGGCATGTCCCAGGACTACGCAGCCGCCATCGCCGAGGGCGCGACACACCTGCGAATTGGCACCGCAATCACCGGGAATCGCCCGGCACCGGTTAATCTGAAAACGTCGTAATACCAACACGGAGGTAGAGATGTCCAACCCGCTCAAGAAAACCATGGTCTACCTGGGTCTGGCAGACGAAGAGCTGGAATATGAGGAACCCGCTAAGGCTCCCGTCTCCACGCTCCCCACCCAGTCCGCGCACGCGGCGCCGACCCACGCCAGCACGGCGAATGCCTCGCACTCGTCCGGCCGCGCACCGGTCACGCCCCTGCACAAGACCTCCACCCCCAAGAATGTTGTCGTGTCTGAAATGAACGAGATCCTCACCGTCCACCCGCGTCAGTACCGCGACGCGCAGGTGATCGCCGAGTCCTTCCGTGAGGGCATCCCGGTCATCATCAACCTCTCCCAGATGAGCGATGCGGATGCGCGCCGTCTGATCGACTTCGCCAGCGGTTTGTCCCAGGGGCTGTACGGCAAGATCGAGCGTGTCACCGCCAAGGTCTTCCTGCTGTCGCCGTCGCACGTGGTCATCTCCGGTGACAACGCCGCAGAGGAGGGGGACACCGATTCCTCCTTCTTCGCCCAGTCCTAACGCAACGTGTCTGTAGTCTCCCTGATCGGGGCGCTGCTCTATTACGTGCTCCTGCTCTACTTCTTCGTGATGTGGGGCCGGTTCATCGTCGACCTGGTTCGCGGTGTCAACCGGTCCTGGCGCCCGCACGGCGTGGTGCTCGTACTCATCGAGTTCGTGTACACCGTGACGGATCCGCCGGTTAATTTCTTCCGCCGTCTTTTCCCGCCGCTGCGCGTAGGCCCGATTGCCTTCGACTTCGGGTGGAGCCTGACGATGCTCTGCGTGATCATCGGCATGTGGATTACGGCGATTCTGTTCTGACCCGGAGCCCGACCACGGCCCCGGCATGTATTCTGGATCGATGGCGGCCAACCGCCCCGGTACCTACCGGGTGCGGATTGCGCCTAAGCACGTGTTCGCACAACTGTTCGCAATTAAGTTTTGAGGTGGAAAGCCATGGCGCTAACTCCGGAAGATGTAGTCAACAAGCGGTTCCAGTCGACCAAGTTCCGTGAGGGATATGACCAGGACGAGGTTGACGACTTCCTCGACGAGGTCGTTGTCGAGCTGCGTCGTCTGACCCAGGAGAACGAGGACCTCAAGGCCCGTCTCTCCGGCGGCGAGACGGCTGCCCCCGTCAGCGCAGCCCCTGTCAGCGCAGCGCCGGCCAAGGCCGCCGAGCCCGTGAACACCCCGGAGCCCGTCGCAGAGCCGGTCGCCGCAGTGGTTCCCGCGCCCGTCGCCGCGGCCCCGGCGCCCGCAGCCGAGGTCGACGAGACCGCCGGCACGACCAACCTGCTGCAGCTGGCCCGCCGCCTGCACGAGGAGCACGTCAAGGAAGGCGCCGAGAAGCGCGACGCCCTGATCGCGGAGGGTCACGCCACGGCGGCCCGCGTCATCGCGGAGTCCGAAGCCAAGCAGCGCGCGCAGATCAACATCCTCGACAAGGAGCGTTCGGTCCTCGAGAACAAGATCGAGGAACTGCGCACCTTCGAGCGCGAGTACCGCCAGAAGCTGAAGAGCTACATCGAGGGTCAGCTTCGCGACCTCGACTCCGCCTCGCCTGTCGGCGCCGGTGCGGGCAAGGACTCGGGCAACTCGCCGAAGGCGAGCTTCCAGGGCTTTGGCGCGTAACACTCCCACGAAGGTCAGTCACCGCGCCCTTCTCGTCCTGGCCCTCGTGGCCCTGGGCGGGTATGCGTTCGATCAGATCAGTAAAGCCCTCGTCGTCTCATCGATGACCGAGGGCGAGACCGCCCGGGTTCTGGGTGATGTGCTTCAACTGCACTTCATCCGGAACCCCGGTGCGGCCTTCTCCTTCGCCACCGGCCTCACTTGGGTGTTCTCACTCATTGCGGCCGGTGTCGTTGTGTTCATCGTGTGGTTCGCCCGCCGCATCCGCTCGCTTCGGTGGGCCACGGTTTTCGGTCTCCTGCTCGGGGGCGTGCTCGGCAATCTCACCGACCGCCTGTTCCGTGAGCCGAGTTTCGGCCTCGGCCATGTGGTCGACTTCATCTCCACCCCCTGGATGATGCCGGCGATCTACAACATCGCCGACTCCTGCATCGTCGTGAGCATGGTGATCTTCATGCTGCTGACGATTCGTGGCATCGGCCTTGACGGCCGCCGCACCACCTCGGCGGATGCAGCAGCATCAGCCGCCGACGAGTCGCCGGCAACCCCGGCCCCCCTCGTCACCCCCAACTGAACGGCATCATGGAAAACCGAGCCCTTCCCCTCCCAGACGGCCTGGACGGTGTGCGCGTCGACGCGGGCATCGCCAAGCTCTTCGGTTTCTCCCGGAGCTTTGCGGCCGAGATCGCCGAGTCCGACGGAGTCACCCTCGACGGAGTCGTGGTCGGCAAGTCCGACAAGCTACGCGCCGGGGCGTGGCTGGATGTGAGCTGGGCACCCAAGCAGGACCTGGTGATCGTTCCCATCGCCGTGCCGGATCTCACGATCGTGCATGACGACGACGACATCGTCGTGATCAACAAGCCCTCCGGCGTCGCCGCACACCCCAGCGTGGGCTGGACCGGCCCCACGGTGCTTGGCGCCCTCGCCGCCGCCGGGTACCGGATCGCCACGTCCGGCGCGTCAGAACGGGCCGGCATCGTGCACCGCCTCGACGTCGGTACGAGCGGCCTGATGGTCGTGGCCAAGTCCGAGGCCGCCTATACGCACCTCAAGCGAGCCTTCCACGACCGCGAGGTCGACAAGATCTACCATGCCGTCGTGCAGGGCCACCCCGATCCGTCCAGCGGCACCATCGACGCTCCCATCGGGCGCCACCCGCGCTCGGACTGGAAGTTTGCCGTGATCGCCGGCGGCAAGGACTCCGTCACGCACTACGAGACCCTCGAGGCCTTCCCGTCAGCGTCGCTGCTCGAGGTGCACCTGGAAACCGGGCGCACCCACCAGATCCGCGTGCACATGGCCGCCCAGCGGCATCCGTGTGTCGGTGACGCCATGTACGGCGCCGACGCGAAGATCTCGGCCAGACTCGGCCTCACCCGACAGTGGCTCGTGGCCAAACAACTCTCCTTCGAGCACCCGTCCAGCCGCGAATGGGTCACCTTCGATGCGGAGTACCCGGACGACCTGGCCGACGCCCTGCGTATCCTGCGCGGCGATTAGGCTGGAATATCACCCTCCTTCTCCATCAGTACAACCCCAGAGCAGCTGGAGCAGTCGTGTCACCGCAGAATGATTCGTTCGTCCACCTTCACGTGCACAGCGAGTACTCCATGCTCGACGGTGCCGCCCGGGTGAAACCCCTGATCGCGGCCGCCGCAGAGCAGGGGATGCCCGCCATCGCGGTGACCGACCACGGCAACGTCTTCGGGGCGTTCGACTTCTGGAAGACCGCCACCGATGCGGGCATCAAGCCCATCATCGGCACCGAGGCGTACATCACCCCGGGCACCGACCGCCGGGACAAGACCCGGGTGAAGTGGGGCACCAACGCGCAGAACCGCGACGACGTCGGCGGTAGCGGCGCGTACACGCACATGACCCTGCTCTCGGAGAACACCGAGGGCATGCACAACCTCTTCCGGCTCTCCTCGCTCGCGTCGCTCGAGGGCTACTACTTCAAGCCCCGGATGGACCGCGAGCTGCTCAGCACCTACTCCACGGGCCTGATCGGAACGACCGGGTGCGTCGGTGGTGAGGTGCAGACCCGGCTCAGGCTCGGCCAGTACGACGAGGCCAGGCAGGCTGCGGGGGAGCTTCGCGACATCTTCGGCAAGGACAACTTCTTCTGCGAGATCATGGACCACGGCATCGACATCGAGCGCCGCACCATGACCGACCTGCTCAAGCTCGCCAAGGAACTCGACCTGCCGTTGGTGGCCACCAACGACCTGCACTACACGCACGCCCACGACGCCACGGCGCACGCCGCCCTGCTCTGCGTGCAGTCGGCCTCGACGCTGGACGACCCGAACCGGTTCAAGTTCGACTCGAACGAGTTCTACCTCAAGACGGCCGCTGAGATGCGCCACCTGTTCCGGGACAATCCTGAGGCCTGCGACAACACGCTGCTGATCGCCGAACGGTGTGACGTCAAGTTCAACACCTCGGCCAACTACATGCCTCGCTTCCCGACCCCGGAGGGGGAGAACGAGGAGAGCTGGTTCATCAAGGAGACCGAACTCGGCCTGATCCGCCGCTACCCGAACGGGATCTCCGACGCCGTCCGCAAGCAGGCCGACTACGAGGTCGGCGTCATCACCCAGATGGGCTTCCCCGGCTACTTCCTCGTCGTCGCCGACTTCATCAACTGGTCCAAGGACAACGGCATCCGGGTCGGACCCGGCCGCGGCTCCGGCGCCGGGTCGATGGTCGCCTACGCCATGGGCATCACCGACCTCGACCCGCTCGTGCACGGACTGATCTTCGAGCGCTTCCTCAACCCCGACCGTGTCTCCATGCCCGACTTCGACGTCGACTTCGACGACCGTCGCCGCGGCGAGGTCATCCACTACGTCACCGAGAAGTACGGCTCCGAGCGCGTCGCCCAGATCGTCACCTACGGCACCATCAAGGCCAAGCAGGCCCTCAAGGACTCCAGCCGAGTGCTCGGTTTCCCGTTCGGCATGGGCGACAAACTCACCAAGGCCATGCCGCAGCCCATCATGGGCAAGGACATGCCGCTCACCGGCATGTTCGACAAGGACCACCCGCGCTACCGCGAGGCCGGCGACTTCCGCGCGGTCATCGAGACCGACGCAGAGGCACGCACAGTCTTCGACACGGCTCTGGGCATCGAGAACCTCAAGCGCCAGTGGGGCGTGCACGCTGCCGGTGTCATCATGTCCAGCGACCCGTTGATCGACATCATCCCGATCATGCGCCGTGAAGCAGACGGCCAGATCGTCACCCAGTTCGACTACCCGGCCTGCGAGAGCCTCGGCCTGATCAAGATGGACTTCCTGGGGTTGCGCAACCTCACCATCATCGACGACACCCTCGACAACATCGAGGCCAACCGCGGTCACCGGCCCGTGCTCGAGGACCTCGGCCTCGACGACCCGCTCGCCTACGAACTGCTCGCCCGCGGCGACACACTGGGCGTCTTCCAGCTCGACGGCGGCCCGATGCGGGCGCTCCTGCGCAGCATGAAGCCCGACAACTTCGAAGACATCTCTGCCGTCATCGCGCTGTACCGGCCCGGCCCCATGGGTGCGAACTCGCACACCAACTACGCGCTGCGCAAGACCGGCCAGCAGGAGATCATCCCCATCCACAAGGAGCTGGAGGAGCCGCTCAAGGACATCATCGGCGGAACCTACGGACTCATCGTCTACCAGGAGCAGGTGATGTCGATCGCGCAGAAGCTGGCGGGCTTCTCGCTGGGCCAGGCCGACCTGTTGCGCCGCGCGATGGGCAAGAAGAAGAAGTCCGAACTGGACAAGCAGTTCGAGGGCTTCTCCGGCGGAATGATGGCCAACGGCTACTCGATGGAAGCCGTTACCACCGTGTGGAACATCCTTCTACCGTTCTCCGATTACGCCTTCAACAAGGCCCACTCGGCCGCCTACGGCGTGCTGAGCTACTGGACCGCCTACCTCAAGGCGCACTACCCTGCCGAGTACATGGCGGCCCTGCTCACGAGCGTGGGCGACGCGCGCGACAAGCTCGCGCTGTACCTCAACGAGTGCCGCCGGATGGGCATCCAGGTACTGCCGCCGGACGTCAACGAGTCGATCGGCTTCTTCGCCGCCGTCGGCACCGACATCCGTTTCGGTCTCGGTGCCGTGCGCAACGTGGGCTTCAACGTCGTCGAGGCGATCCGGGCCGCCCGGACCGAGAAGGGCGCCTTCGAGTCGTTCCACGACTTCCTGCGCAAGGTTCCCCTGCAGGTCACGAACAAGCGCACCGTGGAGTCCTTGATCAAGTCGGGCGCGTTCGACTCCCTCGGCGCCACCCGCAGGGCGATGTTCGAGATCCACGAGGGCGCGGTCGACTCTGCCGTCAAGATCAAGCGGGACGAGTCGCACGGCATGGTCGGATTCGACTTCGACAGCCTCTTCGACGACCCGCAGGAAACCGAGCAGGTGCCCGAGCGGCCGGAATGGACGAAAAAGGAGAAGCTGGCGCTCGAGCGCGACATGCTCGGACTCTACGTCTCCGACCATCCGTTGGCCGGCCTCGAGATCCCGTTGGCCAAGCACGCCAGCACCACCATCACGGATCTGATCACCTCGGATCACACCCAGGATGCCGACACCGTCACGGTGGCCGGACTCATCACCAATGTGCAACACCGCATCGCCAAGAAGTCCGGCAACCAGTACGGCATCATCTCGGTCGAGGACTTCGGCGGTGAGATCGACGTCATGTTCATGGGCAAGGCCTACCAGGAGTTCTCCCTCGACCTCATCAGCGACTCTGTCGTGGTCGTGCGGGGCCGGGTCAGCATGCGCGACGACGGCATGAACCTGCACGCGTACAGCATCTTCGCGCCCGACCTCGGTCAGGCCTCGGATCACGGCACCCTGTCGATCACGCTGTTCGAGGCGCGGGCGACCACGGACACCGTGACCCAGCTCGGCGACGTGCTCAAGCGCCACAGCGGCACCTCAGAGGTGCGCCTCAAGCTCATCAAGGGCGACGTGGCCCGGGTGTTCGAGCTGCCCAGCCGGGTCACCGTCACGGCCGACCTGTTCGGCGAACTCAAGAGCCTCCTCGGCCCCTACTGCCTCACCTAGATCCGCGAACCGTGAGCAAAGCCCCAAAATTCTCGAGTTTCCGGGGCTTTTCTCACAGTTCGCGGGACTACTAGCGCAGGATCTGGACCATTAGGACCCAGGCGTCGTCCATGGAACCGATCACCGTGAGGATCAGCACGATTGACGGGACCACGAGGATGAGCGACCCGATGGTCGCGGCTGCCCGCGCGGACACCCGGCCAGGCCCAAGATCTGGCGGATGTTGACCGAGATCGCCACCATCACGTGCCCCGCAAGGGCGGCCGCGGCCCCGGCCGTCGCTTCGGCGAAATCGGTCCATCCGGTGGTCACCGGCTCAGTCATGCGCACACGATAGCGCGGGCGGTACGCCGGCGAGCAGGAGGCCGTCCGCGCGCACCACAGGCAACCCGGGCGATCACGGCGCGGACACCAGGATGTTGACAGCCTCAGGTCCTACGCTGAGTGCATGAGAACGCGCACCAGGGAACCGATCTACAGCACGGCCGTGTCGGCCGGCCGAGGCATCTTCGGACTCTTCCGGCTGCGGCCCTCCGTCGCCGGCCTCACCCACCTGCCGGATGCCGGCGGAGCGGTGATCGCCATCACCCACTTCGGCTACGCCGATTTCGCCCTCGTCGAATGGATGACGTGGCGCAAGAACCGCCGGCACATCCGCTTCATGGCCAAGAAGGGCGCCTTCGACAAGCCCATTGTGGGCTGGCTGCTCCGGGGCATGCGGCACATCAACGTGGACATGACCGCCGGCGCGCAGGCCTATGCCGACGCGGTGCGTGCGTTGAGCGCCGGGGAGCTGGTCGGGGTGTTCCCCGAGGGCGGCGTGAACGCGTCGTTCACCGTGCGGGAGCTCAAGACCGGAGCCGCACGCATGGCCCAGGAAGCCAGGGTCCCCATCATCCCTGTGGCCGTCTGGGGTGGCCACCGGCTGCTCACCAAGAACCACAAGCCCTCGCTCGGCGAGGCCTATCGCACCCCCGTGAGCTTCGCCATCGGCGCACCCATGCACGTGGGCGCCGACGAGGACCCGCAGCAGGTCACCGAGAGGCTGCACACCACACTGCAGACCCTGGTCGACGGCGCCCAGGCCCGGTACCCGGAGCCCGGATCCGGGCGATGGTGGCAGCCCGCCCACCTGGGCGGCACCGCTCCGACGCCGGCCGAAGCTGCCGCGACGGAAGCAGAACGCCAGCGCCGCAAGGCCGCGGCGCGCGAGGCTCAGGCCGCGCTCTGACGGGCGGCGCGGGCTGAAGCGTGGCGCTGGCTGACGAGCCTAGAGCGTTTCGCCCAGCGCGCGGTAGCGGCGCTCGTGGTACACCAGAGCGTCGTCGTCGTCGCCGAGCCCGCCGCCCTCGATCTGCACCACGATCACGGCCGCATTGTGTACGGTGACCCGCTCGACGATCCGGCCGACCATCCACGACGTCACGTCGTTGAGCACCGGGAGCCCGTGCGGGCCCACACGCCAGTGGTCACCGACGAACCGCTCGGCCTGGGGCCCGGCGAGACGTTCGGCCAGCGTGCGATTCCGCAGTCCGAGCAGATGGATGACGACCCGCTCGGTCTCGGAGACGGCCGGCCAGGAACTCGCGGATCTGGCCATGTTGAAAGTGGCCAGGGGCGGCACAGCCGACAGCGAGGCGAGCGATGTCGCCGTGAAACCGACAGGGGAGCCCTCGGCGTCCAGGGCGGTCACGACGGACACCCCGGCGGCATGCCGGCGGAACGCGTTCTTGAACGCGGCCAGATCGCCGGGGGCGTGGGGATCGGTGTCGAGAGCTCTCGCCCGGGGGAGAGCGGTCGACCGGATGGTGCCTTCGTTCATACTGGTGCCAATCGTTTCACCTACCAGCCTATTCCCGTGTTTAACGGTTGTTGGATAAGCTGGGTCGACATGATTCAGACGATTGACCTCCGAGGAACGCGGCCTGCTCCGGCCGACCTGCTGGCCGCTGTACCCCGGGCTCTGACGAGCGTCACGGTCGCCAGCGACGTCGCCGCGGAGCTGATCGACGACGTGCGCGCGCGCGGAGAAGTCGCCTTGCTCGACCAGGCCGAGCGCCTCGATCGGGTGCGCCCCGAGTTCGTGCGGGTGCCCGCCGCCCACGTCGAGGAGGCCCTTGCGGCCCTCGACCCCGCGGTGCGCACCGCCATCGAAGAGACCATCCGCCGGGTGCGCCTGGCCAGCCTGGCCCAGGTGCCGCCGCAGGTCACGACGACCATCGCCGACGGCGCCGAGATCGTGCAGCGCTGGCGGCCCGTGCAGCGCGTCGGGCTCTATGTGCCCGGCGGCAAGGCCGTCTATCCGTCCAGCGTGGTGATGAACGTGGTGCCGGCTCAGGTCGCCGGCGTCGGCTCCATCGCGCTCGCGTCTCCGCCGCAGAGCCACTTCGGCGGCCGTGTGCACCCCACGATCCTGGCCGTCGCCGGCCTGCTCGACGTCGACGAGATCTACGCCATGGGCGGCGCCGGCGCCGTCGGGGCCTTCGCCTACGGGGTTCCGGGGCTGGGCCTCGACCCCGTGCAGCTGGTCACCGGGCCTGGCAACGTCTACGTTGCGGCCGCCAAACGCCTCGTGCGCGGTGTGACGGGCATCGACTCCGAAGCCGGCCCAACCGACATCCTGGTGATCGCGGATGCCGCCGCCGACCCCGCCTTCGTCGCCGCCGACCTGGTC
Source organism: Cryobacterium sp. PAMC25264 (assembly GCF_019443325.1). Classification (NCBI taxonomy): domain Bacteria; kingdom Bacillati; phylum Actinomycetota; class Actinomycetes; order Micrococcales; family Microbacteriaceae; genus Cryobacterium; species Cryobacterium sp. PAMC25264. Next base: position 1,327,261 of record NZ_CP080383.1, read on the forward strand.
AGCCAGGCCGAGCACGACGAGCTCGCGGCCGCCGTTCTCGTCACAGACTCCGCCGAGCTTGCCGCCGCCGTCGAGGACCTGCTCGGCGACCTGGCCGGAACGACCACCCACGCCGAGCGTGTCACGGCGTCGCTGAGCGGCACGCAGTCGGCGATCGTCCTCGTCGACGATCTCGACCAGGCCGCCGCGTTCAGCAACGCCTTCGGCCCGGAGCACCTCGAGATCCAGACCGTCGACCCCGACGCCGTCCTGACCCGGATCGACAACGCCGGAGCCATCTTCCTCGGCCCGTACGCGCCGGTCAGCCTCGGCGACTACGCCGCGGGCTCCAACCACGTGCTGCCCACCGGGGGACAGGCGCGATTCTCGTCGGCCCTTGGCGCCTACACGTTCCTGCGCCCGCAGCAGGTGGTACGGTACAGCCGTGAGGGTCTGGCCGGCGTGGCTGACCACATCCTGGCGCTGTCGTCGGCCGAGGCGCTGCCGGCGCACGGCGACGCCGTCACGGCGCGCTTCGCGGGGGATGTGGCGCGGTAGGCTTTTCCCACCATGTATTGCCCGTTCTGTCGCCACCCTGATTCCCGTGTCATCGACTCGCGCACCAGCGACGACGGGCTCTCGATCCGTCGTCGTCGGCAGTGCCCGGAGTGCGGCCGCCGGTTCAGCACCACCGAGACCGCCAGCCTGAACATCATCAAGCGCAGCGGCGTCGTGGAGCCGTTCAGCCGCGAGAAGATCGTCTCGGGCGTGCGCAAGGCCTGCCAGGGCCGCCCGGTCACCGATTCCGACCTGGCGATGCTGGCCCAGAAGGTCGAAGAGACCATCCGCCAGACCGGCGCGTCCCAGATCGAGGCCAACGACATCGGCCTGGCCATCCTGGCCCCGCTCCGCGAGCTCGATGAGGTCGCGTATCTGCGCTTCGCCAGCGTCTATCAGGCGTTCGATTCCCTGGATGACTTCGAGACCGCCATCGGCCAGCTGCGCACCGAACACGCCCAGGCGGATGCCCAGGCCGAGGACCTGGACGCCGGCGCCGGGGCCGAGAGCTGACCGTGTACCCCACTGTCTTCAAGCACGTTCTCACCCGCATCGATCCCGAACAGGCCCACCACCTGGCCTTCGAGGTCATCCGTTGGATTCCCCGCCTGGGCCTCGGCCCGCTCGTACACAGGGTCACCCGCCCGCGCACCGACATCGGCGTGACCGCCCTCGGACTGCACTTCGACTCGCCGTTCGGCGTCGCCGCCGGGTTCGACAAAGACGGCCAGGCCGTCATCGGGCTCGGCCGGTTGGGCTTCGGCCACGTGGAGGTGGGCACCCTCACCGCCGTCGCGCAGCCGGGCAACCCCAAGCCGCGCCTGTTCCGCCTGATTCCCGACCGCGCCGTGATCAACCGGATGGGATTCAACAACGGCGGCGCCGCCTCGGCCGTTGAGCGCCTGACGCGAGTGCGCGCCAGCCGGAACCGCCCGGTCCTCGGCATCAACATCGGCAAGAGCCGGGTCACCGCGGTCGACGACGCCACGGCCGACTACCTGGTCAGCACGCGCCTGCTGGCGCCCATTGCCGACTACCTCGTGGTCAACGTGAGTTCGCCCAACACCCCCGGGCTGCGCGGACTCCAGGAACTCGACCAGCTCGCCCCGCTGCTGAGCGCCGTGCGAGACGAGGCCGGGGGCACCCCGCTCCTGGTGAAGATCGCGCCGGACCTCACCGACGACGAGGTCACCCGCATCGCGGGCCTGACGGTCGAACTCGGCCTGGACGGCATCATCGCCACCAACACCACCATCAGCCGCGACAACCTCACGACGGATGCCGCCGTCGTGGCCGCTGCCGGCGCTGGCGGGCTCTCCGGTGCGCCGCTGGACGCCAGGTCCCTTGCCGTGCTGCGACTCATCCGCGCCACCGTCCCGGCCGACCTGTGCGTCATCTCGGTGGGCGGCGTTGAGACGGCCGAGCAGGTCGCCGAGCGTCTCGCCGCCGGTGCCACCCTCGTACAGGGCTATACGGGGTTCCTCTACCGGGGTCCGCTCTGGGCCCGTCAGATCAACCGCGGACTCGACCGGCTGCTCGCCAGGCGCTGACCAGCTACGGCGCTTCTCGCGCCGGATGCTATTCGGTCGGACCGGGCAGTCCGGGGTCGACGATCAGACCGAGTTCGGCCAGCTGCGTCGCTAGGCTCGCGCCGTCCGGGCCGTAGACCCAGAGCGGGTCCGGCTTGGCCTCCACAGCATCCTTGGCCCGACGTCCGGCCAGCACGGCCTCGCTGGGGGAGAGGCGCCGAATGGCCACCGCCGCGACGCTCTGCGGGAAGTCCTGCTGGAACTCGCTGTAGATGGCCTCATCGTGCTGGCCGTCGTCGCCGATCAGGATCCACTGCATCTCGGGGAATTCCTGGGCCAACCGGCGTAGGTTCTCCCGCTTGTGCTCCCGGCCGCTGCGGAACAGCCTGTCGTGGGTGGGACCCCAGTCGGTGAGCAGGAGCGCCCCGGCCGGGTAGAGGTTGCGGGAAAGGAAGCGGCTCAACGTCGGCGCGACGTTCCACGCTCCGGTGGAGAGGTAGATGACGGGGGCGCCGGGTGTTGCATCCGCGAGCCTGTCGAGCAGCACCGCCATGCCTGGCGTGGGAACCCTGGCGTGTTCGTCGAGCACGAAGGTGTTCCAGGCTGCAAGTAGCGGGCGCGGCAGGGTTGTGACCATGACGGTGTCGTCCACATCGGAGATTATTCCGCGGCGCACATCGGGCGCCACGACGAAGACCGGTGCTTCGACGGGGGCGGATGCCTCGGTGTGCAGCATGGCGGTGTGCCACCCGGGTTCGAGGGCTACGTCCATGACCGTGTCGACCACTCCGCCGCGGTCGGCCTGCACTCGGTGCGCCTGCCCGCCGATGTCGATGGTGACAGTGACGTCGTTCACGGGAACGCTCAGGAAGCTCCGCCAGCCTCTGATGCTCGCGTCACGGCCGTCGTTCCGGCGTCGTTTGCGGGCGGCAGCAGCGGCCGTGGCCGGTTTGGCCAGCAGCACCCGGCAGAGCACCCGCACCCGCTCGGGGGTGCCGTATCCGGTGTACGGAATGACGATGGGTTTGTGTCCGCGCCGTCGGGCGAACTTCTCCCGCTTGTCGTGCAGCCAATCCTCGATTCGCGCAGCGCGGTGCATCATGCGTGCAGGGTTCAGCGGGGCGGAGGCCGTGGCGGGGAACTTTGACACAGTTCAGTCTCTCATGGGCGGCGCGGCTGTCCAGGACGAACGGCGCGGCACGTGCCGCCGACCGGCCTGATGCGCGACGCGCCCGACGAGCCGGTTTCTGCCCGTTTGGGGGGCAGGTATAGTGCTGAGCCGTCAGTGTGGACCCCTAGGATTGTGACGTATATTCAAGGAGGACACGTGGCGCTGATCGACCTTTTCGGTGAAGACTCGCTCGCACAGGGCCGGCAGGTTCGTACCGAACCCATCCAGCAGCGCAGTGCGGCCCGTCTGACCGCCCTGCTCGACGCGGCTGCCGAGGTCGTCGACGAAGTCGGTTTCGACCGGATCACCACCGCCATGGTCGCCGAACGCGCCGGAGCGTCCATCGGCACCGTTTACCGCTACTACCCCGACCGCGTCGCCGTGCTCGAGGGCCTGCGCGAACGCGCGGTGATGCGCTACCGCCAGCGCGTCTCCGACCTGCTGAAGGAGACCCAACCGAGCACGTGGTGGGAAGCCGTGGACTGCGGAATCTCCGCCTTCGTCGACCTGTACCGGGCCGAACCCGGTTTCCGGATCCTGCACTTCGCCGACCGCGAGCGCGCCCAGGCCAGCGTTCCCGACGAGCTGGACTCGGGATTCTTCGCCAACCAGATCGCGGGCGTCCTGTCCGAGCAGTTCGGCCTCTCCGGCGGCCCCGAGTTGATCTTCCGCCTCGAGGTGGCCGTGGAAATGGCCGACTCGCTGCTGTCGCGTGCGTTCACCTGGAACAGCCAGGGCGACGAACGCTTCATCGCCGAGTGCCGTCGCATCATGCACGACTACCTCGTCGGGTTCTACGGCACGCAGTCCTGATCGGCGTAGGCCTGAGCGGTCGAGTCCTGATCGGGACGTTCGCCTCTAGCGTGATCGACGTGGTCACCGGCAATCCGCTTTGGATCTGGCTCCGAACAATGGTTGGCTAGTCTCCTACGTACTTGCCCGCTTCCGTCCCCTCCGCACCCGGGGAGTGACGCGAGCGTCAAGCCGCTTGGAGGACCGAGCCAGCCATGATCGAGTTTCATTCCGTCAGCAAGAGATTCCCGGACGGCACCCTGGCCGTGGAGGACTTCAGCCTCGTCCTGCCCTCGCACCAGACCACGGTGCTCGTGGGCTCGTCCGGCTCGGGCAAGACCACCCTTCTCAGGATGATCAACCGCATGGTCGACCCGACGAGCGGCTCGATCGAGATCGACGGTGAGGACATCGCCACGCTCGCTCCGGTGAAGCTGCGCCGCGGCATCGGCTATGTCATGCAGAACTCTGGCCTGTTGCCGCACCGCACCGTCGTCGATAACGTCGCCACCGTTCCGCTGCTGCGCGGCACCCCCAAGCGTCAGGCCAGAGCGGATGCCCTCGCCATGCTCGACACCGTCGGTCTTGACCGTTCACTGGCTGACCGGTACCCCAGTCAGCTCTCCGGTGGCCAACAGCAGCGTGTCGGTGTGGCCAGGGGGCTGGCCGTGAACCCGAACATCCTGCTCATGGACGAACCGTTCGGCGCTGTCGACCCCATCGTGCGGGCCGAGTTGCAGCAGGAGCTCATTCGGTTGCAGAAGGACCTCGACAAGACCGTGGTCTTCGTCACCCACGACATTGAAGAGGCGTTCCTACTCGGCGACCAGATCGTCATCCTCCGTGAGGGCGGTCACATCGCCCAGGTCGGCACCCCCGCCGACATCCTCGCCCACCCGGCCGACGACTTCGTGGCCAGCTTCGTCGGCGCCGACCGAGGCCGCCGGGTGCTGCACCTCGAGCGCCACGGCGAGGAGGATGTCCTGGTGGACAGCGACGGCCGGCTCGCCGGGGTGCTCAACGACCACGCGGCGAGCCCCACGGTCGCCGGCACCGAAGGCGCCCGATGACCTGGGTGCTGGCGAACCTCGGGTTGATCTGGGCGCGCACGCTCGACCATGTCGTGTTGAGCCTGCCCCCGATCGTGCTGTGCTTCGTGATCGCCGTGCCCCTGGGCTGGCTGGCCCGGCGGTACCGGGTGAGCCGCGGCATCATCCTCACCGGTGCCGGATTGCTCTACGCGGTCCCGTCGCTGCCCCTGTTCTTCGTGCTGCCCGCCGTGATCGGCACGGGCCTGCGCTCCCCACTGAACGTGATCATCGCACTGACCCTCTACGGGGTCGCCCTCATGGTGCGGGTCGTCGCCGACGGGCTGGAGTCCGTGGACGCCGATGTGCGCCAATCGGCCTCGGCCGTGGGCTACTCGGCGTGGTCACGGTTCTGGCAGGTTGAGCTGCCTTTGGCCGGCCCGGTGCTCCTGGCCGGGATGCGGGTCGTCGCGGTGAGCACCGTGAGCCTGGTCACGGTGGGCGCCGTGATCGGCGTGCAGAGTCTCGGCAGCCTGTTCACCGACGGTTTCCAGCGCGGCATCCAGGCCGAGATCATCGCCGGACTCGTGGCGACCGTCGCCCTCGCGCTGATCTTCGACGGGGCACTGGTGCTGGTCGGACGCGTGCTGATGCCGTGGACCCGGAAGGTGGCGGCCGTCCGTGCGCCCGCCCCGGCGGAGGTGAGCGCCGCGTGAATCTCTTCGTCGACGCCATCGACTGGATCCTCGACCCGGCCAACTGGACTGGTCTGAACGCCATCCCATTGCGCCTCGGCCAGCACCTGGTCTTCACCCTCGTCACCCTCGTGATCGCCTCAGCGATAGCAATCCCGTTGGGCTACCTGATCGGCCATACCGGACGGGGCCGCGGACTCGCGGTCACCACATCCGGCGGCCTGCGCGCCATCCCGACCCTCGGCCTGCTCACCCTCGTCGCCCTCTGGGTGGGCATCGGCGTCGTCGCTCCCTACGTGGCCCTGACGGTGCTCGCGATCCCGCCCATCCTGGCCGGCGCCTACACCGGGTTCGAGGCCATCGACCGGCGCACGGTGGATGCCGCCCGCGCTGTGGGCATGTCGGAGCTGCAGATCGTGCGGAAGGTCGAGGTTCCCCTCGGCCTGCCGCTCTTGATCGGGGGCCTGCGCTCGGCTACCCTCCAGGTCATCGCCACGGCGACGCTTGCGGCCTATGTTGCCGATATCGGACTGGGTCGGTACCTGTTCGCCGGCCTGAAGAATCGCGACTACGCCGAAATGTTGGGCGGCTCGATCCTGGTGATCATGCTCGCCATGGTTCTCGAGGGAATCTTTGCGCTGATCCAACGGTTTGTCGTACCACGGGGTGTTTCGGGGCGTCTACGCACCGGCAGGCCAGACGGCACCAGCACCACCACCAGCACACTTCGCACGGACCGCCGCACAGCTCTCCGGTGACACAACTACCGAACCATCGGTACCTGAGGAAGGACAACAGCATGTTCACAATCACACGAGGCCGGCTCGCGCTTGTCAGCGCGGTCGCGGTTGGGGCTGTCGTAGCCCTTGCAGGGTGTGCATCCGGCGATCCGCTGGATGAGGGAAGTAACAGCTCCAGCTCACCGGACACCATCGTGGTCGGCTCGCAGGACTACTACTCCAACGAAATCATCGCCGAGATCTACGCCCAGGCGCTGGAGAACGGCGGCTACACCGTCGACCGACAGTTCCGCATCGGCCAACGTGAGGCCTACCTGCCCGAAATCGAATCCGGTGCCATCGATGTCTTCCCCGAATACACCGGCAGCCTTCTGCAGGCCCTCCAGCCCGACGCCGCCGGCGGTACCGCCGACGAGACCTACGCCGAGTTGCAGGATGCCCTCCCAGACGGCCTGGCCGTGCTCGACATGGCGGATGCCACCGACCAGAACTCCTGGACGGTGACGAAGGCCTTCGCCGACACCTACAACCTCAGCGACATCGCCTCGCTCACCCAGGTGACCGAACCGATCACCGTCGGGGGTAACTCCGAACTGGAAACCCGCCCGTACGGACCGACCGCCCTCAAGGAGAAGTACGGCATCGACATCGCCGGCTTCACCCCGGTGGAGGACAACGGTGGACCGCTGACGGTCAAGGCCCTGGTCGACAACACCATCCAGCTGGCCAACATCTACACGGCCGACCCGAACATCGTCTCCAACGACCTCGTCGCGCTCGATGACCCCGACGGGCTGTTCTTCCCCGACAACGTCGTGCCCGTCGTCTCCGCCAAGGTCGACGACGGTGCCACCGAGATCATCAATGCCGTCAGCGCCAAGCTGGGCGCGGATGTCCTCGTGTCGCTGAACGCCCAGAGCGTCAACGACCAGGCCGCAGCCGACACCATCGCGACCGACTGGCTGACCAAGGAAGGCCTGATCTAGCGGCTCAGCCTCCAACGGCTCAGCGGTGCAGTCCGCTGCCCGCTGCCCGCTCCACCGCGAACGGCCCCGTGATTCCACGGGGCCGTTCGTGCACCTGCGGTCTCAGGCGCTGACGAGCAGCACGGCGGGCAGCAGGATCAGCCCGGCCGTGGCCGCGACCACGGCCCCGCGACCCAGCGGCGGGAGCACCCGGCCCTGCCCGAGCAGACGACGCACCCGGGGCGCCACCAGGTCGGCCGACCAATCGGCGGGGGATTCGATACGCCGCCGGTCGCCCAGGCCGTCCACGCCGAACCCGGCGAGCGCGAGCCCGGTTGCGGTGGCTCCGCTCGGGGCGCCGCCGTCCGTGCTGATCCCGTCGCCGCGGCCAGGAGCCGAGCCGCCTCCCCGCGCGGATGAGGCGGCCGTGCCGTCGATGGGTGCCGTTCCGACCAGCGCTATCGCCGTGGCCAGGGTACGGTCGTCGACCACCTGCCTGGCCTGGTCGTCGGCGAGCATCTCCACGAGCAGAGCCACGGCGGTCTCGGCGCGGTTCGCGATCGGGAACCAGGGCAGAGCGCTGTGCCAGGACTTGAAGGCCAGCAGCACCAGGTGGTGCTGTTGCCGCAGGTGCGCGCGTTCGTGAGCCACGACACCGCGCAGCTGGTCGGCATCGAGCAGGCGCAGCAGCCCCCGCGACAGCACCGTAGCCGACCTCGTGGCGCCGGGCAGGCAGTAGGCCACCGGCGCTGCATGATCGATCACCCGGGTGCCGGTCTCGTCGAACGGCATCGGCTCGCTGAGCAGGGCGATGAGGGTGTGGTGCCGGCGCCGCTGCCGTTCCGCCCTGACGAACGTGGCGCCCAGGTTCAGCACCAGGTGCGCGGTGAGGATGAGCGCCAGACAGAGCGCCATGACACCGGTCAACGTGGAGCCGGCCGGCAGGGTACCTGCCGCCACGTGGCCGGCGAGGGCGCCGAGGGCCGACAGGGGAGTCGGCCCGAACGGGATCAGGCCGAAGACCAGGAGGGAACCGATCATCGACACACCGCCGGCCAGGGCGATGGACTGCCAGAGGGCCAGCGCGAGTCCGGGCGCGGTCGCCGGCCAGGCCGATGCTGCCAGCAGGATGGGCACCGGCCAGGCCAGGATCACGGCCAGGACCATCAGGGCCAGCGCACAGGTCAGCACGTCGCGTGCACCGTGCCTAGTCCGCTGATGGCGAACCGACGCTCTCGAGAAGCTCACGGAGCATCAGGGCCTCCTGCGGGCTGACGTCGCCGATGAATCGCGCCAGCGTGGCCGTGCGGTCGGTGGTCGAGCCCAGAACCTCGTGCATGAGCTCGGCCGTGTGCTGGGCCCTGGTGCTCACGGCCGTGTACCCGTGCGGACGGCTGCCGCGGTCTCTGGTCACGAAACCCTTGTTCTCCAGGCGGGACAACACCGTGAGCACGGTCGTCGTGGCCAGCGGCTTCGCACCCGAGGCGGTGGGATCCAGTAGGGCGTCCCGCAGCTCGTTGGCCGACAACGGCCGGTCGCCGGACCACAGCAGGTCCATCAACAGTCTCTCGAGCACACCCAAACTTCCCATGTGCACAAGTTTATCAAGCGAAACGGGTGTTTCTACAGCTTGTAGAATAGTAAAGTTCTACAGCACGTAGAAATCTCAGGTCCGGGAGGGCACATGAACGAGTGGCTTGATCCGTTACTCCTGTCGAGGTGGCAGTTCGGCCTCACGACGGTGTACCACTTCCTTTTCGTACCCCTCACCATCGGTCTCGTGACAACCGTCGCGATCTTCCAGACCGCCTGGTACCGCACGAACAAGGCCAAGTACCTGCAGCTCACCCACTTCTTCGGCAAGATCTTCCTGATCAACTTCGCCATGGGCGTCGTCACGGGAATCGTGCAGGAATTCCAGTTCGGCATGAACTGGTCGGACTACTCCCGGTTCGTCGGCGACGTCTTCGGGGCCCCGTTGGCCTTCGAGGGCATCACGGCGTTCTTCCTGGAGGCCACCTTCATCGGTCTGTGGATCTTCGGTTGGGACAAACTACCCAAGGGTCTGCACCTGGCCACCATCTGGCTCACCACAGTGGGCAGCATCGCGTCGGCGTACTTCATCATCGCCGCGAACGCCTTCATGCAGAACCCGGTCGCCTACCAGATCAACGAGGTCAAGGGCCGGGCGGAGCTCACCAGCATCGGGGAGCTGCTCACCAACCCGATCGCCCTCGCAGCGTTCCCGCACACCATCTTCGCCTGCTTCATGGTCTCCGCCGGCCTGATCATCTCGGTGGCCGCCTGGCACCTGAGCCGCAACCAACACCTCGAGACCATGCGGCCCGCGCTCAAGTTCGGCCTCTGGATGATGGTCATCGCCGGAGCCCTGACCACCCTGATGGGCGACCAGCTGAGCCTGGCCATGGTTCAGGCCCAGCCCATGAAGATGGCCGCGGCCGAGGCTATGTACCACACGGCCACCGGAGCCAACGCATCCTTCTCGGTCTTCACCCTCGGCACTCCGGACGGCGTCAGCGAACTCTTCTCCATCCGCATCCCCTACCTGCTGTCGTTCCTGTCGACCCACACCTTCGACGGCACCGTGGAGGGAATCAACAACCTCCAGGAGCAGTACGTCCAGCTGTACGGGCCGGGCGACTACTCGCCGATCATCTGGGTAACCTATTGGTCCTTCCGCTGGATGATCGGTCTGGGCATCGCCCACATCCTCGTCGCCGTCGGCGGCCTCTGGGTCACCCGCAAGGGGCGCAACCCCAAGACCTGGATCTGGAAGGTCGCGATCTGGTCCTTCCCGCTGTCGCTGCTGGCCATGAGCGTCGGCTGGGTCTTCACCGAGATGGGCCGCCAGCCCTGGCTCGTGTTCGGTCTGCTCAAGACAGCGGATGGCGTCTCGCCGAACGTGAGCGGGCTGGAGATCCTGATCTCCCTCATCGCCTTCACTCTCCTGTACGGCGCCCTCGCCGTCGTGGAGTTCCGGCTCATTCTCAAGGCCGTGCAGAAGGGCCCGGACGACATGCCGGTACCCGACGCTGTGTCCGGCGAAATCAAGCAAACGACCACGGTCTACTAGGAGCTCACCTTGGAACTCAATATCCTGTGGTTCTGGATCATCGCCGCGATGTTCATCGGGTACTTCGTCCTCGACGGGTTCGACTTCGGCGTCGGCATGTCCCTGCCCTTCCTGGGTAAGGACGACACCGACCGCCGGGTGCTCATCAACACCATCGGCCCTGTCTGGGACCTCAACGAGACCTGGGTGATCGTGGCCGGGGCGTCCCTGTTCGCGGCGTTCCCGGAGTGGTACGCGACGATGTTCAGCGGCTTCTACCTGGCCCTGCTGCTCATTCTGCTTGCGTTGATCGCCAGGGGGGTCTCCTTCGAGTACCGTCACCAACGTCCAGAGCTCAAGTGGAAGAAGTCCTTCGACACCATGATCGTGGTGGGCTCAGCTGTGCCTGCCCTGCTCTGGGGTGTGGCCTTCGGCAACGTCGTGCGCGGCGTGCCGCTGGATGCGAACTTCAACTACATCGGCACGTTCTTCGACCTGCTCAACCCGTACTCGCTGCTGGCCGGCCTGACCACCCTGCTGTTGTTCTTCACGCACGGCGTGATCTTCGTCTCCACCAAGACCGAGGGCGACATCCGGGTGCGAGCGAGGGCGCTGGCCATCCGGTCCGGCATCGTGACCATCGTCGTCGCGGCCAGTTTCCTGGTCTGGACCACGCTGGCGTACGGAACCCTCGCCTCCGGAATCCTCGCCGCGGTCGCCGCGGTGGCGCTGATCGCGGCGTACCTGGCCAACCTGCGCGGCAACGAGCGCACCGCCTTCGGACTCATGGCCGTGACCATCGGCTTCGCCGTGCTGACCCTGTTCGCGTCGCTGTTCCCCGACGTGATGCCGGCCAGCAACGACGTGGCCAACAGCCTGACCATCGAGAACGCCTCGTCGACCCCGTACACGCTGCAGGTGATGAGCTGGACCGCCCTGATCGCGGCCCCCGTGATCCTGGCCTACCAGGGCTGGACCTACTGGGTCTTCCGCAAACGGATCACGCGGACACACATCGAAGCCGCCGTACACTAGATCGGCATGCGCCCCCTCGATCCCCGGCTCCTCAAACACGCCTCAGCCGCGCGGTGGTTCCTCCTGGTCGGAGCGCTCCTCGGCCTGGCCCAGACCCTCACGATCGTGGCCTTCGCGTGGCTGCTCAGCCACAGCATCACGCTCGCTGTCGATGGTGAATCGTTCGATTCCCTGCGCAGCACCGTCGCGGCGCTGGCCGGGGTGGTGGTTGTTCGGGCCGTGATCGTCTGGCTGCTCGAGGTGGCGGCCAACCGGGGTGCGGCGGCCGTCAAGAGCCAGCTGCGCACCGCGGTGCTCGACCGGCTCGCCGAACGCGGGCCGGACTGGCTGGCCGGGCAGCAGGATGCGCGGATCGCCACGGTGGTCACCAGCGGTCTCGACGCCCTCGACAACTACTTCGCCCGGTACCTGCCGCAACTGCTGCTCACCGCGATCGCCACACCCATCCTCATTCTGGTCATGCTCTGGCAGGACCCGGCGAGCGGCATCACCGTGATCATCGTGCTGCCGTTCATCCCGATCTTCATGGTCCTGATCGGGCAGGCCACCCAGACCGTGCAACGCCAGCAGTGGGATGCCCTGCAGAGGCTGTCCTCGGGCTTCCTCGACGTGGTCGGCGGCCTGGCCACCCTCAAGATCTTCGGTCGGGATCGCCGCCAGGCGGCGCGCCTGACCGGTCTCACCGACGAATACCGTGGACGCACCATGACGGTCCTGCGCGTGTCCTTCCTCAGCGGCTTCGTGCTCGAGCTGGCCGGCAGCCTGTCGGTCGCGCTCATCGCCGTCTCGATCGGGCTGCGCCTGGTGGATGGATCGCTGCTGTTGGGCGTCGGCCTGTTCGTCCTGCTGCTGGCCCCTGAGGCATTCCTGCCGCTGCGCCAGGTGGGCGCGCAGTTCCACGCCGCCGCCGACGGCCTGGCCGCCGCCGAGGAGGTCTTCGCGATCCTGGACGGCGACGCCGGAAAGCAGCAGGCACCGCAGTCCGGCGGAGCCGAGCGCGCCACAACGCCCGCCCGCCCCGCCGCCCTCCGCTTCGACGGGGTGAGCGTTCGCCGCGGCGACACCAGCACCATCGCCGGGTTCAGCGCCGACTTCCGGCCGGTCAGCTGAGCGTCATCAGCGGCCCGAGCGGGGTCGGTAAGTCCACCCTGATCGGCGCCCTGCAGGGATTTGTTCCCTTCGACGGTGCCGTGTGGCTCGGGCCAGAGCGTGTCGCCTCGGAGGACCGCCGCGAGTGGCTGGCCTGGGCCGGCCAAAAGCCCGGGCTGTTCGCCGGCACCATCGCGGGCAATGTGGCACTGGGGGAGACCGTCGTGGACGACGAGCTCGTGCTCACCGCGCTCAAGCGCGCCGGGGCCGCAGACCTCGACCCGGCGCTGCACCTCGGCGTCAACGGTGCCGGACTCTCCGGCGGCCAAGCCCAGCGGGTCGCAGCGGCCCGGGCCATCTACCGGTGCCTTGCCCGGGGTTGCGCTGTGCTGGTGCTCGACGAGCCAAGCTCTGCGCTCGACGAGGCGGCAGAGGCCGCCCTGATCCGAGGCCTGCGGCGCCTGGCCGCCCAAGGCCGCATTGTCATCGTCGTGAGCCACCGCGCCGCCTTCGTGGATGCGGCAGAGCACGTCGTCCGCCTGAGTGAGGTCGCGCATGTCTGAGTTCAGGGCGAATCGCTCCACCTGGCTGCCCTCACCGGCCGCCCGATCGATCCTCCGACTGGCGCAGCCGCGCGCGCGGCGCAGTCTCCCCGGCCTCGCCGCGGGCGTGGTGAGCGCGGCCAGTGCCGTCGCGCTCCTCGCCTGCTCTGCCTGGCTGATCACCCGCGCCGCGGAGATGCCGCCCATCATGTTCCTCGGCATGGCCGTGGTCGGCGTGCGCGCCTTCGCGCTGTCCCGCGCGGCCTTCCGCTATGTGGAACGCCTCACCAGCCACGACGCGGCCTTCCGTCAGCTCGGTGCGCTTCGGCTGGGCATCTTCGCCCGGCTCCTGCCGCTGGCCCCGGCCGGGCTGTCGGAAACGCGCCGTGGGGACCTGCTCACGCGCCTGGTGCGCGATGTCGACGACCTGCAGGACTTCCCACTGCGGGTTGTGCAACCCCTCGCGACCTCGGGCCTGGTGGCCCTGCTCAGCGTGATCGGTGTCTGGACGGTCCTGCCGGCGGCCGGGCTCACGCTGGCCCTGTGCCTCGTCGTCGCAGGCATCGTGGGCACCGTCGCCTCCACAGCGCTGGCCGCCCGCTCCGAGCGCGCCCTCGCCCCGTTGCGTGGTGCCCTGGCCGACGAGGTGCTCGAGGTCGTGGAGAACCTGGATGTGCTCACGGCTTTCGGGGCGCTCGAGGCGCGCCTGGACGACCTCAGGGTCGTTGAAGACCGGTTGCGGCGCGCGGCGCTACGGCGCTCGACCGGGGCCGGAGTGCAGGCCGCGGTGATCTCGCTGGGAGCCGGAGCCGCCACGGTCCTCGCCCTCATTGCGGCGATCCCGGCGCTGGGCACCGGTGGATTCTCCGGACCGGCCCTGGCCGTGGTGGTGCTCGTGCCCATGGCGGTCTTCGAGGTCTTCGCGATGATCCCGCCCGCTCTGAGCGCCTGGCGGCAGGTGCGCTCCAGCGCCGAACGCGTGGCGACGGCGGTGCCGGAACACGTTCCCGCCGAGATCCCCGCCGAGGCGGCACTGGATGCGGCGACGGCGCCGGCGCAGGTCACTGGTGCGTCGGGTGCGCCTGGCAGCCCGCTTCTCGAACTCACGGACCTGGGCGCCAGCTGGCCCGGGGCGCTCGCGCCGGCCGTGGCCGGTCTCTCCCTGCGCCTGGACGCTGGTGATCGGGTGCACCTGGCCGGCGCCAGCGGGGCGGGCAAGACGACTCTGGCGCAGACCCTGGTGCGCTTCCTCGACTACACCGGGTCGTACCGGGTCAACGGAGTCGAAGCCCGTGACCTGACTCCGTCCGACGTGCGCCGGGTCGTGGGCCTGTGCGAGCAGCGGCCCTGGCTGTTCGACGACACCATCCGGCAGAACCTGCTCTTCGCCCGGGAGTCAGCCGACGACAACGAGCTGCTCACGGTTCTCGACCGGGTCGGTCTGTCCGACTGGGTGGGCCGGCGTGGCGGCCTGGATGCCCGGGTCGGCGAACGCGGTGCCCTGGTGTCGGGCGGGCAGGCCCAGCGGATCGCTTTGGCCAGGGCCCTGCTCGCGGACTTCCCGGTGCTCATCGTGGATGAACCGACGGCCAACGTCGACACGGGCCTGGGCGACCGGCTGGTGCGGGACATCCTGTCCGCAGCTGCGGACGGCGGCCGAGCCGTGCTGCTGATCTCGCACACGCCGGTGCCGGCCGATCTGATCACCCGCACGGTGACGCTCACGGCCCCGTCCGGGCGGCCGGTTTCCCTGCTCTAGGGGTTACTCCGGGGGGAGCTCGTGTTCCATGAACCGGGCCTCCCGGCGCTTGACCCAGTGCTTGATCAGAGCCACGACGAGGGCGAACACAGCGATGACCGCGACGAACAGGTACCCGGCGAAGTGCAACTGGTCAGAGATGCTCCGGTAGCCTTCCGCGGCGGCGGCGCCGACAGACACGTAAGCCAGGGTCCAGATGACGCAGGCGGGCACCGTCCAGCTCAGGAAGGTGCGATAGCGCATGGCGCTCATGCCGACAGTGAGCGGGATGACCGAGTGCAACACCGGCAGGAAGCGCGACAGGAACACCGCGATGCCACCCCGCCGGGCCAGGTACCGCTCGGCGCCCGCCCAGTTCTTCTCGCCGATGCGCCGGCCCAGCCAGCTCGCCCGGATCCACGGGCCGAACCGGCGGCCGAGGTAGAACCCGATGCTCTCCCCGGCGAGCGCGCCCAGGATCACGGCGACGACCAATGCGACGTATTCGACCGGCCCGTCCACAGCCGTGCTGGCTACGATCACGATGGTGTCACCGGGGACGACCAGTCCGATCAGCACCGAGGTTTCCAGGAGCATGCCCACCCCGGCCAGGAGGGTGCGTACGATCGGATCGACGGCTCCGACGGCGTCCAGGATCCAGTTGAGTACGTCGTTCACCTCGCCAGCCTAAGGCGTGTGCCTGCGCGGGTGGTGTGGGCCGATCGCGCCCAGCGGCGGGCCCAGCCACCCGGGCGCCGCCCCTAGGCTGGGCGGGTGCAGTCGATACCCCCTCAGCCCGATCGGAGCTTCGCCCCGCACGCTGAATCCGTGTCCTCCAGCCGGCTCCAGCACTGGATCGACCCGGCCGTGGCCTTCGACCTCCTGTACGGCCGGTCCAGCCATGCCGTCTGGCTGGACGCCGGGGCCGGCGCGACGACCGGAGTGAGCTATCTCGCCGCGGCCCACGCCGGCTCACGGTTCGTCACCGCGTCGGCCGGGGCCGGCACGGTGACCTGTTCCCGGCCGCTCGACCCCACGGATGCGCCGCGCACCACCAGCGCCGGCATCTTCGACTTCCTCCGTGCGGACCTGGTGACCGCCCGGGCCGCCCAGGGGTCCGCACCCGGCGCCACGGGCGACGGGTTCCGGCTCGGCTGGGTGGGCTGGTTCGGCTATGGGCTGGCCATACCCGCGGCCGAGGAGGGCTTGGGGGACCGGCCGACACGGGACACTCCCGACGCCGCACTGCTCTTCGTCGACCGTGCCATCGCCTTCGACCATGCGGCCCGCACGGTCACCCTGCTCGCGCTCACCGGGCCGGACGTGACCGCGGCCGGCATCGATGCCTGGGTGCTCGACACCGCCCGTGACCTCGGGGTCGGGCTCGAGGGTGCCGCCCCCTCCGCGGTGGCGCTGCCGGACGTGGCGCTGCCCGACGCCGCGCTGCCCGGCGCCATCTCCTCGCCGGTTCCGGCGTCGCGCGCCGAGGCATCCGCCGAACCGTTCCAGGTACGGTGGCGTCACGACGCCGTCGAGTACGCGTGCCTGATCCAGGCGTGCCAGGAACACATCATCGCCGGCGACGCCTATCAGCTCTGCCTCACCAACGAGGTCACGGTGGCCGGTCGTTTCGACCCTCTGGAGGTCTACCGGCGGCTGCGCGCCGGAAGCCCCAGTCACCACGGCGGCATGCTCAGGTTCGGCCCGTTCGCCCTGCTCAGTGCCTCACCGGAGGAATTCCTGTCGGTCAGCCCGGCCGGGCGGCTGCGGACCCGGCCGATCAAGGGCACCCGGCCGCGTTCTGCCGACCCCGCCGAAGACCGCCAGCTCCAGGGCGACCTGCTCGCCAGCGACAAGGAGCGCGCCGAGAACCTCATGATCGTCGACCTGATGCGCAACGACCTGGGCCGTGTCGCTGCGCTCGGCTCCGTGGCCGTGACGTCGCTGCTGCAGGTCGAGAGCTACCCGCACGTGCACCAGCTGGTGAGCACCGTCCAGGCCCGTCTGGCACCCGGGCTCTGCGCCGTCGACGCCATCGAGGCCTGCTTCCCCGCCGGATCGATGACCGGGGCTCCCAAGGCCAGCGCCATGCGCATCCTGGCCACACTCGAGGGCGGCGACCGGGGCGTCTACGCCGGGGCATTCGGCTACCTCGGGGTGGACGGCGCCGTCGACCTCGCCATGGTCATCCGCAGCATCGTCCTCGGCCCGTCCGGAGTCTCGATCGGCACCGGCGGCGGCATCACCGCCCTCTCCGTCCCTGCTGACGAAATCGAGGAGACCCACATCAAGGCCAGGGCTCTGATCGCGGCCATCATGGCGTCCTCTCCGGCGGCTGAAGCGGCGGATGGCCAGGGTTTAGTAACCTAGGAGCTTGGGCGTCGCCAGCGGCCCGATTTCGCTGCGCAGAACGTCACCTCACCACAATGAATGAGAGCCACGTGGCACACGAGCACGACACCCAGTCCAACGGTCCGGAAGAGGAAGACGGCTACGACTTTGCCGCCATCCAGGCGAAGTGGGCTCCCATCTGGGATGAACTCGAACCATTCCGTACGAGCGACCCCGATGACAAGCGCCCGCGCAAGTACGTGCTGGACATGTTCCCCTATCCGTCGGGCGACCTGCACATGGGCCACGCCGAGGTGTACGCGCTCGGTGACATCGTGGCGCGGTACTGGCGCCAGCAGGGCTTCAACGTGCTGCACCCCATCGGGTGGGACTCCTTCGGCCTGCCCGCCGAGAACGCCGCCATCAAGCGCGGCATCGACCCGCGCGGCTGGACCTACGACAACATCGCGCAGCAGAAGAAGAGCATGAAGCTCTACGCGGCCTCGTTCGACTGGTCGCGGGAACTGCACACCAGCGACCCCGAGTACTACAAGTGGAACCAGTGGCTGTTCCTGCAGCTCTACAAGAAGGGCCTGGCCTACCGCAAGGACAGCTGGGTCAACTGGGACCCGATCGACCAGACCGTGCTCGCCAACGAGCAGGTCCTCGCCGACGGCACCAGCGAGCGCAGCGGCGCGGTCGTGGTGAAGAAGAAGCTCACCCAGTGGTACTTCAAGATCACCGACTACGCGGACCGTCTGCTCGACGACCTCAACCAGCTCGAGGGCACCTGGCCGGCCAAGGTGCTCAACATGCAGCGCAACTGGATCGGCCGCTCCATCGGTGCTGACGTCGACTTCGCCATCGAGGGCCGCGACGCCCCGGTCAGCGTGTTCACGACCCGCCCTGACACGCTCTTCGGCGCCACCTTCATGGTCGTCGCCCCGGACGCAGACCTGGCCGCCGAGCTCGTCGCCGAGTCCTCGCCCGAGGTGCGCGAGCGTTTCGCCGCCTACCTGGTGCAGGTGCAGAACAGCACCGAGATCGAACGCCAGGCCACCGACCGTGAGAAGACCGGCGTCTTCCTCGAGCGGTACGCCATCAACCCGGCCAACGGCGAGCGTCTGCCCATCTGGGCCGCCGACTATGTGCTGGCCGACTACGGCCATGGCGCGGTCATGGCCGTGCCGGCGCACGACCAGCGCGACCTCGACTTCGCCCTGCGTTTCGACCTGCCGGTTCGGGTCGTCGTCGACACCACCGCCCCCGTCACCGGGGTCATCCCGGTCATCACGCCCGGCATGCTGGACGGCTCAGAGGAGCTACCGGCGCTGGACTCCGACGCCCTCGACCCGGCCCAGTCCGGCACCGCCCTGACCGGCGAAGGCCGACTGGTCAACTCCGGCGCGCTCAACGGTCTCACCAAGGCCAACGCCATCAAGCGGATGATCGACACTCTCGTGGCCGACGGCACCGGGCGCGCGACCAAGAACTACCGCCTGCGCGACTGGTTGATCTCCCGCCAACGCTACTGGGGCACCCCCATCCCCATCATCCACGGCCAGGACGGTACCGAGATCCCGGTCCCGGAGGACCAGCTGCCCGTGCTGCTTCCGCCGACCGACGGTCTCGACCTCAAGCCCAAGGGAACTTCGCCGCTCGGCGGCGCCACCGACTGGGTGAACGTGACGAACCCGATCGACGGCACACCGGCCAAGCGCGACGCCGACACCATGGACACCTTCGTGGACAGCTCCTGGTACTTCCTGCGGTTCCTCAACCCGACCGACGACACCAAGGCTTTCGACCCGAAGGAAGCCGACAAGTGGGCGCCCGTCGACCAGTACGTGGGCGGCGTGGAACACGCCATCCTGCACCTGCTCTACGCCCGTTTCATCACCAAGGTGCTCTTCGACCTGGGTTATGTCACCTTCACCGAGCCGTTCACGGCGCTGCTCAACCAGGGCATGGTCATCCTCGACGGTGCCAAGATGAGCAAGAGCAAGGGCAACCTGGTCTACTTCACGGAAGAGGTCGACAGGTTCGGAGTCGACGCGGTGCGTCTGACCATGGCGTTCGCCGGCCCGCCCGAGGACGACATCGACTGGGCGGACGTGTCCCCGGTCGGCTCGGCGAAGTTCTTGGCCCGCGCCTGGCGCGTCGCCCGCGACGTCACGAGCGCCCCCGAGGTGGAGTGGAAGACCGGAGACGTGGCGCTGCGCCGCGTCACCCATCGCTTCCTCGCCGACGCCCCGTCGCTGATCGAGGCGTTCAAGTTCAACGTCGTCGTCGCCCGCATGATGGAGCTCGTCAACGCCACCCGCAAGGTCATCGACACCGGTGCGGGCGCCGGCGACGCAGCCGTGCGTGAGGCGGCCGAGGTGACGGCCATGGCCCTGAACCTCTTCGCGCCGTACACCGCGGAGGACATGTGGGAACGCCTGGGCTACGAGCCCTGTGTCGCTCTGGCCCAGTGGCGGAAGCCCGACCGCAGCCTGCTCGTGGCCGAGTCGGTCACCGCCGTCGTGCAGGTCGACGGCAAGGTGCGCGACCGCCTCGAGGTGTCCCCGAAGATCTCCGCCGACGACCTGGAGGCTCTCGCTCGAGCATCCGCCGCCGCGATCCGGTCGATCGGCGATCGCGAGATCGTCAAGGTGATCGTGCGGGCACCGCGCATGGTGAGCATCGTCACCAAGCCGTAGCCCACCAGTTCGGCCGCGTCCGGTTCCGGCCGCGGCGCACCCTACGCCGGCCCCGCCTCCACAGGCGGGGCCGGCGTCGTGTTCTCCCCAGAGTGGGCGCTCCCGCTTCCCGCGCCCCGTGCCGGTTCCTAGCCTGCCGGTATGGACCTCGACCCGTTCGACAGCCTGGCGCCCGCGTCTCGACCCGGGGCCGCCGGCTGGCGTGCCCGCCTGCGTGAGCCCGGTCGGGCCCGGATGCGCATCGGCGTGGGCGCGGCCGTCGTGCTGCTGCTCGCGGCCCTGGGGATCGCCGTCGCCGTGACCGCCGTGGGTCAGGTGGGCCACAGCGTCGAGGTCGCGGCGAACCGGGGCTCGGCCGGCTCGGCTGCCTCAGGGTCAGCCACCCCCGGCCCAGACGGCCCCCAGGGGACCGCGGGTATCGTCGGCGCGCAGGGCTCGCCCGGAGTGACCACAGCGGGGAAGGAATCGGCCGGGGACGGCGCGACGGGTGAACTAGCCGCCGCGGCGCCGGCGATCTTCGTGCACGTGCTGGGGGCCGTGGCGCACCCCGGCCTCTTCGAGGTGCATGACGGCGCCCGGGTGGTCGATGCCGTGGCGGCCGCCGGGGGCCTGCTGGCCACGGCCGACCAGGCCGGTGTGAACCTGGCCCGCCTGGTCTCCGACGGCGAACAGCTCTACGTGCCGGCCCAGGGCGAAGTCGTGGCGGGCGCGCCGCCCGTGGCCGCCGGCGGGGGAGGGAGCAGCAGTGGCGCGGGAGGCACCGGCAGCGGGGCCGCGGCCGTCAAGGTGAACCTCAACACGGCCACGCTGGCCGAGCTGGACACCCTGCCGCGGATCGGACCGACCATGGCCCAGCGCATCCTGGACTACCGCGACGCGCAAGGCCGGTTCGGCACGATCGACGACCTCCGCAACGTGACCGGGATCGGCGAGAAGACCTTCGCCGCACTCCAGGACCTGATCACGGTCTGAGTGGGACGGGTATGAGCGGCACGGTGCCTAGATCAGGCGTGGCGCCCGGCCGCGTCGACCTCCGTCTGGTGTTCCCCGCCGCGGCCTGCTGGGCGGCGGCCGGACTTGTGGTGGCCTCGCCGGGGGACGCGGCCGCGGCAGCGGGTGTCCTGGGTGCCGTGGCGGCGGGTGCCCTGGTCTGGGCGGGCAGGAGCAGTCGCGCTGCCGGGCGTCTGCACACCGGTGGTCCGTCGTGGCCCGCCCGGCTGATGGGCACCGTGGCGGTGTGCTGCGCGGCGGCCGCGCTGGCCGGTCTCGCCGTGGCGGTGCAGGCACCGGACCGCTACCCAGAGGGCGTGCGCTCCGCCATCGCGGCACACGAGGAGGTGACCGCGAGGCTCACCGTCTCCTCCAGCGCCGTTCCCGGTCCGCGGGCAGCCTTCGGCGGGGCGGCACAGGTGCGTTTCCGAGCCACGCTCACGACCCTGGAGAGGGCACCGGCACACCGGTCGGAGCCTTCGCCGGCGGCGGGTGGCCGCTCCGGCCGCACCGGATTGGTCGTGCCCGTCGTGGTCTTCGCGCGGGCGTCCGAGTCTCCTCCTCGGATCGGGGAGGAGGTGAGGGTAGCCGGGACCCTCGTGGCCACCGAGCCCGGTGACGCCGCAGCGGCCCTGCTGTTCGCCAGGGACGCAGCCGAGGTGCTGAGCCCGGCCCCGTGGTGGTTGGCCTGGGCCAACACCCTGCGTGCAGGCTTCACCGCCGCGTCGGGCACGCTGCCGGGAGACGGGGCCGCGCTGCTGCCCGGGCTGGCCATCGGCGACACGTCGGCGGTGAGCGACGACCTCGACAGCGCGATGAAACTCAGCTCCCTCAGCCACCTCACGGCGGTCTCCGGCGCGAACTGCGCGATCGTGCTGGCTCTTGCCCTGCTGGTCGCCGCCGCGCTCGGTCTGGGCCGGCTGTGGCGGATCGGCACCGGTCTGGTGGTCCTGGCCGGCTTCGTGGTCCTGGTGACCCCAGAACCCAGCGTCGTGCGCGCCGCGGCCATGGCCACCGCGGTGCTCGTGTCCGGCTCGATGGGCCGGCCGGGCCGGGGCCTGTCCGCCCTGGCCATTGCCACCCTGTGCCTGCTCATCGCGGATCCCTGGCTGTCGCGCAGCTACGGCTTCGCCCTCTCGGTGCTCGCGACGCTCGGCCTGCTGCTGCTCGCGGCACCACTCAGCCGACGCCTGGCGCGCTGGCTGCCCCGTCCATTGGCCACGGTCCTGGCGATCCCGCTCGCCGCCCAGCTGGCCTGCCAGCCCGTCCTGGTGCTGCTCAGCCCCGCCTTGCCCGCCTACGGTGTGCCGGCGAACCTGCTCGCGGGCCCCGCTGCGCCCCTGGCCACCATCGTGGGCCTGGCCGGATGCCTCCTGGTGCCGTTTCTGCCCTGGCTCGCCACCTGGCTGATTTGGCTGGCGTGGGTGCCGGCCACCTGGATAGCAGCGGTCGCCCGCACGAGCGCCGTTCTGCCCGGCAGCAGCCTGCCCTGGCTGGGCGGACCCGCAGGGGTGCTGCTCACGGTGGCGTGCACAGCGGCGGTGCTTGGCCTTGCGCTCCGCCGGACCCCGCTCGTGCTGCGCATCCTGAGCGCCGGCCTGGTCTGCGTGAGTGTGGGGTGCACTCTGGGCACCCTGGTGGGCACAGGCCTCGGGCGGGCGGCGGCGTTCCCCGCCGACTGGCAGATCGCGGCCTGCACCACGTTCCGTGTTGGATGGAGCGTGTTGCGTGGACCAGTGTTGCAAGTTCCTAAGGGGGTGTTACGTCTGGTGAGCTAGCGCAGCCGCGTCCTACCTACAAAGGCGAGATCACGTGCGTTACCGAATGGCCCTTGAACCTGACAGCACGCCGAACGGCAAGAATGGGTACTCAACTTGGTGTAACGGCAGTGTGCAGGCACTTCGCACCATGCCATCTACAGACCGGCACGTGCCGTTTTCGAGCTTCGTTCCTGAGCTGATTGACGAGGACGAAGACACGGTGCAGTTCTCCGCCCTGACGCACGCGCGTGCTGCACAGTTGGCGGGCGCTGCGCCGGGTCGCCTGCGGGCGCCAGGCACACGTGCACTACAGGCCGATTTGAGTGGGTTCCTCAAGGTGCATGAGAAGCGCACTCGCAGTGGTGTCAAGTCCGTGGGCCACCGCGTACCAAGTGGCCAGACTTCCAATTCGGTTTCCAGTTTCCAGGTTGATCACTCCGGTCCGGCTCAGACCTGATCGCTCCGCCAGCATGTCGTAGGTGAGGCCAAGTTCAGCACGTCGCCTGGAAAGAGCCCGGCGCAGGGCGGCATAGTTTGGTTCATTGGCTCGCACCCTTCATTGACGCAGTCAACAAGTGTGGACCACAGTAGACAGTTGTTGACTATTCTTAAAGAAAGCGTCCAGCGCCGTAGATTTCGTCCATCGTTCAGGGGCCGAAGAATGAATAACGCCATGTTCACAAACGAGGATGATTTCCTCGACGCTTCCCGGGAGCGTCTTATCGCCGAAGTCAGTTTCCAAGATGGGACGATTTTGTATTTCGATCCCGCCCTTTGCAGTTTCATGCGGAGACCGGGTCCCGACGCTGCGCGTCTGCCCGGGGATGGGACATGGCAGGTCTTCCCAGTGAGCCTTGATGTGTTGGCAGGAACTGCGTGCCAGTTTCGTCTCACCGGGATACAGCCCCTGCTGACCTCGCCGGTTACCTCGCTCGTTTGGCGGGGTCCTGCTAGGCGACTTGAACCACACGAAAAAGCGTCACTCCAATTTCTGGAGCGCTCAGTTGGCAAACAGAATTCGTGCAGGCCTTCGGACGATGAACCAGCCCGGACCACCACCACCTGACGCGCCGCGTCGAGGCTCCTCCCGCCGCCGGAGAACTTAGTCTCGACAACCGAAGTTCTCCGCACAAGGCGGCGGTCGTTTAGAAGGCTCTCGCACGTGGCGTGAGGCTTTGTCCCGAAGAAGCACGAGCGAATGCGGCGTGCGCGCGATAGGTCGGGGAATACTCGCGTCGAATCCTCTACCGGACACTACTTCAGGGGCCGCCTGCTAGCCTCAGGGCATGAGCGTCATGATGAATCAGCGATGCTATGACGTGGGTGCGGGATACTCTAGATCAATGCCTAATGATGCCTACGCACGAGAAGAAGCGGCACTCCTCGCGCTGCTTCGCTTCGTAGACGAGCCCCAGACTGTCAGTAGCCTTCGACACCGTTTCGACGAGGGAAAGAAACCTTCGGACATCCTGGCCGGACGAGCCGCAGATGAGCTATTTTCACTCGTCGAAACCGACGAAATCCTGGAACGCACCAAGTCAGAAATCTCCGGCTGGCGGAGTCAGGGAATCGAAATCGTGACTCCCTTTTCACGGAATTACCCAGCCCAGCTGCGCACCGTTTTCGACTATCCATTATTCCTGTTTGCAAAAGGGACCGTTATGGATGACCTTCACTCTGCGGCGATCGTGGGCAGTCGTGCCGTCACGCCCCGCGGGATCAAATTCGCATCTGATCTGGCGGGCATGCTGGCCCAGGATCACATCACGGTGGTGTCAGGCCTAGCTCGGGGAGTTGATGGTGCAGCGCATCGTGGTGCGCTGGATGCTGGTGGACGAACCGTGGCACTTATCGGGACGGGAATCGGCAAGTACTATCCTCCTGAGCATCGGGACTTGCACGACGAGGTGGCGCGAAAGGGGCTGCTACTCAGCCAATTCTGGCCTGGCTCGGGTGCGTCACGACAGAGCTTCCCGATGCGGAACATAACCATGAGCGCGTACAGCTCGATCACAGTGATTGCAGAAGCGTCAGAGAACTCAGGGACGAGAATTCAGGCGCGGGCAGCCATAAAGCACGCCCGCCCGTTGGTAATTACTGAAGAAATAGCGGATGGCACGACTTGGGGCGCAAAGTTCGCTGGTGGTGGATACGACGTGACAGTAGTCGCTTCCCCGGAAGAAGCACGGACAGCAATTAGGCAGATTCTATTCAGACAGGACCAGATGGCGGAGTCGTTTGGGACGACACGAAATGCGCTATGAAAAGTGCCGAAGAAGTGCAAGAGAATCGCCGTCGACGAGCGAATTCAATTCTCCCGAGTCTGATGCACAATCCCATACGTGACGGCGGGACGACGTGCTTGTCGTGTACCGGTCCGCTGGATTACGACAAGAATTTGTGCAATCGCTGCCTCGAATGGTTCTCAAACGCAGCAACGTTGATCGCGGACGTTGTCGTGCCGTTGACTTACGCCATTCCCGAGGCCAATCCACAGACCAGACACGACCTTCGGCAGTACAAAGACGACAGGAACCCGCTGGTGCGTGCGAACGCGACACTCAGGCTAAGCGCACTCACGTGGCATTTTTCCGCGTACCACTCAAGTTGCCTGAGCGTCGGAGTTGAGCCAGTGACGGCCTTCGCTCTCGTACCTTCGAAGAGGGTTAACTCGAGAGCTGATGGACATCCGCTTCTAGAACTCGCCAAATTTTTGCCTCCGACATGGCAACGAGTTGATGTGACAAGAATCGATGATGTTGACAGCAGATCGCTGGCTCCCTCATCGCTAAGCATCCCGAATTTCCAACCCGTGATGGGTGCCCACGTGGTGGTCTTTGAAGACTCATGGGTCACGGGTGCTGCGGCGCAGAGTGTCGCATTGGCTTTGAGAAATGCCGGTGCCTCTCGTGTGTCGATTGTCGTTATCGGCAGAATTCTGAATTATGACTGGTGGCCAACGCCAGCGCTGGTGGATAAGTTCAAAGACAAAACTTGGAATGGAACGCTCTGTCCCGTAACTGGCGGCGCCTGCCCAGTCCTCTAAGGCCCCCCGGTGGCATGCGTGATGCTTGTGAGTCCACCCAACAGGAAAATCTCAGCCGGAGGAATCACAGCTACCCCAGCTTCCTGGCATCTGTATGACCTAGCTTCGGACTCAGTGCCTCAGGATTTCCGCCTGCCGGATGGCGTCTCTGATCACAGCATGGGTCTCGCCGGCTCGCAAACGTCCAGCGTAGCTAATGGCGCGTGGTGGTTCCTCATATAGCAACCATTGCGCGATACTCCACTCGTCAAGAGTGCTGCGAAGGGCTATGAACACTTCGTTTAGTCGGGGCAGAAAATCGCCGTTCGGACCGAACTGAAAGGACGGGAAGAGAACGTCGCCATCCAGCGTCCTGACGGCGAGGATGTGACCGTCCCTGATCAAGTCAAGTACTTGCTCCTCCCTAAGTTCAAGCCAGGACTGCAGCCCCGCAGCGTCGTAGAAGGGGCCGACCGCGTCGTCGAGGGCTCGATCCGCTTCGTCTTCATCCATGATTCGAAGGCTACTCAGAGTTAACACCGGATGCCACCGATTGGGATGGCAGGGTCACCCAGGTGCCTTTCTTGCCGGATCAGTCTCCGTGGTGCGTCAAGTCGGTTGGAGTGAGTGCAGCTGCAATCGTTTCAGAAGAGTCCACGAGAAGCGCGATTTATGACGCTTTTGCGCGGCGCGTGCTCGGCCCGCCGCCGGAGCAAGGCTCGGCGCGCGACAACGAGGGCAGTCTCTTCTCTGCGCAATTGCTTGAGCTGCTGATGACCGTGGCGAAGAAGGCCTAGCGGCTGCCGCGCGATGCCCACGAGGCGGTGAGCCTAGCGTGTGCTGATTCCTGTGCGTGTGCGGTCATAGGCTGACCCCATGGAGAGTGTGATCGCAACAGTTATTGCTGCTGGCATAGGCGTCATCGGCACCCTATTTGTCCAACGCATCACGCGAGGTTGGAATCGCAGGGACGAAATGCTGGCCCTGAGGAGCCAGTGGGCATCCGACGTGCTCAGCCAACTTAGAGCAGCATGGTCCGCGCGGCCTTTCGATAGGGAGAGTTTCGAAGTGTTCCTCCCCGCGTCGGCTCCGCATTCCTTGGGATTCATTGACCCGTCAGCAAACCGGGTTAAGACATGGCTGTCTTTCCAACTACAGATCATGCTTTCGAAGCTCGACCCAAGTCAGGACTTAGATATGAAGGGTACCCAGGCGTTCTTCGTCTATGACGAGCACATGAGGCGTGTCGAGCCCCTCCTGATCGGCTGGGCCCGGGGCAAGCGCGGGTACGGTCCGAGAGCTGTCGAACGATGGCTCTGGGCTGCCAACGACGAAGCAAATTCACTGCATGGGCGCAAGTTGGACAGCAAGGAGATGCGCAAGCTAGCACGCCGATACGCGAGGGTGAACCGGGTTCGTCCCAGATAGAACTCCCGACGAAGCTAGGTCCGCTCTGCCTTCGATAACAACGGCGCCGCTTAGGCTGGAGGAAATTCGCGGCGGATGGTGCCGAGAACATCTCCAAACGTTTCCCTGATGTTTCCCGCCGAGAACGGTATGTACTGGATGCCATCAAGGTTGGAGAAGTTCGCTGTCCCGTCCTCGAGCAGGATGATCGCGCGGGAGAATCCCAGTCGGCCCTGAAACAGCCCGGCCTCGTGCACGACGTTCTGACGGGCCCTCATGGTTCCGTCGTCTTGCGCATCTTCGCCCGTCATCACCAGGATGGCGAAAGTGCTCGCGTCGAGCATGCTGCTCAGCACGTCACGAACTACATTTCCAGCTCGAGCACCGGATTCGAAGGCAACGACCTCGTAGCCGTGCACATCCGTCAAGTGATCCTTCAGGTCTCTCCACTGACCACCCTTGCCGCCGTGGCCCACGAATATCCGTGGCTTGGGAATAGGTTCGGGCGAGGGTTCAGGCGATTGATACGTCGGCGCGGCGGCCTCGAATATGGCAGACAGCCTCGCGGTCCCAGCTCTCGAGGCATTGCGTATGGATACCTGAGTACCCGACCGCGTTTCACCTATCGAGATGGCCAGATATAGACCGTTTTCGATCTGCAAGTTGTACGGGATACCGAAATCTACTGATGCGCTCTCATGAGGTTTGCGCAGTTCCTCAAAGAACTCGTGATGTGTGTCGAACGACCATCGGTCATTGCCCGCTTCCACAGTCATGCTGCCGTAGTGCGTTATCCAGGCGGGTGCAGTCGTTTCGGGTTCACCGGTGCGAGCTGGTGACGCGGCCTGTGCAGCGGCGTACATTTCGGTTGTGAGCGCGGTAAATTCGGTGAAGGCGCTCGCGATTGTTTCCGGGGGGAAGTGCACCCGTGGGTAGGTGGTGGTTTTGGACGGCATAGGTGCACACTATCGTCCGATTTAAAGGGGGAGCCAATCTGGGGCGCGCCAGAGCGGAATGACCCGCGAACCCCCAGACCTGCACGCACAGAGAGACGCTATGCCTCTTCGGGCTGGGCGGACCCGGGACGGGGGGAGTCACCCCCACCCCCGGATGTACAAGGGGAGTGCAACCGCGCTCGGCCGAGGCCCGGACCGCGACGTCGCTGCGGCAGCGACAGCGCTCACTCGGGCGCCGTCCCCTGACGCCGGGCCCTGCGTTGGTCTGCCCGCCGTTGTTCCCGCGCGCCGAGTGGCGCTGTGTCCAAGCGGAGTGCCGTTACGTCGGCCTTGCACGCGGCGGCGTTATTCGGGGTGCGCTTGTTCTTGCGGATGTCCCAGTCCCGGAGATCCGCGAATTTGACAGCACGCACACGGGTGTACTGTAAAAAGCACTTGACCAGGACTTTTCTTTTCAACTGTGCAACAATCAGACAATGAAAGGGAATGCTCCTGAGGGCCCGCACCTCGGCTCAGCTCGCACGACAGAGTCAGGATGATGGGCAGCGCACATACTGGTCTCCGACCCGTCGGTGAGCAGTGGCGGGTTCATTGGGTCGGAGCTCTGTCGGACGCTGTCCATCACAGTGGAACTTGGTCCGTCGAGGAGATCTCCCAGCGTGAGAAGCGTATTCGAATTCGTTTGGGCTCCCCGTTCATGTCAGATCCGATGCTTCGAGTGGATGTACGGCTCACTCGATTCTTCAACTCCGGCGGTTTCGTGCGGCTCGCGATCTCCACCAAGAAGTCCTACACCGCTGATTACCGAGTTCTCCTGAATTTTCTGTGGGCCCGCGGAATCCCCTGGGCAGAAACTACGCAGGAGGACTTCGAGGATTTCGAGGACTGGCGGCGGCGCTCACCTGAGAATCCACGTCGCGTGTCCGGAGCGAAGTGGGGCCGCGAGCTTGCCGCGTTCAAGCGACTCTTCGATTGGGCGGCGAACGAACGAATCCTACCGTCGAGTCCACTTGCCGTCAGATCAAGATTTCTTCCTTCAGGGCGCGTCGTGGAGGTGCTGGAAGCAGCACCACGTGACGTGCGGTCCGCAAATGTGAAGTGGCTGACACCAGATGCCTTCGTTCAATGGCGCGATGTTGGCCTACGTGGCTACACAGCTGAGGGCCTGCGTGCCCACGATTGGCGGGGGAGGAACGACGACAGGAATTCACTTTTCGCAGATCTGCTCTTTGACAGTGGACTCCGCCGAACCGAGGCCAGTTCTCTACTCCTAGCGGAACTGCCCCGGCTTGCTACAGGAAGTGCATTTCAGTGGAGCAACGTTTCCCAAGCTGTATCGAAGAGCCGTCGTCGCAGGGCCTTCAATATGCGCACGTCGACCCTGCGAGCAGTCCAGACATACGTCAACACCACCCGCGCCGAGGCCGTGCGAAGGGGGCAGGCCAGGGGGCTATACACGGAAGGGCGCGCGATGAGGGTCGTCTTGCGAATAACCGACGGATATCGCCAGGATGTTACGTGGAGGGACCCGAGCGGAACCGAGCATCGCGAAGCTATCAACAACCTTTCCGTTGCCGAGAGACAGACGTTCCTAATCGAAAAGAACGGCAGTCTCGAACCCTGGTGGTTATGGCTGTCGGAATCAGGGGAACCGTTTCAGGTTGAGTCTTGGGAAAACGTCTTCAGGGCCGCGAACGTGCGTGCGAGAGACCTAATAGGCGAAGGTGCACCGTTTTGTAGACCGCACATGCTTAGGCATACGTTCGCCCTGTTGATGCTCGTCGCCCTAATGCGCGCGATGGACGATCGTTATGGCCTAAGTCCTGCTGAGCGGCGGGATTTCGAGATGTTGTACGGAGATCCCTGGAGACTGGTCCAGAACCTTTTGGGCCACCGGGACGCCAAGACCACTGAGGATATATACCTTGCCCCGGTCAGTGACATTCAGCTACGAACACTCCTCCAACATCAAGCCGAACCCGCTGAGTTCCTGTGGGCGCACGCACTCAGGACGGGACTCGTGCAGGGAATGAAGAGTTGACGGGTCTTGGGCGAAAGGCGGCGTTGCCAGTTGGCACTCACGTACGAGACGCACCGTTGGCTCCAGCATCCTTGGTCGTGAGGCATCTGACTGAAAAGGGAGACGCGACAGCATCCTACGACTTCGGGCGTTTGCCGGTTCCTGCTCCTCTGCAGCGGCAGTTCGCCGAAATAATGGCCGATCGCGTGCGACCCACTGGGCGGTGGAGAAGCATCCCGACGAGCCGCCAGGGCTGGGAGGTCTTCCAGGCCTTCGCGCGCTTCCTTCAGACGCTAGAACAGACCCCGTCTGGGATATGTGAGTTGAGTGCGGCCGACTGGAAGGAATGGCGCCTTCAACTGCCGGACAACACGACTGGACGCCGCTGGCATCGGGGCACAATCGCGTTCCTCATTGATCACCCAGATTTGGATCCGAGAACTCGCACTGCCATGTCAGAGCGGGTCGCACGGGACGAAACATTGGAGACAGCGTATACGGAAAGCGAAATGAAGCTGATTAGGTCTCGATCGGCTCAGATATTTCGTGATGCGGAGCGCCGCATCGCCAGGAATTGGAAACACCTCGGGCTCTACAGAGAAGGCAAATTTCCGGCTGGCTCCACCGATGCCTTTATTGGCGAAGCGCTGGAATCGGTCATTTCCACTGGCGACGTGCCCCTATACGCCACGGCGAAACGAGCGCGCTATGTTCGCCAAGCCTTTCGCGGTCCGTTGGGCTCCATCCGTTGGGACGATACCTGGGGCCGATTATTCCTCAATTCCACGGAGGCAACAGCGCTGACGGTCCTGATCGCCATCGAAACTGGTTGGAATTTCACCTCAATTAATGAGGTTCATGTTCCTCAGAGAATCGCAAATGCTTCGGGAAATCCGATTTATCAAGTGGAGATAGAGAAGCGCCGACGGCGGCCGCCCAACCGCTACCAGAGTGTGGGCTTTGAAGACTACGGAAGTAAGTCAGGCGGCCACCTATTCCGACGTGCCATCGATGCCACTGAACCTGCTCGCATCTTCCTTCGGGCTGTTGGCGTGGACTCGAAAAGACTGATCGTCTTTCACTACTCCGAGTCAAACTTCTCGACTGACAAATCCGCAATGGTTCGATTTGGGTTGGATGACAACACAAAGCGAGGGTGGATCAATCAAACGGGTGTGAAAATCAACTTCCGGCGTATCCGAAAGACCGTGAACGCACGCTACAAGCGTTCTCGAAATCAGAATTCCCAGCTCACGCATGACCAGAGCTACGTGCTTAGTGACCAAACGACAGGTTTGGCGGCAGGCCCGCTGATAGCGTCAGGAATTGAAGCTGCGCAACGTCACGCCAGGGGCGTGGTTCTAGCGTCGGTGGCGAACGTAAACAGTGATCCAGGTGCTGATACGGCGACAGCTGCCTGCTCAGATTTTCATCGAAGCCCCTATTCCGAGCACGATCTGCCCTGCCGCGCTTCGTTCTTCTTGTGCTTGGCATGCCCCAATGCGGTGATTATGCCGAGGCACTTGGGCCGGCTCTCATATCTGCACGGGTTGCTTGACGAACTAAGAAGTTGTCTTGCCTCCCAAGTCTGGCTAGCGGAATGGGAAGTTCATTTTGAACGATTGGAAAGTCTTCGGCTTAACCACTTCACATCTGAAGAGTGGTGTGCGGCAGCGAGTGGTCTCAACGAAGATGATCGTCGGATCACCCAGCTGGTCATAACCGGAAAGCTCGACCTGTGAGTATGCCGCAGGAAGGCATTGCGAGCCTCAGGCCCTCGCGAAGTGACCCCATTGCCCCGGTTTCCGACATGAAGTCGAGCGCGCCCGACGAGATTCCGTGCTTCGGGGATGCTGTGTGGCGTTTACGGTTCATGAGCGCAAACCCCTCAGTTGCGAATGTGCGGATCCACTGGAAGAGCTTTCCTCGCAACTTCGAGGATGACCTGCGATTCGCTTCTTGGGCCCTTATAAACCATCCCATTCCTGATGAGTACCTCCGCATGCATTCTCCAATGAAAGCAAAGCTAGGGGTTCTTCGCCTCGCGCACACTGTGTCGGATTGGCGCATGTTCGCAAGGTGGCTCGAAAGGGAAGGAGTTGAGCAGCTGGCCGACGTCACCTCCGACATCATGGCTGAGTACGCGTTGTATCTGTCAGAAGTGCGCAAGCTATCAAGGAATTCCGCCTGCAACCACATCATTGCGATTACACGTCTTTGGATAATTGGACAGTTCGTTCCCGGGTTCGGATTCGCCGAGCTACCGCCATGGGTGCACGGCGATCGAGAAGAATTTCTTCCAGCCAACAAGACCTCAGCGGAGAATGACATTGAGGTGGTCAACGCGTTGAGTATGAGCTCCTTGCTGGCATGGTCACTTCGGTTCGTGCAGGAGTACAGCGACAGCATTATTGCCGCCGTTGCAAAGTCGTCAGGAATTCGAACCGAAGCCGCCAAACCGAGGGCGTTGTCCCAAGACGAGCAGCGAATGCGTCTAGCTGGCTATTTTCAAAGTCTGAAGGATAACGAAGCTCCAATTCCTTCCCTCGATGGCTCCGGAAAATTCGATTGTGCCTATATTTCTGCTCTGTTGCATTGCAGCATTGGCTCTGTTTGGAACTGGGCGAGGCGTCCGGAGGTCAGGGCCTATGGTCTCGGCAATCTGGCGCCCGCCCACTTGGGGATTCCGATTGTGAGTTCGCTCGATGGGTCAGTTCTGCTACCCGATGTGACCAGCAACGATGTGGCGTCCTGGTGCCTTTACTTAGAAGCCGCCTGTTTCGTCGTCATCTGCTACCTCACCGGTATGCGGCCCGGCGAGGTCATGGGAATAGAAGCAGGAGCAGTAGATGAGACACGAGCCAACGAGGAATGGACTTACCTCAACGCGCGCGTTTTCAAGACTGCTCGGGATGAACGAGGACAGCATCTATCTGGTGGCAAGACTCGAAGAGTCCCCTGGGTGGCGGTCAAGCCGGTTGTCGAAGCCATTCGGGTCATGGAACAGCTCCATCCGGAGGGGCTCCTGTTTCCTAGCCCGCAGGCCAAGAATGCCACGCGATCGATTTCCCACGGCACAAGCGCTGACCGAATCGTCCGGTTTATCGGATTTGTCAACACGGGCGGAGCGGGCACAGGCCCCTTAATCCCGCACGACCCACTCGGCCCGATCAGTCCTGTGCGTTTTCGGCGAACCCTCGCCTGGCACATCGCGAACCAACCAGGGGGCCTCGTCGCTCTCGCGATACAGTACGGGCACTTGAGCACAGCAATCTCGGAGGGGTACGCAGGTCGGGCAAGGGAGGGACTTCAAACTCTTATCGATTTCGAAACGGCACGGAGAATCGCACTGAATCTCGCTGAGGCAGGAAATCGATTCGCGAACGGTGAGGGACTCTCGGGGCCATCCGCACTTCGGCACCTTCAAGCCATGCGGGTAGGGGCCGCCGAGTTCGAGGGATCCATAGCAACCAACAGGCAGGCCAAGGCGCTTCTGGCGAATCCCCACCTGACCGTCTACGACAATGCCGCGTCCTTCCTGTCGTGCGTATACGACCCAACAGTGGCGCTTTGCCACAGCGGACGCGTGCAACCTTCGCCCACACCTCAGATCGATCATTGTAGGAAACAGTGCGCCAACATTAGCCGAAGCGATATCCAGGCGGAAGAGCTGCGCACACACGCTGCGCAGCTCATCACGGAGGCAACTTCAGGACTCGCTCCAGGACCCATGGCGGAGCGGTTGAGATCTCACGCCGAGGGCCTGATGCTAGAGGTTGACCGTCACAATCAGGAACGAATTACGTTGCAGGACACGCTGTGAATCTCTCAGAACGAGATTTGATTCGGGACGCTATGAGCAGGCTTCTGTCTGGACACCCACTTCGGTCAGATGGTTCGCTAACGGTCGTGACACTCGCCATCGAGGCAGACGTCAAGAGGCATGTGCTTACCCATCGACATACGGATTTACGTGATGAGTTCTACGCGCGAGTCAAGAGCCAAGGCTTCATACCCGAGAGCGAACGTCGGCTACGGCAGGACTTGAAGACATGCCAGGAGGCGCTGGATAAGGCCAGGAGCCGGATCGAGCAGCTAGCTGATGAGCGAGCAGTGCTCTTGAGGATCAACAACATCCTCGGTATGGAGAATGAAGAGTTGCGCGGGACGCATGACGGCAAGAACGGTGGAAGGGTCACCCCTATCCGGTGAGTGTTGAAGCTCGAAGCGTAAGTGACGGGAGGCCAGGATTGTTCGCTCACAAAACGGCGCGGTTGTATCTAGACGTTGATGGGTGCGTTTGCCCGTTTGGCCGACCAGATCCTGCATGGGGTGAGACGGCACACTCGGCCGTGCCCGTTGTCTATGACGATGGCAGAACCGCGACGTATGAGGTGCGGTGGGCCCCAGCGCTCATAGTCGCGATTGATGAGCTACGTGAACGGTTCAATCTTGAGCTGGTGTGGCTTTCAACGTGGAATGAGGCCGATGCTGTACGCCGCTTCCTGGTGCCAGAACTGCGTGGTTTCACCGACGGACGATTGCTTCAGTTTGATCCGGAATCGGTGGCACCGAACGTCCCGAGCGGATGGTGGAAGGCTAGGCACATCATCGAGGAACAGTCCACGGATCCTCTACCGTTCATTTGGGCGGATGACGCCGAAGTCGAGCTTCACGGTTGGAGGGTACTGAATGCGACCCTTCCAACGAAGAGTCTGATGGTGCCGCCGCACCCGATGGTGGGACTGAGGATGGCAGACGTGCAGGCGATGACGGTTTGGCTTGAGGCCCTCGCAAAGAGTGGAAACGCAGGCGGTGGCAACACACATGACGCGGCATCATCTTGAGGAAGCGGTTCGAACGCTAGGTGAATTTCACAACTGTCAATCTCTGCAGCAGTTTCATGATCGCGACTGCGGAAACGGTCAAGATGATCGCGCCGCCTACGACTTACAGATGATTGCCTGCACGGCCGATGACGAGGTATTAGCCGGAGCTGACACGGACCAGCCCGCAGGCCGGACAGCGCCAGAACGGACGGTCATTGGAGCCGTCAATCTCCATCGGGACAAGGCAACGCTCGCAGTTCGGGCTGTATAGTCCGTCGTCCGTCATCTCATGATCCTAGGCGGGCCCATCAGGCGACCTACTCAGGGCTCTTGATTTGAGAAGAAAGTCGGGCTATCCAACGGACGGCTGCTCAGCGTCCTGTTCGGCATGCAGCAGAACCAAGCCGTCGCAGACCGTGGTCATTCCAGCGTTGCCCGATGAACAGGACAAGCGCAACTGCAGGGCAACCTGGCGAGTAGCGCTTGATGGTAGCGCCAGTCCATGGAGTCGGTATGTGCTGTCTCAGCTCTGTGTTTACGACCTGTCTCACGACGTTGTTGTCACCATGTCTCAGCACCTTGTTTACGGGATGTCTCACGACCCTGATTACAGGTTCGGCGTTCAAGGAAGCACGCCCTGATCGCGGTTTTGATAATTGGGGGTGCCTAGATCCCTTTCTCCCTCCGTCCGCCGCCAGATCATTGAATACGACCCGCTTGCCGCCGACGGGCCCAGCGTTACCGAGTTCTGCCAACGACTGAACATCAGCCGGCCGTCGTTTTACAACATCCGGCGACGATTCCTCCGCGAGGGCAACACGGCGCTGAATCCGCGCTCGTCAGCGCCACTGAACCCGGTACGGACCTTTGACCAGAAGACTACCGAGATCGTTCTGAGGATCCG
Source organism: Cryobacterium sp. PAMC25264 (assembly GCF_019443325.1). Classification (NCBI taxonomy): domain Bacteria; kingdom Bacillati; phylum Actinomycetota; class Actinomycetes; order Micrococcales; family Microbacteriaceae; genus Cryobacterium; species Cryobacterium sp. PAMC25264. The sequence continues at coordinate 1,363,119 of NZ_CP080383.1, forward strand.
CGCCCGGCTGAAGAAGGAAGGTTGGGACAACGGGCCCAAATCAATCTGGTTCACCGGGATCGATACCGGCGAATTCGTTTCTCCCATCCCGTCGGTGGCGACGATCGCCCGCATCCTCGCTTCATCCGGCGTCACGATCGCGAACCCGCGGAAACGTCCACGGGCGGCCTGGCTTCGGTTCTCCCGTGCCGCGGCGATGGAGATGTGGCAGCTGGACGCGTTCGAGTACCGTCTCGCCGACGCGCGGGACCCGAATGTGCTGGGCACCAAGGTCACCGTCTACCAGCTGCTGGATGACTCCACCCGCTTCGACGTCGGCACGATGTGCTTCGCCACTCCGGAGAACGGCACCGACGCCATCACCACGCTCCGTTCCGCCTTCACCGACCACGGGGTACCGAAAGAGCTGCTCAGCGACAACGGGACCGCGTTCAACCAGGCCCGACGCGGCAACATCTCCGCCACCGAACGGTTCCTCGCCGACCGGGGCTGTCTGGGCATCACCGGGCGCGGCAGCCACCCCCAGACCCAGGGGAAGAACGAACGCAGCCACCAAACGATCTTGCGGTTCCTCGATGCCAACGCCCCCGATACCCTGGAGCAGCTCACCGCCCTGATCATTGATTACCGCGCCTATTACAACTACCGCCGACGGCACCAGGCGCTGCCCGGATCGATGACACCCGGGCAGGCCTGGGGCGCCGCGGAACACCGCCCCGCCGATGGCACCCCGATCAGCCACGACGTGCTTCAGGCGCGAGCGGACTCGTACCGGGACAAATCCCTCGCCGATCAGTCGGGCGGAGCTGTCGATCTGAGGCAGACCACGATTCCCGCCGAGCCTGGCGCGCAGCGGGTGCCGCATGGCGGCCGGCTGCGCGATTCCTCGGACCACGTCGTCATCACGCGAGCCAACCCGCAGTTCTACTTCCACGGCCTCCGAATCAAGGTCCCGACGACGCTGGTTGGGACCTACCAGGTCGTGACCACCGAGACCGAATTCGCCATGTTCGACGCGCTCAGTGGAGTCGAGAGCATCTACTTTCCACTGCCCATGCGCACCGACGCCGCCCAAGAACCCTTCCCGCTCTGGCAAATCGCGGGAGCGAAAATCCGCGACCCGAAACCGGCCTGGCTTCACAAACATCAAACCTACGAGAAGGAGCATTTTCCGCCAGATCGTGACTACACGTCCATGCCGACTTCGTCGGCTAACCAGTTCCGCCGGCTGTAATCAACGTCGTGCGATTGGTTGTAAACAACGTGGCGACACCGGTTGTAAACAACGTCGTGAGAGCGGTTGTAAACAAGGAGGTGAGAACGTGTGTAAACAACGTGATGCGATTACACATCCATGGAGTCGGTAGCGCTGTTCTGAAGAGGTGGTAGCGGCCCCGGGCGGTTAGCCCGGGGCCTTCGCGGTGTTACTCCCAGTAGGTCTCGTTGGCGCGGGCTTGGTCGTTGCGGTGTCTGCGCATGTCGATCTGTCCGAGGTTGATGATCCGGGCGTTGTTGGCGAGGCGGTTCACGATCGAGTCCGCCGCGACTCGGTCGGGGAGCTCCGCCACCCAGTGCGCCGGCCCGGTCTGCGAGGCGATCATCGTCGGCAGCCGGTGTTCGCGGTTTGCGAGGATGGCGAACAGGTCGCTGGCGGCGTCGCTGTCGATGCCGACGGTGAGGAAGTCATCGATGATGAGCAGGTCGATGTTGGAGAGCTCGTTCAACAGCTTCTGGTGGGCGATGCCGTCGCCGCGGGCGATGACGAGCCGTCGGGCCAGGTCGTCCATCCGGAAGTAGAGCACGGAGTGTTCGCTCTGGCAGGCGCCGATGGCCAGCGCGCAGGCGAGGTAGGTTTTCCCGCCTCCGGTGGGCGAGATGATGAGCAGATTCGTCGCATCGGTGCGCCAGTCGTGGTCGGCATAGCGTCGCATTCGAACCGGTGTGATACCTCGCCCGTCACGGTAGTCGACCTCGGCGACGGTCGCGCCCGGGATCGGGAACGCGGCCTGGCGGATGAGCTTGTCCACTTTGTTGATGCGTCGGGACTCGAGGGCGTCGTCGACGGCGGTGAGGAACAGCTGCTCCGGGGTGAGGGTGTCGTTGCCCTCGTCCTGGATGAGCTCTTCCAGCCGGGTCGCAACGTGGGTGACCCGCAGGGCCCGGAACTTGTCGTAATCGACGCTGGTGAACATCACTTGCCCTCCTCGTCGCGTGCATAGTGGGAGGCGTCGCGAACATAAACGTCGGGCATGGTGTCGCGGAAGACCACGGTGCTGACGCGTTTGCGGGTCGAGGCCGCAGGGACCACTGGCCGAGGCTTCTTCGCATCACTGTCGATCGCTGCCATCAAGCGTTTCAGTGTCGAGTAGGTCGGGTGGGCGCTGCGGTTCACGAGCTCCTGGCAGGCCGCTTCCAGCCGTTCCCGGTTGTTCGTGCCCAGCCCGTCCAAGATGTTCTGGCAGGCCAGGTAGCCCTGCGCCTCGATCGCCTGGCCGTCGAGGATCTGCTCGATCACGGTGACGGTTGCAGGCCCAACGCTGCGCGCCCGGTCGGTGAACCATCGCCTGGACCAGAGCCCGTCGATGTTACGGTGCTGCGGTGGAATGTGCTCGGGCAGGGTCGAGTATTGGCCCTTCCGGCCCGTCAACCGTGGGTGTTCGCAGAGCATCTCGTGCCCGTCGAAGACCGTCACCCGTGACGACGTCAATCTCACCCGCAGCAGTTTGCCCGCCAGGGCGAACGGCACCGAATATCGTTGCGTGTCGGCGGTGACGTGGTAGTTCCGGCCGGCCTTGAGCTCCTTCCACTCAACGTCTTCGAACCCGGCATCAGGCAGCGGGCCCAGCAGCCCCTTCTCCTCGGAGTCGAAGCGTTCCCACCGGGTCGTGTCGTCGGCGCGGCGAATGTCATGGTTGATCTCCCTCACCCGCTCCTCGATCGCCGTATTCAACTCGCTCAGCGTCGTGAAGACATCGTCGTCGAGGTAACCGATGACGCGTTTGTTCACGACGTTCACCGCGTTCTCGGCCGCCGCCTTGTCCCGGGGCCGCTTCACTCGCGCCGGAACGATCGCGCACTGATAATGGTCGGCGAGCTGCTGATATCGGGCGTTCACGACCCGCTCCGCGTCGCCCTTGTGGGTTTGGTGAGTGGAGGTCGTCGGGTTGTCCGGCACGACGATCTGCGGAACACCGCCATAAAACGCGAACGCTTGAACGTGAGCGTCGAGCCAGGCCGGGGACTTCATATCCGCATAGGCGCGGCAGAACATCATCCCCGAGAACGGCAACACCGCAACGAACAGCACCGCCCGGATCACCTCGCCGGTGATCGTCTCCACGACGTCCACTGTGTCGCCGGCCCAGTCGACCAGCATTGCCCGGCCGGGTTCGTGCCGGAGCACCGCCACCAGATCGTGGCTGCGGAGGTAGTCGGTGAACAGGGCGCAGAACTGCGAATACCCATACTTCTTCCCCGCGTCCTTGGCGTCGACGTATCGGCGCCAGGCCAACAGCAACGTGAAGTGCCGGTTCGCTTTCATCGACGCCACCACCCGGCGCAGGTCGGGCTGGACGTACTCCTCCGACACTTTCCGGCGCCCGTCCGGGAACCACTTCGCGAGATCAGCGTCAGTGATCGCGACCATCGAGGTCACACCCCGGTCCTGGACCTCCTGCCGGACCCGGGCCACGTCGCGATGTGAGCACCCCGCGATCTCGACGACTTCGCGGTAGCTCCGCCCCTCCAGCAACAGCCCCAAGATTTTTCGATAGTCCGCCATGAACCCGCCCTTAACAATGAAACGACGACGCCGAATGCGTCGTCGTTCCACAGCAGAGCAGTGCCCCGCCAGCCAGCGCTACCGTGTTCGCGGAAACTTGCTACCAACTCGCCGGATGTGTAATCGCATCACGTTGTTTACACACGTTCTCACCTCCTTGTTTACAACCGCTCTCACGACGTTGTTTACAACCGGTGTCGCCACGTTGTTTACAACCAATCGCACGACGTTGATTACAGCCGGCGGAACTGGTTAGCCGACGAAGTCGGCATGGACGTGTAGTCACGATCTGGCGGAAAATGCTCCTTCTCGTAGGTTTGATGTTTGTGAAGCCAGGCCGGTTTCGGGTCGCGGATTTTCGCTCCCGCGATTTGCCAGAGCGGGAAGGGTTCTTGGGCGGCGTCGGTGCGCATGGGCAGTGGAAAGTAGATGCTCTCGACTCCACTGAGCGCGTCGAACATGGCGAATTCGGTCTCGGTGGTCACGACCTGGTAGGTCCCAACCAGCGTCGTCGGGACCTTGATTCGGAGGCCGTGGAAGTAGAACTGCGGGTTGGCTCGCGTGATGACGACGTGGTCCGAGGAATCGCGCAGCCGGCCGCCATGCGGCACCCGCTGCGCGCCAGGCTCGGCGGGAATCGTGGTCTGCCTCAGATCGACAGCTCCGCCCGACTGATCGGCGAGGGATTTGTCCCGGTACGAGTCCGCTCGCGCCTGAAGCACGTCGTGGCTGATCGGGGTGCCATCGGCGGGGCGGTGTTCCGCGGCGCCCCAGGCCTGCCCGGGTGTCATCGATCCGGGCAGCGCCTGGTGCCGTCGGCGGTAGTTGTAATAGGCGCGGTAATCAATGATCAGGGCGGTGAGCTGCTCCAGGGTATCGGGGGCGTTGGCATCGAGGAACCGCAAGATCGTTTGGTGGCTGCGTTCGTTCTTCCCCTGGGTCTGGGGGTGGCTGCCGCGCCCGGTGATGCCCAGACAGCCCCGGTCGGCGAGGAACCGTTCGGTGGCGGAGATGTTGCCGCGTCGGGCCTGGTTGAACGCGGTCCCGTTGTCGCTGAGCAGCTCTTTCGGTACCCCGTGGTCGGTGAAGGCGGAACGGAGCGTGGTGATGGCGTCGGTGCCGTTCTCCGGAGTGGCGAAGCACATCGTGCCGACGTCGAAGCGGGTGGAGTCATCCAGCAGCTGGTAGACGGTGACCTTGGTGCCCAGCACATTCGGGTCCCGCGCGTCGGCGAGACGGTACTCGAACGCGTCCAGCTGCCACATCTCCATCGCCGCGGCACGGGAGAACCGAAGCCAGGCCGCCCGTGGACGTTTCCGCGGGTTCGCGATCGTGACGCCGGATGAAGCGAGGATGCGGGCGATCGTCGCCACCGACGGGATGGGAGAAACGAATTCGCCGGTATCGATCCCGGTGAACCAGATTGATTTGGGCCCGTTGTCCCAACCTTCCTTCTTCAGCCGGGCGCGGATCCTCAGAACGATCTCGGTAGTCTTCTGGTAAAGGTCCGTACCGGGTTCAGTGGCGCTGACGAGCGCGGATTCAGCGCCGTGTTGCCCTCGCGGAGGAATCGTCGCCGGATGTTGTAAAACGACGGCCGGCTGATGTTCAGTCGTTGGCAGAACTCGGTAACGCTGGGCCCGTCGGCGGCAAGCGGGTCGTATTCAATGATCTGGCGGCGGACGGAGGGAGAAAGGGATCTAGGCACCCCCAATTATCAAAACCGCGATCAGGGCGTGCTTCCTTGAACGCCGAACCTGTAATCAGGGTCGTGAGACATCCCGTAAACAAGGTGCTGAGACATGGTGACAACAACGTCGTGAGACAGGTCGTAAACACAGAGCTGAGACAGCACATACCAACTCGCCGGACTACCGCTACCACCAAGCGCTACTCGCCAAACCTTTGGAATTGTTGATTAGCGTTGATTTTGGGTGGACTGGGCCCCTTTTGGGGATCCGCGCCAAAGCTCCTGGCTCAGCAGGCGGCCTAGCCGCGGAACGTCAAGTCGCGGCTTGATTCAATCTGCCCCGGGTCCTACCCGACGAATCCACGAACTCTTTGCGCTCCGAATCGGCTGATGCACGTTCCTCATCCCTGATGGGACCAATTCAGACGTGGAATGCGCCTGGTTCAACAGCATCATTGGCGGCCGGATGCGATCGAGTACGAAAGACTGATGAAATGACTGACCCAGCCGGCACTGCATCTAATCCAGGCACCAATCCGGAGTCGTGGCTCTCAGACGATCCCGGAATCGCGACTCCGCCTATTGTTGGCGATTTTCTTGATCGGCGAATCTTCGTTTCCGCAGTCACCAATGTCATGGATCGGGCCCGTACGCCCGGCGGCTCGTCAGTATTCGGACTAATTGGGCCATGGGGGTCGGGAAAGACAACTATCCTCAATTTGCTATCGTCCGAGCTTGAGGGGCGGTCACACGGCAAAGGCGTTTGGCCACCCGCATGGGTTGTCTCGACTTTCAATCCCTGGATGCACTCCGACGCCGCTTCGCTTCACCGGGGGTTTTTTTCTGAGCTTCGCGACGCGTTACCCAAAGACGAGAAATGGGACGATGCTCAAGCGCGCCTAGACGGACTTAGGACGGTCGTGACGCCGTTGGCTGGGCTCGCCTCCCTGTTCGCCCCCGGAATTAAGGACGTGGCCGATGGGGCATTCGACGCGTTGAAAAGCACCCCGTCCAAGATTAGGGAGGAGGCTGCGAAGGCGCTCTTGAAGCTAGACCGGCCCATTCTGATGATTCTCGATGACCTGGATCGTTTGACGTCAAACGAGTTGCTCGAAGTCTTCAAACTTGTGCGGTTTATCGGACGCCTTCCGAACGTCTACTACCTGCTGTGTTACGACGAACGCACCCTGGCGGACCTGATTGAAAGCACCGAACTCGTTGGTTCGAAGAACGACGGTCGCGCCATGGATTACCTCGAGAAGATTGTCCAAATCCGATTTGATATCCCCCCAATGAGAATGGAGCAGTCCGAGAATATCTTTAGCGCCGGAATGAACTCCCTGTTGGAACGCAACGGGATTGTCTCCACCCGGCAAGACGAGAATCGAGTCCGCCCGATCTTCATCTCCGCGCTCGGGAGGCGACTCGATACACCGAGAGCAATCAGACGATACCTCGGCCAAATTGAAGCTTTTCTTCCGTCTGTGGCTGATGAAGTGGACTGGGTGGATTTTGCACTGCTGACTTGGATTCGAACATTGGAGCCATCAGTGTACGGACGGTTACAACGAGATCGAGAGTTCCTAGTCGGGAGTGGGACTGCTCCTGCAAACGACAAGTCAAGTTTGAAGCTGCGTACCGAGCAGCTAACGAATCTATTGGGCGGGGCTCAGATCAGCCAAGTGAATCGGGAGAGTCTGCTCGAAGTGCTCGCCGAGCTTTTCCCTGCTGTGAAGCTCGCGCGTGATGGAAGGACCCTTCGTGAGCTCCACATTCCAGCAGGACGCCGCGTGGCCAACGCTGAGTACTTCGACCGCTACTTCCTTTTCGGCATCCCGAGCGACGACATCGCCGACTTCGTCGTGTCCAAAGCTGTGCGAGACATCATCTCGTCTGTCCAGTCCACAGAAACAGATCGACTAGATTCCCAGTTGCTTGCCCAGACCGGACGCACGATTCGAAAAGTCGATCAAGAGCGTCCCCCTGGGGAGGAGCCTGCAGAACGAATTGCACTTTGGCTAGGGAGCCTGTACTCGCAACTACCCGAGGACTCTCATGGCTTCTTCTCCTCCCGAGATCAGGTCGAGCAGTTTTTTGCCCGCATGCTGGTCGAAACGTCATCATTGCAGGCAAAATCCGTCGTGCAGCAGGTCGCCGGGACAGTTCCAGGCACGTCGCTGACCGTCGAGGCGATTGCACTGATGGCCAATGTTGAGGTAGGCACGTCGGACGACGTCGAACGGTGGCACCTTCGCGGATCAGAGCTGATGCCACTCCTCGCCCAAATCTCGCGGAATGCTCTCGACGGATTCGCTGGGAGCCTCGCCAATATGCCTTCTGATATTTGGATAACAATCTGGAGGTGGGGAACGGCCGATCGGGATGCAGTCCGCTCTTACATTGAGACCAGCATTACGTCGAATCGATGGTCGGTCCTGGATGTACTGGCCAAGCTCGTAAGTTCAGCCGTTCCTCACGGAGTTCCCGGCGCTGTCGGAGTCATCAGCGGTTTTGACGCAAAGCTCGTGGGCGAACTTGTCGATCTCGATCTCGCGACTGAACGACTTGCAAAAGAACTGGAGTCGGCGCCACCCGGTCCGGTCCCATACCGCGCAGAGGCCACAATGCAGAACAGGCGCAGCTATGTTCTTGAGATGCTGCGCGGACGGAAGGAGCAGTACCGAGCTAAGTTGCTTGCGTAATTGGGCATTGCGGGTTTCTCCCTCGTCCTATGCGATTGCTTGCTCGTTCCACGGACTAGTTCGTTCAATTGGCGACTAAAGGGGGCTGACACCCAGACGAGTGAGGACCTCTCGGGCAAGGCCCCTGAAGTGTCACCTAGGTCATGGTCCCATACAGCCAGCGCGCGCCGAACAGCAGCAAGGTCGTCCCGGGGGTGGCGTTCAACCGTTGAGACTCCCGCAGGATCCCATCCCAAGCGCCGACCCTTTCCTTGAACCGGTCGAGTCTCGCGAGCGCTTCCTGCCGATCGAGGGTTGGCGGCGGTTCAAGCGACATCAGCCGGGTCCGGAGGTGTCATTCGGACTAGCCAAAACGAGGCCAGCGAAACTCGTTATAGGGCTTCCCGCAACACGAACGGACTTGACACGGAAGACATCGGCCAGGGCGACGCGGTTGTGGTGCGCGACGGCGAACGGGTGGCGTTGGTCGATGTCGGTCCGGACCCGGCGCTGCTGACACACTGCCTGGACACCCTGGGGGTCGACACCGTTGACCTGCTCGTGCTCACACACTACGACCTGGACCATGTCGGCGGGCTGGATGCGGTGATCGGCCGGGTGGGAACCGCCCTGGTGGGGGTGCCGGAGAACGCCGACGACGCCTCGCTGCACTCCCGGCTGGCCGAGGGCGGGGCAGAAGTGCGGGAGGCGGCGCGAGGAGACAGCGGCACCCTCGGCGGCCTCGCCTGGCACATTCTCTGGCCGATCCGGGGCTCCCCGCTCATGCAGACAGGCAACCCGGGAAGCGTCACGATCCTCTTCGACGGAGCCGGCATCCGGTCGGTGTTCCTCGGCGACCTCAACGAGGAGGCCCAGGACGCCCTCCTCGCCGCGGGCCGATCGGGCAGGTCGACGTGGTGAAGGTGGCCCACCACGGTTCCCGCGACCAGAGCGCCGCGCTGTACGCTCAGCTGCGGGCGTCGGTCGGGTTGGTCTCGGTGGGCGCCGACAACGGCTACGGGCATCCGACCCGGTCGCTGCTGGACGTGCTCGCCTCGACCGGCACGGCGGTGGTGCGCACCGACCAGGACGGGTTGGCCGTTCTCGCCCCCACCGCACGGGCGCCCGTCGTCGGCCAGACCAGCGTGGAGGAGTCGGCGCCGCGAGAGGCGCACGGTGCGGCGCTGAAGGTCTGGACCGAGCGGGTCGGTGGCACCCGGGCGGGCACCACCAGGGTCGGGAGCGTCGGGGGCTCCGGTTAGGCTGGAGCGGTAGCGAAGGGAGCCGCGTGGCCGCACGAACAACCGCACAGGCACGAACCGGCAAGCCGGCCGCGAAGGCGAGTGCTGCGAAGATTCCCCAGCTTGCCTGGCATCAGGTGCGACCGGCGCCCGTGGTGCTGGTGTCCGGCACCGAGACGTTCCTGGCCGACCGCGCCATCCGCTCGTTGCGGGACTTCCTCAAGCTGGAGGATCCCAGCCTGGAGGTCAGCGACATCCAGGCCGACAGCTACGCCCCCGGCGAGCTGCTCACCTTGGCCAGCCCGTCGCTCTTCGGTGAACCGCGGATGATCCGGGTCAGCTCGGTGGAGAAGTGCAGCGACACCTTCCTCACCGAAGCCATCGACTACCTGCAGAACCCGGCCGATGACACCTATGTCGTGCTGCGCCACGGCGGGGGAGTCCGCGGCAAGAAGCTGCTCGACACCATTCGCAGCGGAGTGGGCGGCGCCGTCGAGGTGGTCTGCGCCGAACTGAAGAAGGACTCCGACAAGCACGACTTCGCGACAGCGGAGTTCCGGGCCGCCGGGAAGCGCGTCACACCGAGCGCCCTGCGTTCCCTCGTGGCCGCCTTCTCCGACGACCTCGCCGAACTGTCGGCCGCTTGCCAGCAGCTCATCGCGGATACCGGCGCCGAGGTGACCGAGACCACGGTGGACCGCTACTACGGCGGCCGGGTCGAGACCAACGCGTTCAAGGTGGCTGATTCCGCGATCGCCGGCCGGTTGGGTGAGGCGCTCGTGACCCTCAGGCACGCGCTGTCGTCCGGGGCGGACCCGGTTCCGATCGTTGCCGCGTTCGCGAGCAAGATCCGCACCATGGCCAAGGTCTTCGGCGCCCGCGGGGGCTCCGCTCAGCTGGCGGCCAGCCTGAGCCTGGCACCGTGGCAGGTGGAGCGCGCCCAGCGCGACCTCCGCGGCTGGTCGGACGAGGGCCTGGCCCGGTGCATCGTGATGCTCGCCGAGACGGATGCCGCGGTCAAGGGCGCCGGCCGTGACCCGGTCTTCGCGCTCGAACGCCTCGTGACGGTCATCGCCAAACGCGGTGACTAGGGACGGTCGGACACCGTGACCGAGTCACGGTTCAGGTAGATCCAGACGCCGTCCGTGTACTCCGGGTCGCCGCAGGTCGCGCCGCTGACCTTGACCGGAAGAATCGTGGACGAGCCGACCAGATCAGCCTGCGACGCCGTCGCCTCGAACGATCCGGGCAGGGTCGGACAGTACTCGAGTTGCACGCGGCCGTACAGATCGGTGAACTGCACCATGATCCGCTGGGTGGGCGCGGGCAGCACCACGGCGAGAAGAACCGCCAGGGCGGCCAGGGCCAGCCCGACCAGCCCGAGCACAGCGCCGAGGATGGTGAGGCCGCGGCCGGCCGGCATCCGGTTCTCGTCGTGGGCGTGCCCGGAGGAGGGCGCGTTCGGAAGTGATGCCGCGAAGAGCACGCAGGCCCCGGCCAGCACGAGCACGAAGCCCAGGAGGCCGGCGAAGACCCAGGGGCTCAGCCCGGCGTACGCGGAGACTTGTGGTGCGAATCGGAGCCCGGCCGCGATCACCGCAGCGGCAACGGCGAACGCGGCGCCGAGCAGTCCGGCTTGGTGACGCCAGGGCGAGGACCCGGGGGTAGCCGGTGTCGAGGCCGATGCCGGGCCGCCGGCACCGGGCTCGCCGAAACCGGGCCCACCGGTATTGGGCACACTGGCACGGGGTTCACCGGTGCCGGGCTCACCGGAAGTGGGCTGGGCCGCGCTCGGCTGACCCCCGCTGGTCTGTCCGGGAGAACTCGTGGCCCCGGTGGCCTGTTCGCTCGTCACGTCGACACCATAGCGTCGGCGGGCCGCGCCGGAAAGGGGCGGACGGGTGCGGCCGCACACGCAGAAAACCCCCGCCAGGGGCGGGGGTTGCTCTGTGTGGCGCCTCGTCAGAGAACGCCGAAGGCCGAGCTAGAGCGCGTTGACCGACTTGGCGATAGCGGACTTCTTGTTCGCTGCCTGGTTCTGGTGGATGACGCCCTTGCTGACGGCCTTGTCGAGCTTCTTGGAAGCAACGGCGAGGCTGGCGACAGCCTTGTCCTTGTCGCCGGCGGCGACGGCGAGGCGGGTAGCCCGGATGGCCGTCTTGAACTCGCTCTTGACCGCCTTGTTGCGCTCCTGCGACTTCTTGTTCGTGAGGATCCGCTTGATCTGCGACTTGATGTTTGCCACGTTTTTTACGCTTTCGTTAGATTCTTGTTCGGATGGGCCGCCCGGTGATAGAGGGCACCGTGCGGCGAAAATCGTGTGGGGTGGGACCCAACACGCAAGCCAACAGGCAACGATACCAGCTATCCGGGCCGACCATGCACCGAATCCGGCTGATCTCGTCCTGGGTGTGCGTCCACCTCGGCCAGGATCCGTCCGAGCACTCTATCGAACCGGAGCGGGCGGTGCAGGCTCACCAGGTGGCCGGCACCGGGAACCGTCACGAGGGTGCCGTGCCGACTCGCGTGCAGGAAGCGTTTCTGGTGCAGCCTGAAATGGTCCCATGCCCCGTTGACCAGCCAGACCCGGCCCGGATAGGCCCTCAGATCGGTCAGCGGCGTCAGCGTCCCCGTCTCCCGCAACCCCGCGTCCATGACCTCCAGGGCCACGCCGCCGGCGAGGGCATCGGCGGCGCCGGCTGGCGGGAGCATCCGTCGTACCAGGAACGTGTGCAACCGGAGTCCGCGGTCGGGCAGCCGGTGGATCAGCCGGGCGAGCAGCCTGTAGCCGGCCAGGCCGGGCCCACCGGGTTCGAACGCCGACCCCACGGCCACGAGGGCGAGCACCCGGTCCGGGTGCCGGGCGGCATAGGCGGTGGCGTAATACCCGCCGAGCGAGAGGCCCACGAGCACGACCTGGCCGCCGAGAGCGTCGACGCCGGCATCGATGGCAGCAAGGGCCCCGGCCACGGTGAACTCCTCGCCCAGCCTCGACCCGTGCCCGGGCAGGTCGATGGCGAGCACCGGGTGGCCGGCCGCGGCCAGCATCTCGCACTGGTGCCGCCACATGCTGGCCGACGTGCGGATGCCGTGCACCAACACGACCGGGACCGGCACGTCAGGCTCCCCTGATGGTTCCGGACGCCCGGGCGCTGGCCACCGCTGAGGTACGCGAACCCACCCCGAGCTTGCCGAAGATGTGCACCAGGTGGGACTTCACGGTGGCCTCGCTGAGGAACAGGTCCTGCCCGATCTGCCGGTTGGACCGGCCGGCGGCGACGAGCCCGAGCACCTCGACCTCGCGCGGGGAGAGCCGGCTCTCCGGAACCCTGGAGCGGTCGGCCAGGCGGGTCACGATGGCCGGCGCGAGGGCGCTCTGGCCGGCCGCAGCCGCGCGCACGGCCGCGATGAGCTCGGCCGGCGGGGCGTCCTTGAGCAGGTAGCCGCTGGCGCCGGCCTCGATGGCACCGAGGATGTCGGCATCCGTGTCGTAATTCGTCAGTATCAACACGTGCGGGGCGCCGGGAACCGCGCGCACCCGCCGGGTGGCCTCGGCCCCCTGCATGGTTCCCGTCTGCGTTGGGGCGCCGGGCGCTGCCCCGCCGAACTGCAGGTCCATGAGCACGACATCGACCCGTCCGGAGGCCGCCAGTGTCACCGCCTCCTCGGCCGTGCCGGCCTCGAGGTCCACGACCAGGTCGGGCTCCGCGCCGAGCAGGGCCCGCAGGCCAGCCCGCACCACGGGGTGGTCGTCCGCGAGCAGCACCCGGATCATGCCGCCACCTGCCCGGTCGGGAAGGTTACGGCCACGGCAGTGCCCTGACCGGGCGCGGACTCGAGCACGAAGCTGCCGCCGAGTTGCTCCACCCGTTGCCTGATGGCGACCAGCCCGAACGAGTCAGGGCTCTGGGCGGCCGCATCGGTGAGAGTGAAGCCCCGGCCGTCATCGACGATGTCCAGGGTCACCTCGTCGGTCATGTAGCTCAGCGTGATCTCGGCCCGACCGGCATCGGCGTGCTGGGCGACGTTGGCCAGCGACCCCTGAGCGATGCGCAGCAGGGTGGTTTCCAACGACATCGGCAGGGCGACGGCGTCCCCGGTGACGTGCAGGCTCACCCGGGTGGCGCGTCCGCCGGTGGGCGTCGGGCGCTGAATCGCAGCCGCGAGCCTGGCCAGGGCGCCGGGCAGAGTCTGGGCGTCCAGGGCCGGAGGGGTGAGTTCGCGGATGAACCGGCGGGTCTCCTGCAGATTCGCCGCCGCCGTGTCCCTGGCCAGTCGCAGGTGGTCGAGGGCGGCCGGGTCGGTGACGGTGCGCTCGGCAGCGTGCAACAACAGTTGGATGCTCGAGAGTCCCTGCGCGACAGTGTCGTGGATCTCCCGGGCCAGGCGCTGCCGTTCGGCGAGGGTGCCGGCATCCCTGGCGGTGGCGGCGAGTTCGGCCCGGGTGGCCAGCAGGTCGTCGATGAGAGTCTGTCGTTCGCCGGCCTCCCGCAGCAGCGCCCGGTAGCCCAGCCCGACCGCGACGGCCACTCCCGCGGCCACGATCGGCCCCAGGGTCGCGCCCAGGCTCAGGCCCACGTGCAGGCTCATCGACCAGATCGTCAGGAACACGCTCAGCAGCACCAGCGGAATGCCCGCCCTGAGGGGCAGCACGTGCAACTGGAGGAAGAACAGGGGGAAGACGATGAAGGCGGCATCCTCGGTCAACAGGGTCAGCGCGAGCCACTCGACCAGCAGCAACGCCATCCAGACCGGCACGACCCAGCCGCGCGGCCGGGTCCGGGCCAGGCGGCCACCGCCGGCGTAGCTGGCGAGGAACACGAGGGCCAACGCCACGATGAGAGCCGCATCCGGGGCCGCGTCCCACAGGGTGAGAACGATCACCAGCCCCGTCAGCACCACGATCAGCACGTGCAGGCCGATCCGCAGCCCCGAGAAGACCGGGGTCAGGGCGGAATGCGGCAGGCCGTCGCCGATGCTGGTGGGCGGGGTGGGGTCCCGAGGGGTCGGGGTGGCGCGCACGGCGATGCTGGACATGGTGATGCCAGCATAATCAGGGCGTGCGCGCCCGGCATCCGTCGAATGGATGAGCGAGCCTGGCCGTGGCAGGTCACCCCGATGCTGCGGGGCATGGGAGAATTGGGCCATCATGTCACCGAGAGCTCTCAAGGCGCTGGAACCGGCCGCAACCGCCCCCGCGTTCATCCGTAACTTCTGCATCATCGCGCACATCGACCACGGCAAGTCCACGCTGGCCGACCGGATGCTGCAGATCACCGGCGTCGTCGACGACCGTTCCATGCGCGCCCAATATCTGGACCGCATGGACATCGAACGCGAACGCGGCATCACCATCAAGAGCCAGGCCGTGCGTATGCCGTGGGAGATGGACGGTGCGACCTACGCGCTGAACATGATCGACACCCCTGGCCACGTCGACTTCACCTACGAGGTCTCCCGCAGCCTGGCCGCCTGCGAGGGCGCCATCCTGCTCGTCGACGCCGCACAGGGCATCGAAGCCCAGACCCTGGCGAACCTGTACCTGGCGCTGGAGAACGACCTCACCATCATCCCGGTGCTGAACAAGATCGACCTGCCGGCCGCCGACCCCGACAAATACGCCAAGGAGCTCGCCAGCCTCATCGGCGGCAGCCCCGACGACGTGCTGCGGGTCTCCGGCAAAACCGGCGTGGGCGTGTCCGAGCTGCTCGACCGGGCCACCTCGCTGATCCCGGCCCCGGTCGGCGATGCGAACGCACCGGCCCGCGCGATGATCTTCGACTCGGTCTACGACAGCTACCGCGGCGTCGTCACCTATGTGCGCATGATCGACGGGCACCTGAGCCCCCGCGAGAAGATCCAGATGATGTCGACGCGCGCCACCCACGACATCCTCGAGATCGGCGTCACCAGCCCCGAACCCACGCCGAGCAAGGGCCTGGGCGTCGGCGAGGTGGGCTACCTGATCACGGGCGTGAAGGACGTGCGCCAGTCCAAGGTCGGCGACACGGTCACGACAGCGGCCAAGCCGGCCACCGAGGCGCTGCCCGGCTACACCGAGCCCAAGCCCATGGTGTTCTCCGGCCTGTACCCGATCGACGGCAGCGACTACCCGGCCCTCCGCGAAGCTCTCGACAAGCTCAAGCTCTCGGATGCGTCGCTGGTCTACGAACCTGAGACCTCCGTCGCGCTCGGCTTCGGCTTCCGTTGTGGCTTCCTGGGCCTGCTGCACCTCGAGATCATCACCGAGCGCATCGACCGGGAGTTCAACCTCGACCTGATCACCACCGCGCCCAGCGTGATCTACGAGGTCACCACCGACGACAAGAAGACCGTCACGGTCACCAACCCCAGCGAGTTCCCGAACGGCAAGATCGCCGTCGTCGAAGAGCCCATCGTCAAGGCCGCGATCCTCGCACCCAAGGATTACGTCGGCGTGATCATGGAGCTCTGCCAGGGCCGCCGCGGTACCCTGCTCGGCATGGAGTACCTCGGTGAGGACCGGGTTGAGATCCGTTACACGATGCCGCTGGGCGAGATCGTGTTCGACTTCTTCGACCAGCTCAAGAGCAAGACCGCCGGCTACGCGTCGTTGGACTACGAGCCCATCGGCTCGCAGGAGGCCGACCTGGTCAAGGTCGACATCCTGCTCCAGGGCGAACAGGTCGACGCGTTCAGCGCCATCGTGCACCGCGACAAGGCCTACGACTACGGCGTCCTCATGACCGGGCGCCTCCGCAAGCTCATTCCGCGCCAGCAGTTCGACGTGCCCATCCAGGCCGCCATCGGCGCCCGCATCATCGCTCGCGAATCGATCAGTGCTATCCGCAAGGACGTGCTGGCCAAGTGCTACGGCGGTGACATCTCCCGCAAGCGCAAGCTGCTCGAAAAGCAGAAGGAAGGCAAGAAGCGCATGAAGATGGTCGGCCGGGTCGAGGTGCCGCAGGAGGCGTTCATCGCTGCGCTCTCCGGCGACGAACCGCCCAAGAAGGAAAGAAGTAACCGTCATGCGACGTTCGACCTTCACCGACGCCGCTGTGACGTATGCCGCCATCGGCGGCACCCTCGCGTCCGACCTGATGCGCTACCCACCCAAGGGGCACCGGCCGCTCGAGCGCACTGTGCGCCTGGGCAGCGGCGAGGAACGCTTCCGTGCGGCGACCACGTCGCTGATGACCTGGGGCATCCAGCGCGGCAGCGGCATCGAGGTCACCGACCTGGACGCCGGCACCGGCGTGCAGTACACCGGCATCGTCTTCACCGACGACGGAACCCCGGCTCCCAACCAGGAACACCCGGTGAACGAGGCGACCTTCGCCGAGGACGGCACCCCCTTCATCAGCAACGGCATGACCGGAGTACTCAAGATCCCGAACGGCCCATTCACGGTCGCCGCACCGGTGCGCGTGGTCTACGTCATCGATGAGGCCGACAAGATCGGTTTCGCCTACGGCACCATGCGCGGCCACCCGCAGAACGGCGAGGAAGCGTTCATCGTCGACCGCCGCCCTGACGATTCCGTCTGGCTCACGATCCGCTCGTTCTCCCGGCCGAGCACCTGGTACTACCGCCTGGCCTGGCCGGTCCTGCGCTTCCAACAGGAACGCTACACACGCCGCTACCTCCGCGCCCTGCACCCCGTCGGGATGGCCTGACCGGATGGCTGGACCGCATCCGGTCGGCGACCCCGCACCACTCGACGGACTGTTGCCGGCCTCGGCCGGTGTCGGCGCGGACGAACGCGACTTCGGGGTCTACCTGCACGTGCCGTTCTGCAAGGTGCGCTGCGGGTATTGCGACTTCAACACCTATACCGCCACCGAACTGCGCGGGGTGAAGCAGAGCGACTATGCCAGCCAGGCCGTGCTCGAGGTCGAGTCCGCCGCCCGCATCCTGGCCGCGTCGCACATCGCTCCCCGGCCAGCTGCCACGGTCTTCTTCGGCGGCGGCACACCCACCCTGTTGCCCGCCGACCACCTGGTGCGGATGTTGCACGCCGTGCGGGACACCTTCGGCATCGTGCCCGGCGCCGAGATCACCACCGAGGCGAACCCGGACTCTGTCGACCTCGCCTACCTGCTCCAGCTCAAGGCCGCCGGGTTCACCCGGGTGTCCTTCGGCATGCAGTCGGCCGTGCCGAGCGTGCTCGCCACCCTCGAGCGCACGCACGACCCCGAGCGGGTTCCGCTCGTCGTGCAGTGGGCCAGGGAGGCCGGCCTGGACGTGAGCCTCGACCTCATCTACGGCACCCCGGGGGAGACCATCGAGAACTGGCGGGCCAGCCTCGAGCACGCGATCGGACAGAACCCCGACCACATCAGCGCCTACTCGCTCATCGTCGAAGACGGCACCAAGCTGGCCAGGCAGATCCGCCGCGGCGAGCTCGTGCAGCCCGACGAGGACCTGCAGGCCGACTTCTACGAGTTGGCCGACCGGCTCCTGGCCGAGGCCGGCTACGGCTGGTACGAGGTCAGCAACTGGTCACGGGGCACGCAGCACCGCTCCCGGCACAACCTCTCCTACTGGAGGAGCGCCGACTGGTGGGGTGTGGGTCCCGGAGCGCACAGCCACATCGGCGGGGTGCGCTGGTGGAACGTCAAGCACCCGGCGGCATACGCCGACCGGATCCTCGCCGGGCACTCCCCGGCGGCCGGGCGAGAGACTCTCGACGATGACACCCGCGAGCTGGAGCGGGTGCTGTTGCTCACCCGCATCCGCGAGGGCATCCCCGTGGCGACGTTGACGACGGCGGGGCGCCGAGAGGTGGCCGGCCTGATCAATGACGAACTCATCGATGCGCGGGCAGCGATCGGCGGCACCGTCGAACTGACCCTGCGCGGGCGGCTCCTGGCCGACGCCGTGGTGCGCCGTCTCCTCACCGACTGAACCCCAGCCCTCCCCACCCGCGAACCGTGAGTTAAGCCCCAGAACGCGCGCGTTTTGGGTGCTTACCTCACAGTTCGCGAGGGGGAAAGGGGTTAGTTGAGGAACTTGATGGTGAGCGGGTAGGTGTACCACTCGCCCTTGTTGGCTGCGATGGCGGCCATGATGCTGAAGACGATGTTGAGGATCCACACCGCGGCCAGGATCAGGAAGCCGATGCCGATGACGGTGAGGATGCCTCCGACGAACCCGGCGATGGCCAGGGTGATCTGGAAGTTCAGCGCCGTTGCGGTGTGCGCCCGGATGAACGGGCCGCGGTCCTTGAGCACGATGTAGCCGATCAGCGCCGGCAGGAAGCTGAACAGGATTCCGCCGATGTGGATCAGGGTCGCCCAGAGCTTCTCGTCGGCCGGGCTCAGCTGACTCTGTGCCTGGTACGGGGCTGCGGGGGGAGGCGTGGCCTCTGACATGGGATCTCCTTCGTGACTCCCGGCGGTGCGGGGCGGCGTCGGGCGCCGCTCACACCAGAATAGCGCCGCTCACCCCAACCGGGAGCCTGCAAACTAGCTGATCAGACGGATAGAGAAGGGGTAGCGGTACGGACGGCCGTCGCGGGCGCTCAGGTAACCGAGCACCGAGAAGATCGATCCGACCAGCCACAACACCCAGCCGAGCGAGAAGAGCCCGGACAGGAGGCCGAACGTGACCAGGCTGAGAACCGTGGAAAGCACATTGAGGGCCACGTAGCCGATGAGCAGGGTGATCTGGAAGTTCAGGGCCTCCTTGCCCTGTTCATTGGTGAACGGGCCCCGGTCCTTGAAGACCAGCCAGATGATCAGGGAAGGCGGGAACGAGAGGATGCCGCCCAGGTGCGCCAGTGACGCCCACTGTCTGTCCTGCTCCGGGGAGAGCGGAGGCCCTGACGACGGCCTGTTCGATGGTCCCTGACCGGTGGGTTAACTCATGACGGTGTCCTTCGGTGAGCGGTGCGTGGACGTGCTTGAGCCCACGCTACTGCGCAAAATCGTCGGGGAGCAATGGGTATGCGGCCCACCCGCGATATGATTAGCAGTCAAACAATGAGAGTGCCAGCCAGCTGGCGGCGCGAGCGGGCATGAGGGAGGCGATCGGAATGGTGTCGGATCGTAGTCTCGAGGTGCTCCGCGTCATCGTGCAGGACTACGTGGCCTCCCGTGAACCCGTCGGCTCCAAGTCCATCGTCGACAGGCACGCCTTCGGCGTCTCGGCGGCCACCATCCGCAACGATATGGCCTTGCTCGAGGAGGAGGAGCTCATCATTGCTCCGCACACCTCGTCCGGGCGCATTCCCACCGACAAGGGTTACCGCCTCTTCGTCGACCACCTCGCCGACCTGCGTCCGCTCACCGTCGCCCAGCGTCAGGCCATCGAGGTCTTCCTCGGCCAGTCCGCCGACCTGGACGAGGTGCTCGCGCGGAGCGTGCGGCTGCTCTCGCAGCTGACCCATCAGGTGGCCCTTGTGCAATACCCGTCGTTGTCGCGCGCCACCGTGCGCCACATCGAACTCGTGCCGCTCAGTGACACCCGGGTGCTGTCGGTTCTGATCACGGACTCCGGCCGAGTCGAACAGCGCGTGGTGGAGTTGACCCGCGCGCTGGACGAGACTGCCCTGGCCGAACTCCGCACCCGTCTCAACGCCGTGGTCGGCGGCCTGAGCATGAGCGAGGCCGCCGCCGCACTGACCGGGCCGACCGGTCTGGGCCCGCCCGAGCTGCAGGACCTGATCGACCTCATCACCGGCACCCTGCGGGACCAGGTGGGCGCCAACCGGCAGGACCGCCTGGTAATGGCCGGTGCTGCGAACCTGGTGCGCACTGAGGACGACTTCAGCGGCAGCATCTACCCGGTTCTCGAGGCCATCGAAGAGCAGGTGGTGCTGTTGCGCCTGTTCGGCGAGATGGCCACCGACCAGCACGGCGTCTCGGTGAGCATCGGCCGGGAGAACGCGCCGTTCGGCCTGGGGGAGACGTCCGTGCTCACGAGCGGCTACACCTCCCACGGCGATGCCGCCCGGCTGGGCGTGCTCGGTCCGACCCGGATGGACTACTCCAACAACATGGCGGCGGTGCGCGCCGTCGCCCGGTACCTCTCGCGCCTGCTCGGCGAGAACTAGCCGCCCCCACACCTTCCCACCGACACTTTTCACCCCCAGAACCCGAGGAGAGCCAGCTTTGGCTGACCATTACGAAGCACTCGGCGTCGCGCGCGATGCCACCACCGACGAGATCAAGAAGGCATACCGGCGCCTCGCCCGCCAGTTGCACCCCGATGTGAACCCGGGCGCCGAAGCATCCGAGCGGTTCAAGACCATCACCCACGCCTACGACGTACTCTCGGACCCCAAGCAGCGCCAGAACTACGACCGCGGCGGCTCGGGCAACTCCGGCCAGGGCGGCGGATTCGACGCGGGCAACTTCGGCGACATCTTCGAGACCTTCTTCGGCGGGGGAGGCGGCGGCAGCCGCGGCCCCCGGTCGCGTCGGGAACGTGGGCAGGACGCCCTCATCCGGGTCGAGCTCGACCTGGACGAGGTCATCTTCGGCACCCACCGCGACATCGAGGTGGACACCGCGATCGTCTGCGCCACCTGCAACGGCAGCTGCTGCCAGCCCGGCACGTCCCCGGTCACCTGCGACATCTGCCACGGCACCGGAAGCATCCAGCGCGCTGTGCGCTCCCTGCTCGGCAACGTGATGACCTCCAGCCCCTGCGGCTCCTGCCGTGGCTACGGCACCATCATCGCCACACCCTGCGTCACCTGCCAGGGCCAGGGCCGCGTGCGCGCCCGCCGCACCGTTCCGGTGGACATCCCCGCCGGCGTCGACACGGGTCTGCGCCTGCAGATGCCCGGCAGCGGAGAGGCCGGACCGGCCGGAGGCCCCAACGGCGACCTCTATCTCGAGATGAAGGTGCGGCACCACGACGTCTTCAGCCGCGACGGCGACGACCTGCTCTGCACCCTCGAGGTGCCGATGACCGACGCCATCCTGGGTGCGACCGCAACGGTCAAGGCCCTCGACGGTGACATCGAGGTCGAACTCCGCCCGGGCGTCCAGGCCGGCGAGATCCTCACGGTCAAGGACCGCGGCATCACCCGCCTGCGTGGCAACGGCCGCGGCGACCTGCGGGTCGGCGTGCAGGTGCTCACCCCCACCAAGCTCGACCACAAGGAACGCGAACTCATCGAGGCCTTCGCGGCCAGGCACAAGGTGGCAGCTCCGGCACTCAGCCACTTCCAGCAGGGCCTGTTCGCGAAGCTCCGCGACCGGTTCCTCGGGTAGGGGTGCCCGCTAGCGATGGCGCATTTCTTCCTTTCCGAGACTCTCGCCCAGGCCCCTCCGCCACGCAGGTGGGGGCCACCGTGAGCCTCACCGGCGCCGAGGCCAAGCACGCCGTCACGGTCAGCCGGGTGCGTCCGGGCGAGACCCTGCTGCTGGGTGACGGCGCCGGGCTGATGCTGGGGGTCACCGTGGTCTCCGCCCAGCCGGCCGAGCTTGTCGTGCGGGTCGACTCCGTGAGGCACAGCCCGCCGGCCACGCCGCGCATCCTGCTCGTGCAGGCGCTGGCCAAGGGCGACCGCGACGAACTCGCGGTGCAGGCGGCCACCGAACTCGGTATCGACGGGGTCATCCGTGGGCGGCCTCGCGGTCCGTGGTGCGCTGGGAGGGTGTCAAGGTGCAAAAGGGGCAGGCCCGCTGGGCCGCCATCGTGCGTGAGGCCAGCAAGCAGTCGATCCGGCCCTGGCTGCCCGAGGTGTCCGCGCTGACCAGCACCAAGCAGCTCGCACAGCTCGCCACCACCAGCCGGATGCTGCTGCTCGAGCCCACCGCCGACACCCGGCTGACCGCGATCGCGCCGCCGACCGACGACCGGGACATCGTTCTCGTCGTCGGCCCGGAGGGCGGGATCGCCGCATCGGAACTGGAGATCCTCGAGGGGGCCGGCGCCCGCCGGGTGCGCCTGGGCGACACCGTGCTGCGCACGTCCACGGCGGGCCCCGCCGCCGTCGCCATCCTGAACGCAACCCTCGGGCGCTGGTAGTTCCGCTTAAGATAGACGTATGGCCTCCTCCGGTGCAGAACCCTCCATCTTCAGCCGCATTGCCGCGCGCGAGATTCCGGCGACCATCGTCGCGGAAACCGACCACATCATCGCGTTCAACGACATCGCCCCGCAGGCGCCCGTGCACGTGGTCGTGACCACCAAGACTCAGCAATACCACAACGTGGGCGAACTCGCGGCGGGCGACCCCGCCCTCCTCGCCGAACTCGTCGCCGTGGCCGGACGGGTGGCCGAAGAGCACTGCGCGGGGGAGTACCGCTTGATCTTCAACACCGGCGCCTCGGCCGGCCAGACCGTCTTCCACGTTCACGCCCATGTGCTCGGCGGCACCCTCGAGGAGGGCACGCTTGCAGCCCTCTGACCCGGAGACTCCCGGAACCGGCGCACTGCCCACGGTGCGCACACTCCTCGTCGACGGCGTCGCCATGGTGCGCCTGCTCGGGCCGCAGGACCGGTTCCTCACCACCATCGAGAACGAATACCCGGACGTCACAGTGCACGTCCGCGGCAACGAGGTCACCCTCACCGGTCCGGCCGCATCCACGGATGCCGTGGTGCGACTGATCGAGGAGCTCCAACTGTTGTTGCGCACCGGAGCGGACCTCGGCGAGAGAGAGGTCACCACCTCCGCGCGCATGCTCGGCGCCGACAGCACCTCGAGCCCCTCGACGGTGCTCGGCCAGGCCATCCTCACGTCGCGCGGTCTCACGGTGCGCCCCAAGACCCTCGGCCAGAGCAGCTACGTCAACGCGATCGACGAGAACGCCATCGTGTTCGGCATCGGACCAGCCGGAACCGGCAAGACCTACCTCGCCATGGCCAAGGCCGTGCAGGCGCTGCAGCGCAAGGAGGTCGACCGCATCATCCTCACCCGGCCGGCCGTCGAGGCGGGGGAGCGGCTCGGGTTCCTACCCGGCAGCCTCACCGACAAGATCGACCCCTACCTGAGGCCGCTCTACGACGCCCTTTTCGAGATGATGGACCCCGAGCTGGTGCCCAAGCTGCTGGCCGCAGGCACCATCGAGGTGGCCCCGCTGGCGTATATGCGCGGGCGCACGCTGAACTCGGCGTTCATCGTGCTCGACGAGGCCCAGAATACGACGCCCGAGCAGATGAAGATGTTCCTCACCCGACTCGGCTTCGGTTCCCAGATGGTGGTCACCGGTGACATCACCCAGGTGGACCTGCCCGCCGGCGCCAGCGGACTCCGTCTGGTCACGACCGTGCTCGACGGAATCGACGACATCGCTTTTGTGCACCTGACCAGCGCGGATGTGGTGCGGCACAGTCTTGTCGGCCGCATCGTCGACGCCTACACCGAATACGACGCTCAGAAGCAGGCCCAACGCTACGAAAGCGAACAGGCCCGCGACTTCGCATCCCGCGCTCCGCACCAGGGGAACCCGCGCGATCGCACCCCGAAACGGAGATCCAGTTGACCATCGAAATCAACAATGAGTCGGCCATCCCGGTCGATGAGGCCGCCATCCTGAGGCTCGCCGCCTTCGCGCTGGACACCATGCACGTGCACGCCGACGCCGAACTGGCGATCGTGCTCGTCGACGAGGGCGCCATGGAGCAACTCCACGTGCAGTGGATGGATGAGCCGGGTCCCACCGACGTCCTCAGCTTCCCGATGGACGAACTGCGCCCCGGCACCGAAGACGCCATCACGCCGCCTGGCCTACTCGGCGACATCGTGCTCTGCCCGCAGGTGGCCCAGGGTCAGGCGGAAACCGCCGGCCACAGCACCCTCGACGAACTGCTGCTCCTCACCACGCACGGCATCCTGCATCTGCTCGGCTTCGACCACGCTGAACCCGAGGAGGAGAAGGAGATGTTCGGAATCCAGCGCGACATCCTGATCGGCTTCTCCATGCAGGAACGACGCCGGCCCCGATGATCGTCGGGTGGTTCCTCACGGCCGCCATCCTGCTCGTCGCGTTCGGCGGGCTGATGGCCGCTGTCGACGCTGCAGTCACGTCCCAGTCCCGGGCGGACATCGCCGAACTCGCCGTCACCGCACGCTCCAAGCGGTCCCTGCGTGCCATCGCCGCCGACACCGGCGCACACCTGAACGCCATCAACTTCGTGCGGATCATCGCGGAGACGACCGCGGCGGTGCTCGTCACCCTGGTGTTCGCCACTACTATCGAACAGATCTGGTTGGCCCTGCTGCTGTCGGCCCTGCTGATGACGGCCGTGTCGTTCGTGCTCGTTGGAGCCAGTCCACGCAGCGTGGGCCGGGCGCATCCGAAAAACCTGCTTGTGCTCACGGCCGTTCTCGTTCATTTCTTGCGCGTGCTGCTCGGCCCGGTGGCCAACGCCCTCGTCGCCCTCGGCAATCGGGTCACCCCGGGACGCAGCCGGCTCGCCACCTTCACCTCGGAGGACCAGCTGCTCAGCATGGTCGATGAGGCCACCGAGCTGGACGTGATCGAGGAGGACGACCGCGAACTCATCCACTCGATCTTTGAATTCAGCGAGACCGTCGTGCGCGAGGTCATGATCCCGCGCACCGACATGGTCACCATCGACGCCGACGCCACCGTCGGTGCCGCCATGGGACTCTTTCTCAGCAAGGGCTTCTCCCGGGTTCCCGTCGTGGACGGCGAGGTGGACGACGTCATCGGCGTGCTCTACCTGCGGGATGTCTCCCGTCTCGTCTACGAGCGTCCGCGCAACCTCGAGAGCCTCACGGTGCGGGAACTGGCCAAAGCCGCCCAGTTCGTGCCCGAGTCCAAGAAGGCCGACGCTCTGCTCCGCCAGATGCAGCTCGAATCCAACCACCTCGCCATGGTCGTAGACGAGTACGGCGGAATCGCCGGCCTGGTGACCCTCGAGGACCTCATCGAGGAACTCGTGGGCGACATCTCCGACGAGTACGACCGCGACGTCGTGGAGATCGAAAACCTGGGATCAGGTCGCTTCCGGGTGAGCGCCCGACTGCCCGTCGATGAGCTCGGCGAGCTTTTCGACCTCGACCTCGACGACGACGACGTCGATTCCGTCGGCGGCCTGCTCGCTAAGGTGCTCGGACGGCTGCCCGTCGCCGGGTCTGAAGCGAGAACCAGCGGCCTCATCCTCACGGCGGAACGCACAGAAGGCCGCCGCAAACGAATCAGCACAGTGCTGGTTGAACCAGACAAGGCGTTGAGAGACGCACAGTCCGCATTCCTGGGAATGCCGGACACAGAAGGAGCACACGGCAATGACAAAAGAACCTGACTTCAGAGCGGGGTTCGTCTCCTTCGTCGGGCGCCCCAACGTGGGCAAGTCCACCCTGACCAACGCGCTGGTGGGGGAGAAGGTGGCGATCACGTCGTCGAAGCCGCAGACCACCCGTCGCGCCATCCGTGGCATCGTGCACCAGAAGGACGGCCAGCTGATCCTGGTCGACACCCCCGGCATCCACCGCCCACGCACGCTGCTCGGCGAGCGGTTGAACAGCCTGGTGCAGTCCACGCTCAGCGGTGTCGACGTGGTCGGCCTGTGCATCCCGGCGAACGAGCCGATCGGCCCTGGCGACAAGTTCATCAATGAACAGTTGGACAACTTCCCGCGCGCGAAGAAGGTGGCCATCGTCACCAAGATCGACATGTCCTCCAAGACCAGCGTCGCCAACCAGCTCCTCGCCGTTTCCCAGCTGCGCGACTGGGAGGCCATTGTGCCGATCTCGGCGACCAGCCGCATCCAGCTCGATGTGCTGAGCAGCGAACTGCTGCGTTTGCTGCCGCTCAGCGATGCACCGCTGTACCCCGCGGATGCCGTGACAGACGAGAGCCTTGAGTCCCGGATCTCCGAGTACATCCGCGAGGCCGCCCTCGAGGGCGTGACCGACGAACTGCCGCACTCGATCGCCGTCACGATCGACGACATCATCGAGCGCGACGACCAGGAACTCGTGGAGATCTACGCCAACCTCTTCGTCGAGCGTGACAGCCAGAAGGGCATCATCATCGGCAAGTCCGGCAGCCGGCTCAAGGACGTGGGCATGCGGGCGCGCAAGCAGATCGAACCTCTCGTGGGCAAGCGGGTCTTCCTCTCCCTGCGCGTGAAGGTCGCCAAAGAATGGCAGCGCGACCCGAAGCAGCTGGGCCGCCTGGGCTTCTAGATCGAGGCCCCCAGGGACGGGGCTTTCAGGCCGAGGTCTCACGTGCTGTCAGGGGCTCAGCCGGTTCGCGCCGTGCTGAGCCCCTGAAGTCGCCCCGACACCCTGTCCACCCCGCCCGGTCGTTGATCGAGCCTGTCGAGATCCCGCGCCCTGCTGTCCACGGCGTCCGGTCGTTGATCGAGCCTGTCGAGATCCCCGTAGACATCCCTATGAACCTGCAATGACTCCGGCGCAATATTCTCGAGATTCCCTGTGCATAACTTGACATTTCCTCACAATATTCTTTGATTCGTGGGAGAATGGGGGTATGGACGAAGAGCTCGTAAACGGCTCCACCGCACCGCTGGGAGACACTCCCACCGGTGGCAATCCGCAGGACTGGAACACCGCCCTGGCCGGTCCAGCACCGGTCCCTGTCGCCTTCGACGTCACCGCTGACTCGAGCGTAAACGCAGCCACCGACACGCCAGATGCCTCGTCCTCAGCAGGCGACCCAGCCGCCGAAAGAGCAGCCAGGCGCGCCGCCGCCGAGTCGCAGGCGCGGACGGCGTCGACAGTGATCAGTCAGAACCCGCGCCGCGTCGCCCGCCTCGCCGGGGTGCCCCGCAGCCCGTGTGGCGGGACCCGGCACACCTGCCCGCGGTACAGCGCGCCCAGACCGGTGTGTTCGGGGAGAAGCTGCAGGTCCTGGCCGAGGCCGCCGCGGCGGTGCAGGAGGTGATGGGCTCGATCGATGTCGACGGGCTCAACGACGCGGAACTGGTCGCGTTGACCCAGATGACCGAGAAGGTCGGCCGGCCCACCGATCTGGCCCGGGTGAGAACCGCGACCGTGGTGGACTACCGGGCCCGGACAGGCTTGGGCCGGGACTCGTTGGCCTGGCGGTTGGGAGCGTCGCACCACACGGACCTGTTGACCCGGTTGACCGGGGCGTCGGGGCAAGAAATGAAACGGCGGATACGGTTGGGCGACAAGATCGCCCCACGCATGATGGGCGGCACCGTCCTTGACCCCGTGTTCCCGACCGTCGCCGCTGCCCTGGCCGCCGGGGAACTCGGTCTGGACGCGGCCGAGGAGATCGTGAAGGGCCTGGCCGACTACAAGGTCCATGGTCGCTTCGACGCGAACCCCGCCGACGTCGACGCGGCCGAGGCGGGCTTGGTCGAATCGGCCACCGGCTCCGTCTACGGCCGCAGCACCGACGAGAGCCCGATCACCCGGTTGGGGGACTCGGACGGGTTCAGCTACCCCGCTGACGCGCTTCGCGAGATGGCCCTGCAGTGGCAAGCAGCATTGAACCCCGACGGCCTCGCCCCCAACGAAGACCTCCTCGAAGCGAAGTCCACGTTCTCCTTCGGCGGGCTCCGCAACGGCCTCTACCCCCTCCGCGGCGGAGTCACCCCGGATCTCAAAGGCATCATCCAAACCCTCTTCAACACCTACCAGTCCGCCCGCACCGCACCCCGGTTCCCCACCGCCGACGAACAGGAGAGTATCGAAGCCGGCGAACTCGTGCCCGGAGAGATCCTCGACGACCGCAGCGGCGGCGAGAAACGAGCCGACATCCTCCGCGGCATCCTCACCCAGATCGCCCAAGACCCCCGCACCCCCACGATGGGCGGAATGCCACCGACGGTGATGGTGCACGTCAGCGCCGCAGACCTCCTCGCCGGCATCGGCGTCGGCTGGATCGACGGCATCGACGGGCCGATCTCGATGAAAACGATCAACCAGATGATCGATAACGGTGGTATCCGGCCCGTGTTCTTCGGCGGCAACGGCGCTGTCCTCGCCCTAGGCAACAAAGCCCGCTGCTTCAGCCCCCTACAACGCCGCGCCATCACCGCCAGAGACGGCGGCTGCATCGTCCCCAGCTGCACCAGTCCGGCCCAATGGACCGAACTCCACCACGTCATCCCCTGGGAACACGGCGGCCGCACCGACATCGACAACGGGGTGCTGCTGTGTTGGTACCACCACCACACCATCAACACCGCCGGGTGGAAAATCCGCATGGTCAACGGATGCCCAAGTGAAGCACCGCACTGGTTCGACCCGACCGGCACATGGCGACGGCCCAACCAACACCGCGCCCACACCCCCACACCCGAAAACCCCCGAACACGGAATGACCCACCGGGGTCTCGACACGCTCGACCACCGGGGTTTTGACACGCTCGACCACCGGGGCTTGACCTGCTTGAGCAGCGGGTCTCGGCCAGCTCGACCGCCGGCGGGCGGGATACGTGATCACCGGGGGCTCGGGGTGCTCGACCAACGCGTGTCACCACGAAGTGGTGGTCAGCGGCGACCGGTTTCTAGGCTGCGGGGGAGTCCGCGGCGCTGATCCGCAGCAGCACGCGGGTCTTCGCGCCGGACTTGCCGAGTCGCTCGATGAAGAGGAATATCCGGTACTCGAGCCGGTACTTCGCGGCGAAGACCGCCGTCAACAGGGCCCGGCTGCTGTCGTCATCCTCGATGACGGCCTGTGCCTCCAGCGGCAGCGCGCCGGCCGCCACCGCTCCCGTGCGGGAGCAGGGGGCCAGCTGTACCCGGGAGGTGTGTCGCAGCCGCTTCACCTTGCCGCTCTGCTTCGGGGTGGTCACGATCAGGTCATCCCCATCCCTGGCGATCCAGACCGGAGTCGAGACCGGCTCTCCCGATCGGCGGAACGTGGTGAGGGACACGAAGCGTTCGTCGCCGAGGCCGGCCAGGGTGGTGGGAGAGGACATTTCCACACTGTATCTGCTCCACAATGGAACGGGCGGCAGACGTCGCCGACACGATGAAAGGTCCGCATGTCACAGGTGTCTAATGTCTGAGCCAGTCATCGCTGTGGTGGGTGCCGGAGCCGTGGGAGGTCTCATCGGCATCCTCCTGCACCGCAGCGGGATCGAGGTCGTCGCCGTCGCTCGTCCGGAGACGGCCCGGCAGATCAATTCCGACGGCCTCACCCTGCACAGCCCACATTTCGGCGACCAGCTCGGCCGGCTCACGGCGGTGACCGAGATTCCCGACGGCGCCCGCGTGATCGTGGCCACCAAGGCTTATGCCCTCCCCGGTATCGTCGACGCCCTCCGGCGAGCGCAGCCCGCAGAGGTCGTATCCCTGCTCAACGGTATCGAGCACATGGACGTTCTGCGGCGGGCCGCCCCCGATGCCCGTGTCGCCGGTGCCACGATCGCCGTCGAAAGCACTCGGCTGAGCCCCACGGTCATCGACCACCGCAGCCCGTTCCTGCGGCTCACCGTTCCGGCCGAGGCGGAGAGCACCGGAGTCGTCACGGCCTGGAACAGTGCCGGACTCGACGTCACCGTGGGCGGAACCGAGGCGGAGGTGCTCTGGAGCAAGCTGCGGTTCCTGGCTCCGATGGCACTGCTCACGTCCTACTGTCGCCTACCCATCGGCGCCGCCCGGGAACTCGACCCTGCCCTCACCACCGCGGTGCTGGCCGAGGTCGCGCAGATCGCCACCCGAGATGGTGTGCCCTCGGACCCCGATCAGCTCGCCCGGGCGATCCACGCACTCCCTGCGGGCATGCGATCCTCGTTGCAGAACGACCTGGATGCCGGGGCAGAGACTGAACTCGACGCCATCGGCGGTGCCCTCCTGCGCCGCGCCCGCCATCACGGTGTCGCCGCCCCGCGGGTGCAGGAACTCCTCGACGATCTCGGGTCACGCGCGGCGCCTGCCTGAGTCTCTCCTGATCGTGCCCCGTGAGTCGGCCGACGATACTCATCGGGTGCTCTGAAACCTCGTTCAGAACGCCGACTCCGGGTCCCCGACCGCGCACGGCGGGTGCACAGTTGATCCGGAGGACATTCGTGAGCACATTCCTGAACACCAGCATCGTCGGTGGCCCGCTACTTTTCGCCCTGTACGGGGTGGCGGCTGCAAGCCTGATCGTGCTGGTTTCCCGTCGTCTGCCGACCCGGCTCGCGCTGATCGGCGTCGGCCTGGTCATCGGCGGTGCCGCGACAGGCTGGACGCTCAGCTGGCTGGTGAGTGACGTCTGGGACCTCTTCGGAGTGTCCCTGAGCACGACCACGCGATTCTGGGCGACCGGGTTCTTCGCCGCTCTCGCACTGATCGTGTTCGCCCTCGTCACCTCGAGGCGATGGCGTCGCGTGGTCGCCATTGTCGCGATCCCGCTGCTACTGCTCTCCACCGCGGCGGGTGTCAATGCCGATTTCGGGCAGTTCACCACGGTGCGCACGGCACTCGGCCTACCCACCTACGACTCGCTCTCCGCGGCCACAGCCGGGTCGTCGACCGCGACCGGCGTGGTCGGCACCGTGACCATTCCGGCCACCAGCTCGGGTTTCGCCGCCCGGGCCGCGCTGGTCTACCTGCCCCCCGCCGCGCGCGTGGCCAACCCGCCGGCCCTTCCGGTCGTGGAGATGCTCTCGGGCCAGCCCGGCAGTCCCGCCGACGTCTTCACGGCTGGCCACCTGGCCACCATCCTCAACGGCTACGCGGCTGAGCACGGTGGGGTAGCGCCCATCGTGGTCGTGCCCGACCAGCTCGGTGCCCCGACCAGAACCCCATGTGCGTCGACTCCGCCCTCGGCAACTCGGCCTCCTACCTCACCGCGGACGTTCCCGACTGGATCCGGGCCCACCTCCACGTCGCCGCCGGCCCCGCAGGGTGGGCCATCGCCGGATTCTCCCAGGGCGGAACCTGTTCCATGCAACTGGGCGCCGCGCATCCGGAGCTTTACGGAACCATTCTCGACATCTCAGGGGAACTGGCCCCGCAGAAGGGCAGCGTCGCCCAGACCATCGCCTCGGGCTTCGCCGGTGACGCCGCCGCCTACGCGGCGGCGGCTCCCGTCGCCGTGCTGGGCGCGCACGCACCCTACGAGAACCTCACGGTGATCGTTGCCGTAGGCGGTGACGACACCCGATACCTGCCGTGGTCCCAGACTGTGGTCGACGCTGCGGGCAAGGCCGGTGCGCACACCCACCTCATCGTGTCGCCGGGCACCGCACACGACTGGCACACCGTGCAGTACGCGTGGACGCAGGCCCTGCCGGTGCTCGCTGAGAGCACCGGATTGACCGGCCTGTCGTGAGCACTCCGACCCTGTCCGGCGCACTGGCGCCGGTCACGCCGCCGCCGGTCACCCCGCCCTCGGCCCTGAGACAGCGGATGCGCCGCCTCGCCGCCCGTGCCGCGCGCACGCCGTTCTCCCTCAGCGTTGCAACCGTGCTCCTCGTCACCGCGCTGGCGACGGGTCTGCTCAGGGGCCCGTCGTATGCCCTGCGACTACTGCTCGGCACCGGATATCACTCCGCGATCGGGCTGGGGCACTGGTGGACTCCGATCACCTCGGTGTTCCTCGTGGACAACATCGCCGAGCTCATCCTGGCGATCCTCGGCGCGGTTCTCGTGCTCGGAGCGGCCGAGCGCCTGCTCGGCACCGGCCGCACCATCCTGGCGTTCCTGGCCACGGCGGTGATCGGCACCGGCCTCGGGCTGGTGTTGCAGGACTTCGGAGTCGCCGGCGGCGAGATGTGGTCCCGCGGTGTGCGCGAGCTGTGGGCGCTCGACCCGTTCACCCCGATCCTGGGCTCCATCATGGCCGCGAGCGGATTCGCCGGGGCGCTCTGGCGCCGACGTATCCGCGTGCTCACTCTCGCTGCGGCGCTCGTCCTGCTGCTCTACTCCGGGCAGCCGAGCGATCTGTACCGGCTGCTGGCCGTGCTCACCGGGCTGCTACTGGGAATCGCGCTACGGCCGGTGCGACGTGAGGCGGCCTGGCGGCGTAGCTCCGACCATGAGACGCGCACCCTGTTCGGTGCCATCGTGGCCGTGCTCGCCGTCGGGCCCGTGGTCACGGTGGTGTCCGGCGGCCGGTTCGGGATCCTCGCGCCGCTCGGGCTGCTGCTCACCCAGGAGGTGCCCTCGGCCGGGGACGTGGTCGACCGCTGCCTGCTCGGGAACATCACCCGGCAGTGTGTGCACGAGCTGACTCTGGAGCGGATCGGCGGCGTCGGCCCGGTTCTTGTGAGCCTGCTGCCGCTCATCGTGCTGCTGATAGCAGCGTACGGTCTCACCCGGGGCCGCCGGTTCGCCGCGGGGCTGGCCATCGTGGTCAATGTGGGGATGGCCGCGCTCGGCGCCTGGTACTACGGTCTGCTCCCGGTTTTCGGCGAGCCCTATTCGTTCCAGTGGCGGTCCGGCCAGTACTGGGAGGTCGCGTTGGTGCTGATCGTGTCGGTGCTGGTGCCCGCGGCCACCGCGGTCTGGATCGCCCTGTCCTTGCGGCACTTCCCGGTGCGCACCCGCCCCGGCTACCTGCGACGGTTCGCCGTGCTCACAACGGGAGGATTACTGGCCCTCTCCGTCGTGTACGTGAGTGTGGGCTGGATTCTGCGCGATCACTTCCGGCCCGCCGTCACCCTGGCGGACCTCGTCGCCGACCTGCCCGAACGCTTCATCCCGGTCGGGTTCCTGCGACTAGAGCGTCTGTCCTTCCTGCCGGGGGACCCCCTGTCCTCGGTGTTCTACGACTGGGTCGGCCCGATTTTCTGGTTGCTCGTCATCGGCGGCGCCATCCTCGCCCTCCGTACGGGTGCGGTCGGCGCCCCGCCAGAGGACCAGGTGCGCCTGCGCGCTCTGCTGCATGCCGGCGGCGGCGGTTCGCTCGCCCACATGGCCACCTGGGAGGGGTCCTCCCTGTGGTTCTCCGCGGCGGAGTCCACGCCGGCCGTGCCCGTGGCCATCGCGTACCGGGTTGTGAACGGTGTGGCCATCACGGTCGCCGAACCCATCGGCGTGGACCCCGCCGATGACCTGCCGCGCGCGTCGGCGGTGGTGGCCGCCTTCGCCCGTATGTGCGACGACCACGGCTGGGTGCCGGTGTTCTACTCCCTGCGCGACCGGTGGCGGCCGGTGTTCGACGAGATGGGCTGGCAGGCCATGGAGGTGGGGGAGGAGACCGTGCTGCGCCCACACAACTGGGCCACAACCGGCAAGAAATGGCAGGACATCCGTTCCTCCGTCAACCGGGCCCAGAAGCTCGGGGTGCGCGCGGTCTGGACCACCTACCGCTCCCTGTCCCTGCGGCAGGCCGCGCAGATCGCGGAAATCTCCGAACAGTGGGTGCAGGAGAAGGGCCTGCCCGAACTCGGGTTCACACTCGGCGGACTCGACGAACTGCGCGACCCCGACGTGCGGCTGATGCTCGCCATCGACTCGGACGACCGCATCCTGGCCGTCACGAGCTGGCTGCCCACCTACCGGGGTGGCGAGGTGATCGGCTGGACCCTCGACTTCATGCGGCGGGGTTCGGACACCATGAACGGCGTCATGGAATTCCTGATCAGCGAGACGGCGTCGCTGCTCAAGGACCGCGAGGAGGTTGAATTCCTGAGCCTGTCCGCGGCACCGCTTGCGACCACAGGCGCGGCCAGGCCCGACGACGAGACCGGCAGCCTGGCCGTGCGGATGCTCGACTTCCTCGGTCGTACGCTGGAGCCCGTGTACGGGTTCCGGTCGCTGTTCGCGTTCAAGCGCAAGTTCCAGCCCGAGTTCCACCCGCTCTTCATGGCCTACCCCGACCCGGTGGCGCTGCCGGCAATCGGCGTCGCCCTCGCCCGCGCCTACCTGCCCACCCTCACCCTGCGGGAGGCCGCTGCCTTCGTCCGCAGCCTCGGCTGACCTCGCCCGCTCGCGTACATCGCTCGGATGATACTGGGCACGCGCGGGGATGAACTGCCCGGCATCAGGCGCCGGGACACGACCCGAGCCGTACGCTGGGAGGATGTCGGATCTGGGGCTCTTCACGCGCACGGGGCGCTCCCGGTGGGCACTGGAGCCGTCCCTGGGTCTCGGCATCCTCCTGATCTGGGGCGGCCTGTCGCTGTCCGCCGGTGTCATCGGCCAGCTTGTGAGCGTCGTGCTCTTCGCCGGCGCCGTGGCCGCCTCGCGCCTGTTCCCGGCGGTGGCGCTGGTCGCGGGGGCGGCCGCCACGATCGCCGGCGTCGCCGGCACCCGTGACGATCCGACCTGGTTGGTGCTGCTGTTGATCAGCGGGTGCATCGTCACCTGGGGCGCGTGCCTGTACGGCCAGCCCGCCCTCCGCTTCGTCGCCCTGACAGCCGGCCTTCTGGCGGGCGCCCTGATCACGGTGCTCCTGACTGTCGGCGGCTTGATCAGCAGCGCAGAGGGCGTCGAGGGTTTCCTGCGCTTCTTCCTCGAGCTGGGCTTCCGCCTCACCGAGGGTTTTCTGGCCACGGCGGTACTGGCCGGTGGATGGGTGCTCAGCCTGGTGCTGCGCCGCCGAGCCGATGGCCGCGCCGAGGGTCATGAGACCGGAAGGTCCCCAGTGTCCGGCAGCGCCGCGCAACCGGCGGCCGGGCCTGCGGAGACCTGGTTCATGCAGCCGGCCCCGACGGAATGGCTCACCGGTCCCGCTCTGGTCCTCGGCCGCCAGGGATTCCGGCCGGTGGCCAGGCGCACCCTCATAATCGACGCGGGGATCGCCGTCGCCTTCATCTTCTTCGGCCTGCTCATCGATGCGGGCGGCGGTGTGCTGTCCTTGGTGGTCCTGGCCGGGTTCGCCGCCGCGCTCACCGTACGACGGCTGTCTCCTGCGCTGGCCCTCGCCATCGCCTGGGTCACCGCGATCACTCAGATGCTGGGCGGGCTGCCCGTTCTCACCAGCAACGTCGCCGTCCTCGCTGTGCTCTACGTCACGGCCGCCTACGCCGACAGGGTCGTGCGCTGGGCAGGTCTGATCTCGGTGGGGGTGGGCGCCCTGCTCGCCGCCGGATACATCAGCCTGCTCCAGCGCGGGGTGACGTCGATCGCCGAAGCCAACGCCCAGGGTGATCTGGGCGCGTTGATCTGGTCCATGGTGGCCACCTTCGTCGCCAGCCTGGCCGTGCTCGGCCTGTCCTGGACCCTGGGTCTCCTGATGCGCACCTGGCAGACCGCCAGGGAGAGCCGCGTCACGCAGTACCGCGCCGTCGAGGAGCAGCGCGTGGCCCAGCGCAGCGTCGTCGTCGAACAGGAACGCAACCGCATCGCCAGGGACATGCACGACGTGGTCGCCCACTCCCTGGCCGTGGTGATCGCTCAGGCCGACGGCGCCCGGTATGCCCGTGCGCAGAACCCTGAGGCCGTCGACGAGGCGCTCAGCACCATCTCGACCACGGCCAGGGAGGCCCTGGGCGACGTCCGCATCCTGCTCACCCGTCTGCGCCAGGACGACGCGGCCGGACCCCAGCCCGTGCTGGCCGATCTCGACCGCCTGGTCGCGCAGATGCAGAGCACCGGCCTCGACATCGAGTGGACGACGACCGGCACCCCCACCACCCTCGGGTCCGGCGCGCAACTGGCGGTGTACCGCATCGTGCAGGAGGCCCTCACCAACGCCCTCCGCCACGGAGATGCTGGCCGGGCGGTATATTTGAGCCTCGCGTGGACGGACGGATGGGTCGCGGTGACGATTGACAATGCGGTGGGCGTGACGGATGCGGCCGGGCGTGCCGGCGAGATCGGCCACGGCCTTCCCGGCATGCGCGAGCGTGCGCTCCTTGCCGGCGGTTCCCTCGCCGCGGAGTCCATTGGGGGCCGGTTCATCGTGGCCGCCCGTCTCCCGGCCATCACCACCAACGCCCTGGTGAAGCCGGCGGCCACGCTCCTGGCAGACCAGCCCGCGGACGCGACCAAGCCCGGAGCCCTCCAATGAGCGAGGTGGCCCCTGTCGACGCCCCGCGCATCCGCGTGGCCCTGGTCGACGACCAGGCACTGTTCCGGGCGGGGATCCGCATGCTGGTGTCCTCGCAGGCCGACCTGGAGTTCGTCGGTGAGGCCGGCAACGGCGCCGCCGGCGTCACCATGGCCGCGGCCGTCCACCCCGACGTGATGCTGATGGACATCCGGATGCCCGTGATGGACGGCATCGACGCCACCACGGCGATCCTCGCGGCGGCCGAGTCTGCCGGAACCACGCCGCCGCGCATCGTGGTGCTCACCACCTTCGAGCTCGACGAGAGCGCGGGCCGCGCCATCCGGGGCGGAGCCAGCGGCTTCCTACTCAAGGACGCCGATCCCGAATTCCTGCTGGCCGCCATCCGCACCGTGCACGCCGGCAGCGCCGTCATCGCCGCCTCGGCCACACGCGAACTCTTCGCCCACTTCGACGCGCCGGAGCCCGAACGCGAGGAGCCGGAGGCATTCCGCACCCTCACCAGCCGGGAACGCGATATCTTCGCCCTCGCCGCACTAGGCCTGAGTAACGCCGAGATCGCGGCGGGGGAGTTCCTCAGCGAAGCCACCGTCAAGACCCACATCAGCCGGATCCTCGGCAAGCTCTCCCTGCGCGACCGGGTGCAGCTGGTGGTCTTCGCCTTCCAGCACCGCCTCACCTCCTAACGGCTGGGCACGCCCAGAGGATGACCCGGCGCGGCCGGGGATCATCCGTGCGGCGGCTTCGATACCTCCCCAGCCCGACGCGGCCGCACCGTTCCGATTCCTAGCCTGACAGCATGGAAACCACACCTTCAGACCTGGGCCTCGCGGCCAGAGTGACCCACCTCGGCAAGACCTACGGCTCGTCCACCACGGCGGTGACGGCACTCGACGACGTGTCGATCGGAATCCGCCGCGGCCAGTTCACCGCCATCATGGGCCCGAGCGGCTCGGGAAAATCGACGCTCATGCACATCATGGCAGGGCTGGACACGGCCACATCCGGACAGGCCTGGCTCGGGGACACCGAGATCAGCGGCCTCGGTGACGCGGCGCTCACCGTCTTGCGCCGGCGCCGGATCGGATTCATCTTCCAGGCGTTCAACCTCGTTCCCACCCTCGACGTGCGCGGCAACATCCTGCTGCCCTTCAGCCTGGACGGCCGGAAGCCCACGAGCGCCGAGTCCGACTGGATCGCCCAGCTGACCGAGTCCCTGGGCCTCGGCGACCGGCTCACGCACCGCCCGCACGAGCTCTCCGGCGGCCAGCAGCAGCGGGTCGCGATCGCCAGGGCCCTCGCCACCCGTCCGGAACTGGTCTTCGCCGACGAGCCCACCGGCAACCTGGACTCCCGCACGGGACGGGAGGTCCTCACCCTCCTCAAGGCAGCGAGCACCGGGTTCGGCCAGAGCATCGCCATGGTCACCCACGACCCCATTGCCGCCGGCTACGCCGACCGCATCCTGTTCCTGGCCGACGGCCGGGTCGTCGAGGACCGGGAGAAATCCTCGGCCGAGGAGATCTCCCGCATCATGCTCGGAATGGAGCAGCGCGCATGAGCGACGGCACCCGCACACGTCTTCACGAGAACGCTGGACGGGGCGCGAGCGTGCTCGTTGCCGCCCTGGCCTCTGCGTTCGGCGTGGTCCTGCTTCAGGTCACGAGTGTGATCGCCACGATAGTCAGCGCCTCGGATGCGTCAGCCGTCGGTGCTGTCCGCGCTTCCTTGGCAATCGTCGCCTTCCTGTTCATCACGATCGCCGTCTATGTGTCGTCGATTGTCACCACCAACACCGTGGCGACCATCATCGCCGGCCGCACCCGAACCATCGCGCTGATGCGGCTGATCGGGTCCAGTGCCCGCGCGCAGCGCCGGGTGGTGGCTACCGACGGTCTCACCGTTGGCGCGGTCGGCGCCGGCGCCGGCGCAGTGGCGGGCACCCTGCTCAGTTTCGCGGGACTGGGCCTCCTGGTCACCGCAGGCGTGCTGCCCGACCTGGCCTATACCCTCGTCGAGCCACTTCTCGCTCTGCCCGTTGTCGTCGTTGTGCTCTCCACCTGGGCGGCCGCGTGGGTAGGTTCTCGTCGGGTACTCGCGGTAAGCCCGATGCAAGCGATAGGCGCGGCCGAGGAACGCTCGGTCGAAGAGATCAATCGACGGCCCGCACGCACCGTCACAGCCATCGTCCTGATGATCACAGGCGTGCTCTTTCTCGCCGGTGGGGTCGTCGTGGGCCAGGTCGCCCCGGAGGGTGTGTTGCTCGGCCTGCTCGGCGGCATCCTGTCATTCAGTGGTCTCGTGCTCGGTTCGCACCTGATCATGCCGCCGATCATGGTTCTGGCCGGCCGGGCCCTGGGGAACAGCGCGCCGGCACGGCTCGCTGCGGCGAACGCGCAGCGACACCCTGAGCGCAGCGCCAGGGCCACCATCGGTCTGGTCATCGGAGTGACACTCATCAGCATGTTCGCCGTGGCCGGGTCCACGTTCGAAGTGATGATGCAGCGCACCATGGAAGACCCAGCAATCCGCGCGGCGATAAGCGAGACAGTCGCGACGACTCTCGCGGTGATCTCGGTTCTGGTCGGGTTCAGCGCCCTCATCGCCGTCGTGGGGATGGTCAACAATCTTGCGCAGAGTGTGCTCCAGCGCTCCCGGGAGATCGGACTGTTGCGCGCTCTGGGATTCACCGCCCGTCAGGTTCGCTGGATGATCCTGGCCGAGAGCGTGCAGATGGCCGCAGCAGCGGTTGTCTTCGGCCTGATTCTCGGGATCTTCTACGGTTGGGCCGCCGCACAATCGCTCTTCGGCTCGGTCACCGGAGGCGGCCTGACCGTACCGTCGGTGCCGTGGCTGTTGGTCGTGCTCTGCGCGGTCGGCACCGCGCTGCTCGCCGTCGCCGCCACGCTCGTGCCGGCCCGCCGGGCCGTCTCCGTGGCCCCGGTGACGGCACTGGCCGCCGCGTGAGCGAGGTGACCGCACGGCAAAACGGTGTTACCCTCGTGGTGTGCTGTTCGGTCTGCTCCTCCTTAGCTGCCGCGACGAGTCCTAATCTGAGGCCTCACTCGTCGCGGAGTTTGTCGTCGGCTGACCACCACTCGCGAGGAGACAACAGACCATGAAGAATAACCAAGCCGCATCCACCATGCCGGTGCACAAGTACCGCCCGTACCAGGACACATTCCGGGTCGACCTCAGCGATCGAACCTGGCCGTCCAATCGCATCACCGAAGCCCCCAGGTGGTGCGCCGTCGACCTGCGCGACGGCAACCAGGCCCTCATCGACCCGATGAGCCCCGAGCGCAAGCGCATCATGTTCGACCTGCTGGTGCGGATGGGCTACAAGGAGATCGAGGTCGGCTTCCCGTCGGCGAGCCAGACCGACTTCGACTTCGTGCGCAGCCTCATCGAGGACGGCGCGATCCCTGACGACGTCACCATCCAGGTCTTGACCCAGGCGCGGGAGCACCTGATCCGCCGCACCTACGAGTCCATCGTCGGTGCGAAGCAGGCCATCGTGCACCTGTACAACTCCACCAGCGTGCTGCAGCGCGAGGTGGTGTTCCGCGAGGACAAGCAAGGCATCATCGACCTGGCCCTGTTCGGCGCCCGCACCTGCCGCGCACTCGAGGCGACCGTGCCGGGCACGACCGTCTACTACGAGTACTCCCCGGAGAGCTTCACCGGCACCGAGCTCGAATTCGCCGTCGACATCACCAACCAGGTGATCGAGGTCTTCGAGCCCACGCCGGACCGAAAGGTCATCGTCAACCTGCCCGCCACGGTCGAGATGGCCACGCCCAACGTCTACGCCGACTCGATCGAGTGGATGAGCCGGCACCTGGCGCACCGCGAGAATGTCATCCTGTCGTTGCACCCGCACAACGACCGCGGCACCGCGATCGCAGCCGCCGAACTGGGGTACCTGGCCGGCGCCGACCGCATTGAGGGATGCTTGTTCGGTAACGGCGAGCGCACCGGCAACGTCGACCTGGTCGCCCTGGGGATCAACCTGTTCACCCAGGGCATCGACCCGCAGATCGACTTCGGCAACATCGACGAGATCAAGCGCACCGCGGAGTACTGCAACCAGCTGCCGGTTCCTGAGCGCAGCCCCTGGGCCGGCGACCTGGTCTTCACGGCGTTCAGCGGATCGCACCAGGATGCCATCAAGAAGGGCTTCGAGGCGATGGCCGTCGAGGCCGCCGAGACCGGCCGGAGCGTGGACGACCTGGTCTGGGCCGTGCCCTACCTGCCGATCGACCCCAAGGACCTGGGCCGCAGCTACGAGGCCGTCATCCGGGTCAACTCTCAGTCGGGCAAGGGCGGCGTGGCCTACCTGCTCAAGACCGATCACCACCTCGACCTGCCGCGCAAGCTGCAGATCGAGTTCTCCGGCGTAGTACAGGCCAAGACCGACGCCGACGGCGGAGAGGTCACCAGCGAACAGATCTGGGACATCTTCAACGACGAGTACCTGCCGGCCACCCACACCAACCCGGACGCCAAGTGGGGCCGGTTCGAGCTGTTCTCGACGCGCACCTCGAGCGACCTGGCCGGAGCGGTCGACCTCACGGTGGACCTGCGTGACTCGGACGCCGTGGCCAGCGCCACGGCGACGGGCAACGGCCCGATCGCGGCGTTCCTGGGCATCATGGCAGAACGTGGCATCGCCATCACGCTCTACGACTACGTCGAGCACGCCATGTCAGCCGGCGGCGACGCCACGGCCGCGTCGTATGTCGAGCTGGACGTGAACGGCAAGCGGTTCTGGGGCGTCGGCATCGATCCCGACATCTCCACCGCCTCGCTCAAGGCCGTGGTGTCCGCGGTCAACCGGGGTATCCGCGCCGAGACCGGTGACCGCGAGCTGGCGGCAGTCTAGAACGTCGAGACCAGGAAAAGCCCGGCTCCGACATGCGTCGGAGCCGGGCTTTTCTGGCCTGTTCTTCTCACACCCGCAACGCGCGGCGTGCGACCTCCGGACTCAACGGCTGCGGCATCACCAGGGGTTCGCCCTCCGGCTTGCCGAGAACTCGCGTGGTGTCGTCGATCGCCTGCGAGAGCAGGCTGTACAGCCGCTCGTCCGTGTCGGGGATGCACGCCTCGGCGATGCCCTGCACGGTGATGCGGATGATCGACTCCGCGGTGCGGTCGGTGAACCGGGTACGCGACCACGATCCCACCGACCCCATGAACTCGCGCGCCCAGCGCTCGGTCTGCGGTGCCCGTTCAAAGGCCTCCCGCACCTGGTCTGAGACGGCGTCGGAGTCGCCCTCACCCATCCGGGCCAGGTGTCGTTGGCAATTGAGGATCCCCACGGCCAAAGCCCGCTGGTGGTCGGCACTGACCACCGGCAGACCGGCCGTCGCGGCCCGCAGGGCCACGACGAGGCGCACGCGGGGGTCGTCTCCGCGCAGTCCGATCACCGACGGGATCAGTGTCATCAGGCGTGACCTGGCCTCGTCCGACGTGCAGTCGTTGACCATCCGGGCCAATGACGCCAGAACCGGGTGCGTGCAGGCCGGATGGTCGCTCCACGCCTCGCCGGACAGGTGCGAAGCGAACTCCATGAAGCACGCTCCGCTACGGGGGGACTTGTGTTTGCCCCGGGACAGGACGGGCAACAGGTCGGGCACAGTGCCCTCGAATCGTTTCATGGAGTACCTCCCTGCGACGTGGTTGTGCCTCAATACTGACCCCAGATGCTGCGAAAGGCGAGGCTTAAACACAGGACGGTGAAAAATCCTCAGGAAAGGGTGAGGCGGCTCTCGGAGCCGGCCGGTCAGGGCCCGGCAGGGTCGGTGACCGGGGTCGTCTCTGTCGGGCTCGTCGTCGCCGTCACGCGTCGCCGGCGTGGCCAGGCGCGGAAGGGCGGTATCGAGCCGCGGCGGCGCCAGTGCGGCCAACTGCCGATGGCCCGCTGCTGCGGCAGGCTCCAGCCGAACCGGGCGGCGAGCACCCGGATCACGGTCGTGGCCACGACGCAGATGAGAGCGGCCACCGTGATCTGCACCTGCAGAACGACCAGCCCCACCAGCAGGCCGCAGCCCACCAGGGCCGCGACGGCGTAGAGCGAGCCGACGTGCATCACGGCGATCGGCACGTTGAGCATCATGTCGCGCAGCACCGAACCGCCCACGGCCGATACCACTCCCACAAACAGTGCGGGGATCTCCGGGAGGCCCGCCGCGAGAGCCTTGGTGGTGCCGATCACGCCGAACAGGCCGATGGTCACGGCGTCGAGGGTGATGATGAGCGGTCCAAGCCGGTTGAACAGGCTCTGCAGCGCCATGCCCAGCAGGGCGAACGCCGCAGCGACGGGCAGATACCAGTTGCTCAGGAGCGCCGCCGGCACCCCGCCGAGCAGGATGTCGCGCAGCAGGCCGCCGCCGAGCCCCACCGTGATGCCGATGATCGAGATGCCCAGCAGGTCCATCCGGCGGTCGGTGAACCGTCCGGCGAACATCGCGCCCTGGATGGCGCCGATGGCCACCGCCACGAGGTCGATCCAGAGCGGGATGGCGAAGAGCGGAGTGGGCACCGTCAATGTCTACCACGACGGGTGTCCCGGCGCTTCGCGTCGGCATCCGGCCCGGAGGGTGGGAGAATTGACCGTGCCCGTTTATCGTGATGAAGCCGTCGTGCTGCGCACCCACAAGCTGGGTGAGGCCGACCGCATCATCACGATGCTCACCCGGCAGCACGGCAAGGTGCGCGCCGTCGCCAAGGGCGTGCGCCGCACCGCCTCCAAGTTCGGCGCCAGGCTCGAGCCGTTCATGGTCGTCGACGTTCAGCTCTACGAAGGCCGCAGCCTCGACATCGTCAACCAGGCGGAGTCGATCGGCTCCTACGGCGCGGCCATCACCTCCGACTACGGCAGCTATACGGCCGCGAGCGCCATGGTCGAGACCGCGGACAAGCTCACCGAGTCTGAAGGGTCGCTGCAGCAATACCTGCTGCTGGTCGGCGCACTCCGGTCGCTGTCCCGGCGGGAACACGGCTCAGGCGCCACCCTGGACTCCTATCTGCTGCGGTCCTTGTCCATGGCCGGCTGGGCGCCGAGTTTCCAGGACTGTGCTCGCTGCGGCAAGCCGGGTCCGCACTCGGCCTTCGTCGTGCAGGTGGGCGGCGTCGTCTGCGACTCCTGCGCCGCCCCGGGTTCACCCCGACTTGACCCGGACACGATCGCCCTGCTCGCCGCCCTGCTCACCGGCGATTGGGCCCACACGGCCGCCGCCGAACCATCCACCCAGGCCCGGGCCACCGGGGTCGTCGCCGCGTACACGCAGTGGCACCTCGGCCGGGGCCTTCGATCTCTGGAGCACGTGCGCCCATGACGCCCAACCCCTTCCGTCCCGCACCGGCCACGCCGTACACGCACAAGGACGCCGTGCCGTTCAAGCCCGTGGACTGGACGGGGCTCTACCCGCCGGCCCTGCCCGCCAAGGTGGTGCCGGAGCACGTCGCCGTGGTCATGGACGGCAACGGCCGGTGGGCCAATGCCCGCGGCCTGTCCCGGGTGGAGGGCCACAAGGCTGGAGAGGCCGCCCTGCTCGACGTCGTCGCCGGCGCCATCCAGATCGGGGTCAAGCACCTCAGCGTCTACGCGTTCTCCACCGAGAACTGGAAGCGCTCCCCGGACGAGGTGCGGTTCCTGATGGGGTTCAACCGCGACGTGTTGCACCGCCGAAGGGACCAGCTCAACGACTGGGGTGTCCGGGTGCGCTGGGCCGGACGGAAGCCGAAGCTGTGGGCGTCCGTGATCAACGAACTGCAGTACGCCGAGAAGCTCACCGCGGGCAACGACGTGCTCACCCTCACCATGTGCGTCAACTACGGTGGCCGCACCGAGATCGCGGATGCCGTGCGGGTGCTGGCCGAAGACGTCGCCGCCGGCCGGCTCAAGCCGT
This sequence comes from Cryobacterium sp. PAMC25264, assembly GCF_019443325.1. Lineage (NCBI taxonomy): Bacteria > Bacillati > Actinomycetota > Actinomycetes > Micrococcales > Microbacteriaceae > Cryobacterium > Cryobacterium sp. PAMC25264. The sequence continues at coordinate 1,407,223 of NZ_CP080383.1, forward strand.
CCGGCATCACCGAGAAGTCCATCCAGCGCCACCTGTACACGGCCGCGCTGCCCGACGTCGACCTCTTCGTGCGCAGCTCCGGCGAGCAGCGAACCAGCAATTTCATGCTCTGGCAGAGCGCCTACGCCGAGATGGTGTTCCTCGACACCCTGTGGCCGGACTTCTCCCGGGTCGACCTCTGGCACGCCATCGAGCTCTACGCCTCCCGCAACCGGCGCTACGGCGGAGCCGTCGACACGCCCACGGCCTGACCGGGAACACCGCCCGGGAATAACTGGAGGGGCCGCTCGGGTTAGCCCTCCTGTGAGCGAAACCATCAAAGTAGACATCTGGTCCGACGTGCAGTGCCCCTGGTGCTACATCGGCAAACGCAAGTTCGAGGCCGGCGTGGCCGCCTCCGGCACCGAGGTCGAGGTGGAGTACCACTCCTTCGAACTCGCGCCGGACACCCCGGTGGACTTCGCCGGGAGCCCGGTGGACTACCTCAGCGAGCGCAAGGGGATCCCCGTGCCGCAGGTCCTCGAGATGCTCGAACGGGTCACCGGCATCGCCGAGAGCGTGGGGCTGCACTACGACTACGACTCCGTGCACCAGACCAACACCGTCAAGGCCCACGAACTCCTGCACTACGCCAAGGCCCACGGCGTGCAGCTGGAGATGAAGGAAGCACTGCTCAAGGCCTACTTCGTCGACGGCGGCCATGTCGGCCGCATCGCGGACCTCGCCGACCTGGCCGTCACGGTGGGCCTTGAGCGCGCCGACGTCGTGCGTTCCCTGACCGAGAACGAGCACCTCGCCGCCGTCAAGGCCGACGTCGCCCAGGCCGCCGAGTACGGCATCAACGGGGTGCCGTTCTTCGTGATCGACGGTAAGTACGGTATCTCCGGCGCGCAGGACCCGGACACCTTCGCCCAGGCGCTGCGCCAGGTGCAGGGCGAAAAAGCAGGCTCCGCCACCACCACAGCCACCGAGGAGACCCACGCATGAGCGAGAACACCACCGGTGCCGACACCAGCACTGTCACCGAAACGCCCGCAACACCCCGCCCCATCATCCAGCTGCTCGAGCAGGACGACACGGCCGGCGGCTGCTGCGGTGACGGTTCCTGCGCCATCTAGCTGCTGCTCTTTCCACCGTCGGCCGGGCGTGGCGAACGAACACAGCCGGTCTGGGAGAATTGGACACGATGAACACTTCGACTCCCACGCAGAATCTGATGGCACCGCTTCGAATCGGTGACATCGAACTCGACGTGCCCGTGGTCCTCGCACCCATGGCCGGCATCACCAACACCGCATTCCGGCGCCTCTGCCGCGAATACGGCGCCGGTCTCTACGTCAGCGAGATGATCACCTCGCGGGCGCTCGTGGAGCGCACCACCGAGTCGATGCGCCTGATCACCCACCACGAGAGCGAGAAGACCCGCTCCATCCAGCTCTACGGCGTCGACCCGAAAACCGTGTCAGAGGCCGTCACGATGCTCGTCGCCGAGGACCGCGCAGACCACATCGACCTGAACTTCGGCTGCCCGGTCCCCAAGGTCACCCGCAAAGGCGGGGGAGCGGCGCTGCCGTGGAAGATCACCCTGTTCCGCGAAATCGTCGAGGCCGCCGTCTCGGCCGCCGGCACGATCCCGCTCACCGTCAAGATGCGCAAGGGCATCGACTCCGACCACCTCACCTACCTCGAAGCCGGCCGGGTCGCCGAGGGAGCCGGCGTCTCGGCCATCGCGCTGCACGCCCGGACCGCCGCAGACTACTACTCCGGCCATGCCGACTGGGCCGCCATCGCGACCCTCAAGAACACCATCACGAGCGTCCCCGTGCTCGGCAACGGCGACATCTGGTCCGCCGCAGACGCCCTGCGCATGGTCGACGAAACCGGTTGCGACGGCGTCGTCGTCGGTCGTGGCTGCCTGGGCCGCCCGTGGCTGTTCGGCGACCTGGCCGCGGCCTTCCGCGGCGATGTCCTCAAGGCCGAACCGACCCTCGGCCAGGTGGCGGATGCCTTCCGCCGGCACGCCGAACTGCTCACCGAGTTCTTCGAGAGCGAGGAACGCGCCTGCCGCGACATCCGCAAGCACGTCGCCTGGTACTTCAAGGGCTATCCGGTCGGCGGTGATCTGCGCGCCAGCCTCGCCTCCGTGGTGTCGCTCGAGCAGCTTGACGAGCTCCTGGCCACCATGGACCCCGACCAGCCGTACCCCGGCATCGGGGCCGAGGGACAGCGCGGCCGCGCGGGAAGCCCCAAGAAGACCTCTCTGCCCGAGCGCTGGCTCGATTCCCGCGAGATCGCGGGCGCCGAGCGCAGCAACCTGACCGAGGGCGAGGGGGACACCAGCGGTGGTTAACCAGACCGGCTACAGCGTCCACGACGAAGCCAGGTTCCGGCCGGAGGAGCACGACTCCAGCCGGAGCGACTTCGCCCGCGACCGCGCCAGGCTGCTGCACTCCAGCGCCCTGCGCCGCCTGGCCGCCAAAACTCAGGTGCTCAGCCCTGCCGCGGGACTGGACTTCGCGCGCAACCGGCTCACCCACTCGCTCGAGGTCGCCCAGATCGGCCGGGAGATCGCGCTGCGCCTGTCACTGGATCCCGACATCGTCGACACCGCCTGCCTCGCGCACGACATCGGGCATCCGCCCTTCGGACACAACGGCGAGAAGGCCCTCAACACCTGGGCGTCCGACATCGGCGGGTTCGAGGGCAACGCACAGACCCTGCGCCTGCTCAGCCGCCTCGAACCCAAGGTGTTCGGCGACCGGGGCGAGAGCTACGGCCTCAACCTCACCCGAGCCAGCCTGGACGCCAGCTGCAAGTACCCCTGGGCCGCCGACTCCTCGGTCGCGGACCCCAGCGGCCGTGCCAAGTTCGGCTTCTATGAGGACGACCGGGCCGCGTTCGACTGGTTGCGCCAGGACGCCCCCGACCGGCAGCTCTGCGTCGAGGCGCAGGTCATGGACCTCTCCGACGACATCGCCTACTCGGTGCACGACTTCGAGGATGCCGTGGTCAGCGGCTACCTCGACGTCGAACTGCTGGGCAACCGCGGCGACCACGACGCCCTGGTCACCTCCATGTACGAGTGGACCGGCGGCCAATTCAGCCACGACGAACTGCGTGCCGCCTTCGACAGGCTCGACGCCCTCGACGTGTGGCTGCACAGCTACAGCGCAGGACGCCGGGACCAGGGGCGACTGAAGAACCTCACCAGTCAGCTCATCGGCCGGTTCAGCGGCGCGGCGGTCGCGGCCACCACGGCCAGCTACCCCGACCGGCACCTGATCCGCTTCAACGCCCACGTGGTCGTCCCGCGCGAGGTGCAGGCCGAGATCGGCGTGCTCAAGGGCATCGTCGCCGCCTTCGTGATGTCCACCCATGTGCGCCAACCGATCTACGTCGAACAGCGCGAGACACTGGTCTACCTCGCCGACACCCTGTTTGCCACGGGCGACGAGCACCTCGACCCTGGCTTCCGCGAGGACTGGGCAGCGGCGTCCGACGACTCCGCCCGCAAGCGGGTCGTCGTCGACCAGGTCGCCAGCCTCACCGATCAGAGCGCCATCGCCCTGCACCGCCGGCTTCAGCTCACCCGGGAACCGGCACGAACGAGCGGTGACGTATGGCAGGGCTGATCCGTCAGGGCGACATCGAAGAAGTCAAGGCGCGCACCAACATCGCCGACATCGTGGGCGATTACGTCACCCTCAAGTCCGCCGGCGTGGGGTCGATGAAGGGGCTCTGCCCGTTCCACGACGAGCGCAGCCCGAGCTTCCACGTGCGCCCGCAGGTGGGTTTCTACCACTGCTTCGGCTGCGGTGAGAGCGGTGACGTCTACTCGTTCCTGCAGAAGATGGACCACGTCAGCTTCAGCGAGGCCGTCGAACGCCTGGCCGCACGGGTGGGCATCGAATTGCACTACGAGGGCGGTGAGGGCGGGGCCCCCGACCACACCAACCGGGCGCGCCTGTACGCGGCCAACCAGGCGGCCGCCGACTTCTTCGTCGACAGGCTGGGCAGCGCGGGCGCCCAGGTCGGCCGCACTTTCCTCGGCGAGCGCGGCTTCGACGCCCAGGCCGCCGCCCGGTTCGGCATCGGGTTCGCCCCGCAGAGCTGGGACGAACTGACCAACCACCTCCGCGGTCGGGGCTTCTCCACCGAAGAACTCACGCTCGCCGGCCTCGTCTCGAGCCGGGAGGGATCCTCGGGCGTCTATGACAGGTTCCGCGGCCGGCTGGTCTGGCCGATCCGCGACATCACCGGGCAGACGATCGGCTTCGGGGCGCGCAAGCTGCTCGACGACGACAAGGGCCCGAAGTACCTCAACACCCCCGAGACCCCGATCTACCACAAGGCCCAAGTGCTCTACGGGCTGGACCTGGCCAAGCGGGACATCTCCCGCGGCCACCAGGTCGTCGTCGTCGAGGGCTACACCGACGTGATGGCCTGCCACCTGGCCGGCGTGACCACGGCCGTGGCGACCTGCGGCACCTCCTTCGGCGTCGACCACATCAAGGTGCTGCGCCGGGTGCTCGGCGACGACAGCGGCGTCGGCGAGGTCGTCTTCACGTTCGACCCGGATGCCGCCGGCCAGAAGGCCGCCATGCGGGCCTTCGCCGAGGAACAACGCTTCTCCGCCCAGACCTTCGTCGCCGTCGCCCCGGAAGGGCTCGACCCCTGCGACCTCCGCCTGCACCGCGGTGACGACGCCGTGCGCCGGCTCATCGACGCCAAGAAGCCGATGTTCGAATTCATGATCCGGCAGCTGCTCGGCCAGTACAACCTCGACACCGTCGAGGGCCGGGTCTCCGCGCTGCGGGCGGCCGCCCCCATCGTCAGCGACATCCGCGATCCCTCCCTGCGCCCCGGTTACACGCACGAACTGTCCCGGATGCTCGGCATGGACCTCGGTGAGGTGTCCCGCGCCGTCACCCAGGCCCAGTCCCGCTCCCGCACCGCTCCGCCCGAGGCGCCCCGGCGCTCCGGCGAGCCGACCCCCGCTCCGCGCGAGCGCCTGTTCTCCCTCGCCGACCTCCCCGCAGACCCGGTCACCCGCATCGAACGCGACGCCCTCATGGCGATGCTGCAGCATCCCACCCTGGTGGGCCTCGAGCTGGTGCAGCGGGCCGTTCTGACCGGCATGACCAACTCCACCCTGGCGGTCGTGCGCGACGCACTGGCCGCCGCCCTCCCGCACGCCGCCGCACCGGACTGGCTCGACCGCGTGGTGGGGGAGACCCCGGCCCCGATGGCGAACCTGGTGACCGAGCTGGCCATGGCGCCGCTGCCGGAACGCACCGAACGCGAGGTCACCCGGTACGTCCGCGACATCACCATCGTGCTGATCGAAAAGGACCTGCTGCGCCAGAAGGCCGAGCTCCTGGGCCGGCTGCAGCGCGCGGATGCCACCGACCGCGAGGTCTACGTCGCCATCCAACGTGAGCTCGTGCGGGTCGAAGCCGAACGGCGCAATCTCCGGGTCGAGTGACCTGAGGGCGGGTGCGCCGAATATTGCGGGTCTATTAAGATGCTCCGCTGAGTCGCCGCCAATGGCGCATTGTGTGCTAATTCTTGGTTTACAGCAACGCATTTCTGCGCCTGTCTGCAGAAGTGCGAACGTCACCACGACACATTCACCTTGAGGAAGAGGCATTCGACTATGGCTTTTGCACCCACCAGGCGTGGCCGCGCCATCGGCGTCACCGCCGGTCTCGCCGCCGCAGCACTCGTTCTCGCCGGCTGCTCGGGCAGCCCGGCCGAGGATTCCGGCTCGGCGGCACCGCTGACCATCGGCACCACCGACAAGGTCACCACGCTCGACCCGGCCGGCTCGTACGACAACGGTTCGTTCGCCGTGCAGAACCAGGTCTTCCCGTTCCTCATGAACACCCCCTACGGCAGCCCCGACGTCCAGCCGGACATCGCGGTCTCCGCCGAGTTCACCGCACCGACCCAGTACACGGTCACCCTCAAGCCCGACCTCGTGTGGGCCAACGGCAACGACCTGACCTCCTCCGACGTCAAGTTCACCTTCGACCGTCAGCTGGCCATCGCGGCCGACAACGGCCCCTCGTCACTGCTCTACAACCTGGACAGCGTCGACACGCCGGACGACACCACCGTCGTCTTCAACCTCAAGGCCCCCGACGACCAGATCTTCCCGCAGATCCTGTCCAGCCCGGCCGGCCCGATCGTCGACGAGGAATCCTTCTCGGCCACCGAGCTCACCAGCGACGACGACATCGTCAAGGCCAACGCGTTCGCCGGCCAGTACGTCATCACCAGTTACAACTTCAACTCCCTCATCGGCTACAAGGCCAACCCGGACTACGCCGGCCTGCTCGGCCCGGCGAAGACCGACGTGGTCAACGTGAAGTACTACGCCGACTCGTCCAACCTCAAGCTGGACGTGCAGGAGGGGGCTATCGACGTCGCCTTCCGCAGCCTCTCCGCGACCGACGTCGAGGACCTCCGCGGCAACGACAAGGTCCAGGTCGTCGACGGCCCGGGTGGCGAGATCCGCTACATCACGTTCAACTTCGACACCCAGCCGTTCGGCGCGACCACCGCGGACGCTGACGCCACCAAGGCCCTCGCCGTGCGTCAGGCCGTCGCCGACCTCGTCGACCGTGAAGAGATTGCCGACCAGGTCTACAAGGGCACCTACACCCCGCTGTTCTCCTACGTCCCTGCCGGTCTGACCGGCGCCACCGAGTCCCTCAAGGGCCTCTACGGCGACGGCTCCGGCGCCCCGGATGCCGACAAGGCCAAGGCCACGCTGACCGCGGCCGGCATCACCGCGCCCGTTGAACTGAACCTGCAGTACAGCAACGACCACTACGGCCCCTCGTCGGGCGACGAGTACGCGCTCATCAAGGACCAGCTGGAGTCCTCGGGCCTGTTCACCGTCAACCTGCAGACGACCGAGTGGGTCCAGTACTCCAAGGACCGCTCTAGCGACGTCTACCCGGCCTACCAGCTGGGCTGGTTCCCGGACTACTCCGACGCTGACAACTACCTGACGCCGTTCTTCCTCACGGAGAACTTCCTGAAGAACCACTACGCCGACCAGGAGGTCAACGACCTGATCCTGCAGCAGGCCGTGACCGTCGACCCCGCCGAGCGCACCACGCTCATCGAGGAGATCCAGGACAAGGTCGCGGCCCAGCTGTCGACCGTGCCCCTGCTCCAGGGCGCCCAGGTCGCCGTCACCGGCACCACGGTGACCGGAACCAGCGACACGCTCGACGCGTCGTTCAAGTTCCGTTACGCGGCCCTCGCCAAGGGCTAGGACCCCGGTCACACCTGGCTAGACGACGGGGGCGTTCGGGCGGCACATAGCCGAACGCTCCCGTCTTTCGTTTTGCACGAGTGAGGTAGGAATGACGACTGTAGTGACCACCCCCCAGGCCCCGGCGGCCGGGCCGGAACCCACACCCCCGACGGCGACCAGAAAACGCGCCGGCGGCGGCATCGTGCGCTACATCGTGGTGCGCTTCCTGCTGATCTTCCCCACCATCTTCATCCTGGTCTCCATGGTGTTCTGGCTCATGCGCACCACGGGTGACCCGATCACGGCAGCCCTCGGCGGCCGGCTCAGCGCCGACCAGCTCGCCGAACGCGTCGCGGCCGCCGGTTACGACAGGCCCATCCTGGTGCAGTACTTCGAGTACCTCGGCCAGATCTTCACGGGCAACTTCGGCACCACCATCAGCACCAACCGACCGGTCTCCGAGGTGCTGCTCACCTACGGCGCCGCCACGGCCGAACTCGCCTTCTACGCCCTCCTCGTCGCCTTCATCGTCGGCATCCCGCTGGGCATGGTCGCCGCCTACTGGCGCGACAAGTCGCCGGATGCGTCGCTGCGGATCTTCGCGATCCTCTGCTACGCCACCCCGGTGTTCTTCTCCGGCCTGCTGTTCAAGCTCATCTTCGCGGTCTGGCTCAAGGTGCTCCCCGTCGCCGGGCGTGCCTCGACGGGATCGGAGTTGCAGATGCAGCTCCTGCCCGACAAGACCGGGTTCTACACGATCGACGCCATCCAGACCGGCAACCCGGTCGTGCTCGCCGACGTGCTCTCGCACGCTGTGCTGCCGGCCCTCGCGCTCGGGCTGCTCACCGCCGGTGTGTTCCTCCGCCTCGTGCGCACCAACGTGATCGGCACCCTCGGCACCGACTACGTCGACGCCGCCAGGTCCCGCGGCGTCAGCGAATTCCGGCTGGTGCGTAAGCACGCCTACCGTCCGGCGCTGATCCCGATCATCACCGTGATCGGCCTGCAGATCGCCCTGCTGCTCGGCGGAGCGGTGCTCACAGAAACCACCTTCGAGTGGAAGGGCCTCGGCTTCATGCTCTCCGAGTTCCTCAAGGCCCGCGACTTCGTGGCCGTGCAGGGCATCGTCGCCCTCCTCGCGGTGATCGTGGCCCTGTCCAACTTCATCGTGGACATCATCGCCGCGCTGATCGACCCGAGAGTGCGGTACTAGCCATGACACGCAAACCGAACAGGCTCTCCCGTCTGCCCATCGTCCACCAGCTGCACCAGAGCGTCGGCCTCCAGCGCGGCATGCTCGTGGCCGGCCTGGTGATCACCGCGGCGTTCATCCTCACCGCGATCCTCGCTCCCGTGATCGCGCCCTACGGCTACAGCCAGCTGCGGGACGCGAACGGTGTCTTCGGCGCCCAGCAGCCCCCCGGCGGTTCGCACCTGTTCGGCACCACCGTCGGGGGCTACGACGTGCTCTCCCGGGTGCTCTGGGGTGCTCAGACCGCCCTGTTCGTGATCGTCGTCGCCGTGCTGCTGTCGATCTTCGCCGGTGTGTTCCTCGGCCTCGTCTCCGGCTACTTCGGCGGCTGGCTCGACCGGGTCCTCGTCGTCGTCTGCGACGCCGTCTACGCCTTCCCGTCGCTGCTGCTGGCCATCGTCATGTCCATCGTCATCTCCGGCGGCAAGTCCAACCTCGTTGGCGGTGTCTTCGCAGCAGCGATCTCGATCACGGTCGTGTTCATCCCGCAGTACTTCCGGGTGATCAGGGCAGAGACCGTGCGGATCAAGTCGGAGGCCTTCGTGGAGTCGGCGCGGGTGCTCGGCGCCGGAAACACCCGGATCATGTTCCGGCACGTACTGCGCAACGCCACCCGCACGCTGCCGCTGATCTTCACACTGAACTCCTCCGAGGCGATCCTCACCCTGGCCGGCCTGGGCTTCCTCGGCTTCGGCATCGAACCCACCGCGGCCTCCGAGTGGGGGTACGACCTCAACAAGTCGCTCTCCGACGTCACCAGCGGCATCTGGTGGACCTCGCTGTTCCCCGGCCTGGCCATCGTGCTCGTCGTGATGGGCATTACCCTGGTCGGTGAGAGCCTGAACGACCTGGCCGACCCGCGCCTGCGCGGTCGCCGCCGGGTCGCCTCGTCCTCCGGTCTCGTCGCCGAGACCTCCGTGGTGCCCGGCGGCACCCTGGATGCCGGCCCAGGCGGCCTGGCCGGGCTCGAGACCGGCTCGGCGTCGCCCACCGACGCCCCTCCGACCAACAGCCTTCCCCTTGACGACAGCGAGGCCACCCGATGAGCGACATCCTCACGCCAGCCGGGGCCGCCCCGGTGCCCGAGCAACCGACTGTGCTCCGGATCGACGACCTCGGCGTCGCCTTCTCGACGGATGCCGGCTCCGTGCGCGCCGTCGACGGGGTCTCCCTCAGCGTCCGCCGCGGCGAGGTCCTCGCCATCGTGGGAGAAAGCGGCAGCGGCAAGACCGTCACCGCCAAGACCATCCTTGGGCTGCTGCCCGAGACCGCCGTGTCCGAGGGCGCCGTCATCCTCAGCAGCCGTGACGGGGCCAGCGAGAACAACGTCATCGCCCTGAGCAAGCAGCGGCTGCGCCAGGTGCGCGGGACCGACGTGTCGATGGTGTTCCAGGAACCGTCCACGGCGCTGAACCCGGTGTACACCGTCGGCTGGCAGATCATGGAGGGCATCAGGGCGCACGGCTCGGTCAGCCGCTCCGACGCCAAGGCCAAGGCCATCGAGATCCTCGGCCGGGTGGGCATCCCCGACCCAGAGGTACGCGTCAACTACTACCCGCACCAGTTCTCCGGCGGCCAGAAACAACGCGTGGTCATCGCCATGGCCCTGGTCCTCGAGCCCGGTCTGATTGTCGCCGACGAACCCACCACGGCACTCGACGTGACCGTGCAGGCCGAGATCCTTGACCTGCTGCGGCGCTGCCGCGACGAATTCGGCACCGCGATCGTGCTGATCACGCACAACATGGGCGTCGTAGCCGACCTCGCCGACCGGGTTGCCGTGATGTACCAGGGCAAGGTGGTGGAGGAGGCCGACGCCGTCACCCTGTTCACGGCGCCGAAGGATCCCTACACCCAGCGGCTGCTCGCCGCGGTCCCCTACGTGGGGCAGGGCGTCGTCAGGGCGGCGGAACGGGCAGCGGCCCGCACGCCGGAGTGGGCCGAGCAGGCGCCCGTCGTCGTCGCAGACAATCTGCGCATCCAGTACCCCGGCCGGCTCGGCCGGGCCGGCTTCGTGGCTGTGGACGGGGTCAGCTTCTCGATCCGCCCCGGCGAGGTCCTGGGCCTGGTGGGGGAGAGCGGCTCGGGCAAGACCACGATCGGCCGCGCCATCGCCGGCCTCACCAGGGTCACCGAAGGGTCGCTGAGCGTGCTCGGGCACGAGATGAACGGATTCAAGGAACGCCGGTTCAAGCACCTGCGCAGTGACATCGGATTCGTGTTCCAGGACCCGGCGTCCAGCTTCAATCCGCTGCTGACCATCGCCGACTGCGTCGCCGAGCCCCTCGTCGTGCACGGCCGGGCGTCGAGCCCGCGTGGCGCGAGGGCCAGGGTCGACGAACTCCTCGAGGCCGTGCAGTTGCCGCGCGCCTTCGGTGACCGATACCCGCACGAGCTCAGCGGCGGCCAGCGCCAGCGGGCGAGCCTGGCGCGGGCCCTGGCGCTTGAACCCACCCTGCTCATCGCCGACGAGCCGACCTCGGCTCTGGACGTGTCGGTGCAGGCGCGGGTGCTCGAGCTCTTCGCCGAACTGCAGCGCGAGTTCGGCTTCGCCGCCCTGTTCATCAGCCACGACCTCGCCGTGGTCGACATCCTGGCCGACCGCATCGCCGTGCTCTACCACGGCCGTCTCGTCGAGGAAGGGACGGGCGCAGAGGTGCTCGGCGCCCCGAGCGACCCGTACACCCGACGGCTGCTGGCGTCCCTCCCCGTGCCCGACCCGGCCGCACAGGCGCTGCGGCGGGAAGAGCTCGCGAGGTTGCGTGCGGCAGGATAGAACCCATGAGACGCGCCGAAGCAGATCCGTATCCGATCGTAGCCAGTGACCTCACGGTCGAATATCCGGCGCACGGAGCGAGTTCGTCCTTCGTCGCGGTGCACGGCTTCACCCTGACCCTGGGCCGCGGTGAGGTACTCGGCCTGCTCGGCGAGAGCGGCTCGGGGAAGAGCACCCTGGCCCGGGTGCTGTCGGGGGCGGAGGCGGCGGCCGGGCACGGTGACGTGCGTGCGCAGATCACCGGCGGTGAGGCCACGGTGCTCGGCTACCCGTTGCGCCGCATCGGTCGGCGAAAGCTCAGCACGCTCACCTTCGGGGTGGGGATGCTCGCGCAGGACGCCGCCAGCACCCTCCCCGCCAGCCTGACCGTGGCCGACATCGTGGGAGAGCCGGTGCTCGAACGCGACCGCAAGTTCGACACGGCCGAGCTGGCGACGCTGGTGGCCACCATGGTCGACGCCGTGCGGTTGCCCCTCTCGTTGCTCGGCAAGTACCCCTACGAGCTCAGCAGCGGGCAACGCCAACGGGTGGCCCTGGCCCGGGCGCTGGTCTTCGGGCCCGCCCTGCTCATCGCCGACGAGCCGACCGCGGGCGTCGACGCGCTCGTACGCGACGATGTCATCGACCTCATCGGGGAGCTCCAGCGCGAGCGGTCGTTCTCCGCCGTCCTGATCAGCAACGACCTCGGGGTGCTCCGACGGGTCGCCGACCGGATCGGGGTGATGCACCAGGGGGTGCTGGTGGGGCTCGGGACCATCGATGAGGTGTTCGACAACCCCTGGCACCCCTACGTGGTCGAACTCGCGGCGGCGCTCACCCTCGACAACGCCGACCCGGGCCAGGGGGAGCCGGCCGGCCGGCCGGAACCGGACGCCCGGCCCGCAGCCGACGTCGAGACACTGGACTGAGCCGTGGCCCAACATCGCGCCGTCCTGGCCCCCCAAACCGCCACCGTGCGGCCGTCAGGCGCTCGCTCAGGCCCCATCGCGATCCTCCCGGAGGACTCCGCGGTTTTCGCCGAGGCCGTGGCCGAGGCCGGCGGCGAGGTCGCCGCACTGTCCGAGCACACCAGGGGACTCATCTGGCTCTCCTACGCCAGGGCCGCTGAGCTGGGCGACGTCCTGGCCGCACATCCGCAGCTGGCCTGGGTGCAACTGCCGTGGGCGGGCATCGACGCCTTCAGCGACGTGCTCACCACCCACCGGCGGGACGACCTGCTCATCACCAGTGCGAAGGGGGCGTTCGCTCAGCCCGTCGCCGAACACGCCCTGGCCCTCGCCCTGGCGTCGCTGCGGGTGCTCCCCGAGCGCGCCAGGGCACGATCCTGGAACGCGGTGCCGGCTGGCGAGTCCCTGTACGGCCGGACCGTGCTGATCATCGGAGCCGGCGGCATCGCCCGCGAGCTCATCCGGCTGCTCGGCCCGTTCGGCACCGAGACCGTGGTGGTGCGGCGCAGCACCGACCCGGTGCCGGGCGCCACCCGCACCGTGACCACGCAGGCTCTGTACAGCGAGCTGCCCCTGGCGGATGTGGTGGTGGTCGCCGCCGCCCTGACCGACGACACCCGCCACCTGCTCGGAGCGACCGAACTCGGCCTGATGAAGAAGACGGCACACCTGGTCAACATCGCCAGGGGTCCGCTCGTCGACGCCGACGCCCTGGTGGAGGCGCTCCGCTCCGGCACCATCGCCGGCGCCGCGCTGGACGTCACCGATCCCGAACCGCTGCCACAGGGGCATCCGCTCTGGACCGAGGCCCGGTGCCTGATCACCCCGCATATGGCCGACACGCCCGAGATGACCGCACCGCTGTTGGCCGAACGAATTCGCCTGAATGTGGCCGCTTTCCTAGGAAACGGGCCGTTCGTCGGGGTTGTCGACACCGAGTCGGGCTACTGAACGGCACCCTCGATTTGGCAGACGGCGATCTTTTGGTAAAGTAGCTACGCTGTTCAAGGCGAGGGAAACTCTCGCCGAGCACACATTCCTCGATAGCTCAATTGGCAGAGCAGCGCACTGTTAATGCGCAGGTTCTTGGTTCGAGTCCAAGTCGGGGAGCGAAAAGGTCACTAGGGGCTCCACCCCCGGTGGCCTTTTTTAGTGGCCGGCGGGTGCCTCAGCGGGTGCTGGCCGCTAGTCTGATCCCGAATGTACCGAAAGGTGGCCGATGTGTCTGTCTGGCAGAGTCTGAGCGCCGTCCTCGCGGGGCTGACCGTGATCTTCCTCGTGCTCTGGCTCCGCTCGGCCGTGCGGCAGCGCGGCAGCCGGTTCGACCGGTCGGCCGCCGAACGCGTGCGGATCGACCTCGAACTCTCGCTCGCCGAACAGCACGGCCGGCTGGCGATCATCCGCGAGCTGCAGGACATCGCGGTGCTCTCGCTTGCGCGCCTGATCACCCGGGCCGAGGGCGCCCGCTACGCGGCCGAGAGCGACCCATCCACGGCCGTACGGGCGGCGACGGCGCTCGTCGACGACGGCAGGGTCACCCTGGCCGACCTCCGCCGCGTCCTCACCATCGCGCGCGAGGGCGAGTCCATCCAGGCCAGGCAGCCAGGGCTGCAATCGGCCCACAACCTCTTCGGGGTGATGCGGGATGCCGGCCTGGCCGTGGGCTTCACCGAATCGGGCGACCGGTTCCCGCTCAAGCCCGGCGCTGAGCTGGCCATCTACCGGATCCTGCAGAGCGCGCTGGCCAACGCTCTCAAGCATGGCGGCGCCGGGACCGAGGCGCGGGTGTCCTTCACCTGGACCCAGGACGGCCTGCAGCTGCTCATCGACGATGACGGTATCCGTGCCGCCGCCCGCCGGGAGAGCGCGTCAGCGTCCGACTTCGCGGCCCGCACGACCTATACGATCGACGACGACCTCAAGGCGCTCAGCGAGAGCATCTCCGGCGCGGACATCACGCAGATGCGCGAGCGGGCCCAGCTCTTCGGCGGCATCTTCAACGCCGGCACGGTTCCGGGCGTCGGGTTCTCCGTCTCCGCGGTGTTCCCGTCCCTGCGGTTCCACAACGGCGTGCACGGAGTGAACCTCTCCCGCTGAGGCTCAGTTCTCGGGGCGCTCAGCTCTCGAGATCGTCGACCCCGGGCAGCCAGCTCACGCCGGGAACCCCCCACCCGCGCTTGCGGCTCACCTTGGCGGCGATCTTGGCGTAATGGTGCTCGAGCCGGTCCACGTACAGGGTGCCGTCGAGATGGTCGAACTCGTGCTGGAAGATTCTGGCCAACCAGCCGTCCGCGCGAATCTCGAACGGGTTCTGCTCGAGGTCCACGGCGCGCAGGATCGCCGATTCCGCGCGGCAGAGCGGAAACCGCTCACCGGGGAAGGACAGGCATCCCTCGACGTCCTCGTCCTCGTCGGCCTCTGCGGCCGGCACCGGGGTGATCCACAGCTCCGGGTTGATGGCCACCCCGCGGGTCTCGATCTCGTCGTCGTCCAGGTAACTGAACGTGAAGAGCCGTAGCCCCACGCCCACCTGGGGTCCGGCGAGACCGACGCCGGGGGCGGCGTCCATGGTCTCGAACATGTCCTGCACCAGCTCGCGCAACGCGTCGTCGAAGACTTCGACGGGGGCTGCGGGGGAGTGCAGGACGGGTTCACCTGAAATTACTATCGGTCGTACGGCCATTCAGCAAGGATATCGGCATCGATCTCGATAGTCTCGTTGAGTGACTCCCGACCTGACAGACCTGGCTGGGGAGATCGCCATCGATCCTCGTCAGGCAATTGGAATCCCACTCGCGTTGATCGGAGCGGTCTTCCTCTCGTTGGGCGCACAATTCCAGCACCGCGGGGTGACCAAGGTCGAGGCATCCACCGTCGAGGTCACCGGCGGCCTGAGCACCCGCCAGCTCATTCTCCTGCTGTCCCGCCCGTCCTGGGTGTTCGGCACCCTCATGCTCGGCATGGCCATCGCCTTCCAACTCACCAGCCTCGCCTTTGCACCGCTCATTGTCGTCCAGCCGCTCGGCGCGGTCGCGCTGGTGATCACCGCGATCCTCAACGCCAGGGTCAGCCGGCTCAAACTCAACCGGGCGTCGATCATCGCGATCGCCATGTGCGTAGGCGGTGTGGGCCTGTTCGTCACGGTCGCGGCCTTCACGGCCGTGGACAAGCCGGTGACCGACGCCAACCTCATCACGATCCTCATCGTGCTCGCGGTGGTGCTTTGCGCCTTCGCCGCGGCCTTCGTGATGCTCCGCACCCGATTCCAGGCGATCTTCTACATCATCGGCGCCGGCGTGCTGTACGGCTTCGTCGCCACGCTCGCCAAGGTGATCATCAACCGCATCCAGAACGGCAACTTCGAGTGGCTCACCCTCGTCTGCGTCGCCGGCCTGCTGCTCGCCGCTGGCGCAGGGGCGTACTTCGTGCAGAACGCCTATTCCTCCGGACCGCCGGACCTGGTCATCGCCGGGCTCACGGTGATCGACCCGATGATCGCTGTCGGAATCGGGATCGTCGTCCTGGGGGAGGCCTCGCAGGCTCCCGCCTGGGCCGGCGTGCTGTTCGCCCTCGCCGGCGCCGTCGCCATCTGGGGTGTCTTCAGGCTGGCAAAATACCACCCGCAATCCGCGAGCTGACCTGTGGTTTTCATGAACGCGCCGCGTCTGGGGGACTGCCATGGCCGAGCCGGTTTAGAATAGGGTGCTAACACACCTCGACGGCGTGTTCCGTCGAGACCCAGACTTCGTGCCGGACGCTCATCCCCGGCCCACCTACGTAGGGACTACGCCACTTGTGCGCTTCATCAGATTTACCGGAACAATCGTCCGACCGGGTGACCCCGGCGACGAGGCCCATCCGCGTCCTCATCGCTGCGGACACGTTCGCGCCGGACGTGAACGGTGCCGCCCGGTTCGCTGAACGACTCGCGGCGGGCCTGGTCGCCCGCGGCCACGTCGTCGCCATCATGGCCCCGGCCGCCACGCGCAAGCACGGCACCTGGACAGAGGTGCACGAGGGCGAGTCCATGACGGTGCACCGTCTGCACAGCTGGCGCTGGTACCCGCATGACTGGCTGCGCTTCGCACTGCCCTGGATCGTACGCCGCCACAGCCGCGCCATCCTCGATTCCTTCCAACCCGATGTCGTGCACTTCCAGTCCCACATCGTCGTGGGACGGGGTGTGGCCATCGAAGCCCAGAAGCGCGGCATCCGCATCGTGGGCACCAACCACTTCATGCCGGAGAACATGCTGCAGTTCTCTCTCGTCCCCAAGGGCTTCCAGCACCAGGTGGTCAAGGCCCTCTGGAAGGCCGCTGAGCACACCTTCAAGCGGGCCGAATCCGTCACCACCCCGACCCGGCGGGCCGCCGAGTTCCTGGAGAAATACACGGGACTCACCGGAGTGCACGCCATTTCCTGCGGGATCGACGCCGACAACTATTCGCCTAGTTTCGCGCCGCGCACCGAGAACCGGATCCTCTTCGTGGGCCGGGTCACCGGCGAGAAGCAGATCGACGTGCTGGTGCAGGCCGTCGCCCTGCTCGACGCGAGCCTGGATGCCCAGGTCGAGATCGTCGGCGGCGGCGACCAGCGCCGCAATCTGGAACTCCTCGTCGAGAGCCTCGGCCTCAGCTCGCGGTTCACCTTCACGGGCTACGTCACCGACGAGGAACTGCGCCAGGCGTACTCGCGGGCCACGGTCTTCGCGATGCCCTCGATCGCCGAGCTGCAGAGCATCGCGACCATGGAAGCCATGGCCTCCGGCCTTCCGGTCGTGGCGGCCAACGCCATGGCCCTGCCGCACCTCGTGCACGACGGGCAGAACGGTTACCTCTTCGAGCCGGGCAGTGCCCAGGACCTCGCGGACAAGCTGACCGTGGTGCTCACGGCGTCCCCCGACGAACTTGATGCGCTCAAGAACGAGTCGCTCAAGCTCATCGAGGCGCATGACATCAAGCGCACGCTGACGACCTTCGAGCGTCTGTACCGCGGCGAACGGATCGACACCCCCGCCGGAACCGCCGCCGAGGCGGCGTCGTCACGACAGGTGCTGGACGGCACGCCCGCCCACGACTGACGCCGGGCGCTGTGCCCGGACGGTACGATAGACGTCACACACGGGGTGGTAGCTCAGCTGGTTAGAGCACGCGGCTCATAACCGCACGGTCACGGGTTCAAGTCCCGTCCACCCTACCGAGGCAGCCGTTCCCCTGCATGGCCGGGACGGGCGAAGATCTGTGCCACTATATGAGGAATTGCCTTCAGCCTCCTCCCGAAAGTACCTACCATGCCCGGACGGTTCCCCCTTCGTACCCGCACCTCCCGCACCGTCCTCGCCGGCGGCCTCACAATGCTGGCCCTCGGTCTCACAGGGTGCAGCAGCTTCACCCCGCTGATCGGCGCGCAACCGCTCCAGAACGTCGCCGCCGCCGCGACGCCGACGCCGTCCGCGACACCGGACCTCGTCTTCGACTCCGTCTTCACCGACATGGGGTCTGTGCACCCCACCCTCATGATCGGCGACGACCTCGAGTTGCAGCTGGACATGTGGACGGAGCAGAAGACCCACGAGTGGTACACGGACAGCGAGAAGCTGTTCTCCTTCGTCATCAACGTCTTCGACCGGTCCGTCCCCGCCGACGCGCCGTTCGCGGCGAAGCGCCTGGTCTACATGTCCAACATCTCCGTGACCGCCACGACCTCGACGACCAGCGGTGCGTCCGTGTCGCCGTTCGTCCTGGACACCGACCCCCTCCTGGTCACCCTCGACCCCGAGGCGCTTCGCTCGGCGGACGGGTTGCTGATCACCTCGCCCAAGGGCGGCTTCCAACTGGAGTCCAACCAGATCGGCACCCTGAGCGCTGACACCTATGGCGTCATGCTCGACTTCGCGATGACGATCTCGGCCGAGTCCTCCGCGGGCGCCGGCGGATACACCAAGCAGATCGTGCACGTCCCGGTGCCGGTCGCCATCTTCCCCCGGGCCTGACCCGCTGCGGACCGGTTCCGCTCGGGGACCGGTCCCGGTGCGGGACAATGGAGTGTGTACATTCTGGTGACCCGAACGCGCCCGGACCGGGTGCGGCTCAGGGAACTCGACGCCAACGGCGCCCCCACGCCACCGACCGGCACCGGCACCGACGTGACACTCTCCGACGCGGCCTTCGCGGTCCACGCCCGCGCCAGGGAGGACGGTGGTGTCCGCTGGGTGTGGGAGGACACCGCGGAGATCTACCCGTTGTTGTTGCGCGCCCGTCTTCGCGTGCAACGGTGCCACGACCTCCGCCTCTGCCACGCCATCCTGCGGAACTCCGCCCTGACCGGTGCGAGCGCGCTGGCAAACGCTCCGGCAGGTCGGTGGGATGCGCCGGCCGCCGTTCCCCGCCCGGAGACAGCGGGTTCCACCCTCTTCGACATGGATCTGGGCGGCGCGGCGGACGCAGGCGGCGAGACGCAGGACGAGGACGCCCTCACGGAGTTCCTGGCGCAACTGGCCGCCGTCGCTGCCAGCGCCGAACCCGGTCGGCTGCGGCTGCTCCTGGCCGCTGAGTCGGTCGGCGCCCTGATCGCGGCTGAGATGCAGTTTGCCGGGCTGCCGTGGCGCAGCGCCATCCACGACACCCTGCTGACCGCTGAACTGGGCCCCAGAGCGGCGACCGGCCAACGGCCGGCCCGCCTGGAGGGGCTCGCGGTCCGCATCCGCAACGAACTCGGCGACCAGACGGTCAACCCGGACTCGCCCCCCGAGCTGCTCCGCGCCCTCAACCGGGCCGGGGTGCAGGTCACGACGACCCGGGCCTGGGAGCTGGAGAAGCTGTCGCACCCGGTGATCGAACCGCTGCTGCGCTACAAGAAACTCGCCAGGCTGCAGAGCGCCAACGGGTGGTACTGGATGGAGACCTGGATCGTCGACGACAGGTTCCACCCCGAGTACCTGCCGGGCGGTGTGGTGACCGGTCGGTGGGCCACCCGCGGCGGCGGAGCGCTGCAGCTGCCCCGGCAGATCCGGGGAGCCGTGGTGGCGGACCCCGGGTGGCGTTTCGTCGTGGCCGACGCCGCCCAGTTGGAACCTCGCATCCTGGCTGCCCTGTCGGCGGACACGGCCATGGCCTCGGCCGGTCGAGGAACCGACCTCTACGCGGGCATCGTGGCCAGCGGTGTGGTGGAGACACGCGCCCACGCGAAGGTCGCCATGCTCGGCGCCATGTACGGCGCCACCTCGGGCGAGAGCGGGCGCCTGCTGCCCCGCCTGGCCCGGGCGTACCCGCGGGCCCTCGCTCTCACGGAATCCGCGGCGCGGGCCGGGAGCGCGGCGACATCGTCAGCACCCGGCTGGGGCGGTCCTCGCCCCGCCCCGGCCCGGACTGGCAGGACGAGCAGGCCAGGGGAGCGAGGACGGCGCCGGCTCGGCGGCCCAACGACGGGCACGCAGCCAGGCCGGGGACTGGGGCCGGTTCACCCGCAACTTCATCGTCCAGGGCACCGCAGCGGAGTGGGCGTTGTGCTGGATGGCCGAGATTCGGAAGGGCCTGTGGGCGCTCTCCTCACCGGCGGCCCCGGAGTCCGGGGCGGCGCGCTCAGCGCCCGGCCCCTTCGCCTCCGTACCGCACCTGGTCTTCTTCCTGCACGACGAGGTCATCGTGCACACCCCGGCGGCCCTGGCCGACGATGTCGCGCGCATCGTGGGCGAGGCTGCGGCGACGGCGGGGCGTCTGCTCTTCGGCGACTTCCCGGTCGATTTCCCCTTGACCTGTGTTGTGGTGGACAGCTATGCCGACGCGAAGTAGAGCGCTCAGCCGGGCGGTCGCGACGAACCGGCGGGTGCCGGCCGGCGTCCTCGCTTCGGGCGCAGGCCGCTGAGTTCACGGTGCAAGGGCGGGCCGTCGCCCTGCTCCCCGGCCAGGCCGGCGACCTCGGTGAGCCACGCCAGAGCCGCACTGCCTTGGGCGGCGTCCGCGGCGTCGGCCAGCTGGTCCTGACCGGAGTCCGGTTCCGTCGCCTGCGCCGCGAGCCGACACTGCCACGCCGACCGGTAGCCGGCCACTACGACCGTGAGGTCGATGTGGGGGAGCGACGAGGCGATCATGACGCGCTCGAGCATGTCGTTCCACTCGTCGCCGGAGCTGCTGCGGGTGTCGTGCAGCCAGGCGACGGCCTCGGTGCGGCCCGTGTCGGTGAGCCCGTACAGGGGCAGGCCGTCCGCCGTCGTCCCGGCGGATTCGACGGCGCCTTGGGTCATCAGGCGCTCCAGGGTGGCGTAGATCTGGCCCACGTTCACGGAGCGACGTCCGCCGGTGCGACGGGCGAGTTCGCCGTGCAGCTGGAAGCCGTAGGCGGGGCCCATGGTCAGCACGGCCAGGAGCGAGTTGCGTACCGACACCGTGCCTCCGAAATCCACTAAAGCTATACCGAATATACATAACGCGTGGCCGCTTCGTTGTGATTTCCCGGTTTGGTGGGGCATAATTCAGCTAATAGCACCGCCCATAGCCCGCATCCGTCGGTCTGGTCCCGGTTCCACAGTTGTTGCAGTCGAGTTCGTTGGGGAAGACGCACCTCGAACAACAACCAGGGAACGGAGAACACGATGACGGCACCCCATGCTCGTCAGTCACCGACTGCGCGGGGAGTTTTGTATGTGCATTCGGCACCGCGCGCCCTGTGCCCGCATGTGGAGTGGGCCGCCAGCCGAGCGCTCGACGAGGCGGTCAGTTTCGACTGGAGCGCGCAGCCCGTGCTTCCCGGCGCCCAACGTGCCGAGTTCTATTGGGAGGGGGCGCCGGGAAGCGGAGCGGCCATTGCCTCCGAGCTGCTGGGCTGGGAGCACCTGAGGTTCGAGGTGACCGAGGATCCCGGCCCGGGCCGCGACGGCGGCCGCTGGGTGCACACCCCGGCCCTGGGCATCCACTTCGCCCAGACCGACACGGCGGGCAACGTCGTGCTGCCCGAAAACCGGCTGCGGGCGGCTATGTCCACCGCGGGAACGGACCCGGCCGCGCTGCAGCACGAACTGCACCGGGTGCTCGGGCAGGCCTGGGACGACGAGTTGGAGGCGTTCCGGCACGCCGGTGACTTCTCGAGCGTGGTCTGGCTGCATCGCGCTGGCTGAGGCCGTGCGGGCCGACGCCGGGCGGCTACGACAGAAGCCGGCCACCCGACCGTGGTCGGGCGCCGGCTTCAGCGACGTGCGGGCGGGTTAGACGGACCGGAAGGCGACGACGGCGTTGTGGCCGCCGAACCCGAACGAGTTGCTGATCGCCAGCAGGTCTCCGGCACCCAGTGCCCGGGGCGAGGTGACGACGTCCAGGGGAATGGCGGCATCCTGCTCGGTGAGGTTGATGGTCGGCGGAAGCATCCGTTCGGCCAGGGCCTTGACCGTGAACAGCGCCTCGATCGCGCCGGCGCCGCCGAGCAGGTGCCCGGTCGAGGCCTTGGTGGCCGACACGGGGATGCCCTCGAGCAGGTCGCCGAAGACGCGGCGCAGCGCGTTGTACTCGGCGATGTCGCCCACGGGCGTGCTCGTGGCGTGAGCGTTGATGTGCATCACGTCGGCCAGGTCGGCGCCGGCGTTCTGGATGGTCTGGATCATGGCGCGTGCCGCGGCGGAGCCCTCGGGGTCCGGCGCGGTGATGTGGTACGCGTCACTCGTGATCGAGCCGCCGAGCAGCTCCGCGTAGATGTGTGCGCCGCGGGCCAGGGCGTGCTCCTCGGTCTCCACGACCAGCGCAGCGGCGCCCTCACCGAGCACGAAGCCGTCCCGGGTGACGTCGTACGGGCGGGAAGCCGTTGCCGGGTCGTCGTTGCGCTTGGACAGCGCCTGCATGGCGGCAAAGGACGCGATGGGCAGCGGGTGGATGGCCGCCTCCGAACCGCCGGCTATGACGACGTCCGCGAGTCCGGCCTGCAGGCGGTTGTAGGCATTCACGAGGGACTCGGTGCTCGAGGCGCAGGCGGACACCACGGTGGTGATGCCGGCGCGCGCGTGCAGGTCCATGCCGATGGCCGCTCCGGGGCCATTGGGCATGAGCATGGGAACCGTCATCGGCAGGACGCGGCGCGGGCCACGTTCGCGGAGGGTGTCCCAGGCGTCCAGCAGGGTCCAGACCCCGCCGATGCCGGTGGCCCAGTCCACGGCGAGCCGCTCGGGCTCTACGGCGGGCATGCCGGCATCGGCCCAGGCCTCACGGCCGGCGATGAGGGCGAACTGGCTGGACGGGTCGAGGCGCTTGGTCTCGTGGCGTGCGAGGACGTCGATGGGCTTGACCCGGGCCTGGGCGGCGAAGGTGATGGGGAGCGCCGTGCGCTCGACCCACTCATAGTCGAGGGTGGATGCGCCGGACTCGCCGGCGAGGAGGGCGTTCCAGGTATCTGTGGCGGTCCCGCCGAGGGGGGAGGTGGCACCGAGACCGGTGACAACGATTTTTTTGGTCATAACAACGACTCTCCGTCAAAACGAGCGCGAGTGAGAACGTACGCGAAACGAGGCAACGACCCCGGATGGAGCGTCCCTGGAAAACGGGCCGGCCGGCAGCTGCCAGCCGGCCCGTTCGGGCGTGGACCTAGTCCTGGGCCTTGACGATGAACTCGACGGCGTCGCCGACGGTCTTGAGGTTCTTGACCTCTTCGTCGGGGATTTTGACGTCGAACTTTTCTTCAGCGTTGACGACGATGGTCATCATCGAGATGGAATCGATGTCCAGGTCGTCGGTGAACGACTTGTCCAGCTCAACCGTGTCGGTTGCGATGCCCGTCTCGTCGTTGATGAGCTCGGCCAGGCCGGCAAGAACTTCTTCGGTGGACAATGCCATGGTGTTTTCTCCTTGAGGGTGTCTCGTTTGACCGAGATTCAGTTTAGATGGACAGAGGACAGCTACGGCAGCACAACCACCTGCGCGCCGTAAACCAGGCCGGCTCCGAAGCCGATCTGGAGGGCAAGACCACCACTGAGCTCGGGGTGTTCCTCGAGCAGGCGGTGGGTGGCAAGGGGGATCGACGCGGCGGAGGTGTTCCCCGTCGTGGCGATGTCGCGGGCGATCACGACGGACTCCGGCAGCTTGAGCTGCTTGGCGAACTCGTCGACGATTCGCATGTTGGCCTGATGCGGGATGAAGGCGGCCAGCTGGTCGGCCGTGATACCGGCGGCTTCGAGGGTCTGCTTGGCGATCTTGGCCATATCCCAGACGGCCCAGCGGAAAACGGTCTGGCCTTCCTGGCGGAGCGTTGGCCACTCCTTCTCGCCACGGCGGTACTCCTGCAGCGTGGCATTCATGCCCACGGCGTCTGCGCGCCCGTCCGAACCCCAGACCGAGGCGGAGATGCCCGGGTAGTCGCTCGGGCCGATGACCACCGCGCCGGCGCCGTCGCCGAGAAGGAAGGAGATGCTGCGGTCGGTGCCGTCGACCATGTCGGAGAGCTTCTCGGCGCCGATGACCAGCGCGTAGTGCGCGGCGCCGGACCGGATCAGGGCATCGGCCTGGGCGACGCCGTAGGCGTAGCCGGCACAGGCGGCGTTGAGGTCGAAGGCGGCGGCCGGGACGGCGCCGATGCGGTCGGCGACCACGGCAGCCATCGACGGGGTCTGACGACCGTTGCTGATGGTGGCGATGATGATCGCATCGATCTGGTCGGCACGGATGCCACTCTTCTCGATGGCCTCCAGGGCCGCCGTCGTGGCCAGATCGACCGCGAGCACGTCCTGGCTGGCGCGAGTGCGGGTGATGATTCCGGTGCGCTGCTGGATCCACTCGTCGGAGGAGTCGATCGGGCCGACCAGGTCGTCGTTGGGGACGACAAGGTCGCCGCGGGCGGCGCCCACAGAGAGGATGCGGGTGTACTGGGCGCCCTGCGACTGCAGGAGTTGTGGCTGGGTCATTCGTCTCTTCCGGTGGCGACTGGGCTGATTCAGGCCTGGTGGTCGATCAGTTCGTATGCGGCAGGCAGATCGTCCGGGGTCTTGATGGCCACGCTCGGGATGCCCCGCAGGGCGCGTTTGGCCAGTCCGACGAGGGCGCCGGCGGGGGCGACCTCGATGATTCCGGTGACGCCGGCGTCGGTGAAGGCCTGCATGCACAGGTCCCACCGTACCGGCGACGAGACCTGGCCGACGAGAAGTTCGACGAAACGCGCGCCGTTGGCGACCGACGTGCCGTCCCGGTTGGTCCAGAGCGGAAGGGTCGGATCCTGCGGGGAGAGGGTGCGCGACACCGCGTCCAGGTGCTGCACGGCGGGGAGCATATGGCGGGTGTGGAACGCGCCGGCGACCTGCAGGGGAATGACCCTGGCCTTGGCCGGGGGCTCGGCGGCGAGGGCCGCGAGAGCGTCGAGGGCACCAGCGACGACGATTTGGCCGCCCCCGTTGAAGTTGGCCGGCTCGAGGTCAAGCTCGGCGAGGCGGGCGAGCAGCTCGGCCTCGTCACCGCCGAGGACCGCGCTCATGCCGGTCGGCGTGAGGGCGGCGGCGGCCTTCATGGCCCGGCCACGCTCTCCGACGAAGGTGAGCGCGTCGGTACTGCCGAGCACTCCGGCTCCGACTGCGGCGGTGATCTCTCCGACCGAGTGGCCCGCGATGCCGCCGATGCCCTCCCGGCGGCCGTCGGCGAAGAGGGCGTCGAGGGCCAGCAGGCCGGCCGCCACGATCAGGGGCTGGGCGATCGCCGTGTCGCGAATAGTGTCCGCGTCGCTGACGGTGCCCGCGGCGACGAGGTCGGTGCCGGACGGGGCGGACATGGCCGCCAGACGGTCGGCGAAGTCAGGGTTCTGCAACCACGGCTCGAGGAACCCGGGCGTTTGTGAGCCCTGACCGGGGCAGACGACAACAATCATTTCCTAAGTCTCCCAACTCGGAACAGACGGGGGGTGTGGATAATCTACCGAGTATCCGCCAGACGTTTGTCCGGAAACGCAAACGTCGGCTCTGTCGCCTCAGCGTCGCCGGGTCGATCCGTCGTGGTCGCTGATCGACCCGATGATGAGGGCTGCCTGCAGGATCAGGGCTTCCCTGGCTCCCGTGGCGTCGTAGCCGATGACTTCGGAGACCCGTTTGAGCCGGTAGCGCACGGTGTTGGGATGCACGAACAGTTCCCGCGCCGTGGCCTCGAGCGACCGTCCGTTGTCGAGGTAGCACCACAGGGTGGTGAGCAGTTCGGTGGAGTGCGCCTGCAGTGGGCGGTAGATGCGATGGATGAGGGTCGCCCGGGCCAGCGGGTCGCCGGCCAGGGCGCGTTCGGGAAGCAGATCGTCGGCCTGCACGGGCCGGGGTGCGTTCCGCCAGGACCGAGCGACGGCGAAACCGGCCAGGGCGGCCTTGGCGCTCTTGGAGGCGTCGACGAGGTTGGGCACCTCGTGACCGAGCACCAGATGTCCGGGCCCGAAGCTGGGCTCGAGTTGCAGGGCGATGTCCAGGAAGCTCAGGGGCGGTGGGCCGGTCGCGTCGTCCGAGTCCTGCACGGTGGGGTGGGCCCGGCCGATGACCAGGACCAGCCGGTTGCCCTGCACCCCGATGAGCACGTCGGCGGTCATGTGCCGGGCTGACCGGCGCAACTGGTCGACGTCGAGCATCTTGGGGGTGGTGCCGACGAGCACGCAGACCTCGCCGTGACCGTGCCAGCCAGGGCCGCGATGCGGCTGGGCAGCTCGTCGTCGTACTCGCCGGACAGGATCGAGTCCACCACGAGGGCCTCGAGCCTGGCGTCCCAGAGACCGCGCGCCTCGGCGGCGCGGGCGTAGACATCCGCCGCGCCGAAGGCGATCTCGCGGGAGTACAGCAGGATCGCCTCGCGCAGCGTTTCGGAGCCGTCCTTAACACGCTCCTCGACGACCTCGACGGTGACCCGGATCAGCTGCAGGGTCTGCTGCAGGCTCACCGAGCGAAGCAGCTCCCGGGGGGCTGCACCGAAGACGTCCGCGGCGATCCACGGGGTGGACCGGGGATCGTCGTACCAGGAGATGAAGGAGGTGATGCCGGCCTGGGCCACCAGGCCGACGGCGGACCGCCGCCCTGGTGGCATATCGCCATACCAGGGCAGCGTGTCCTCGAGTCGTTTCAACGTCGCCGTGGACAACTCACCTGAAATCGTGCGCAACCAGGTGAGGGTCTGTTCCTTTGTCTTCGGCGCCGGTGCCACGGGTCAGTTAGCTCTCGCCACCGGCCGAGCCGGTCGTGCCGGCGGAGACGTCGTGCAGGCTGTACTTGTCGATGGCCTGCTGGATGACGCTGCGGTCCAGTTCGCCGCTGTTGGCCAGCTGCTGCAGGGTACGCACCACCATCGATGGGCCGTCGATCTTGAAGAACCGGCGGGCGGCGGGGCGGGTGTCGGAGAAACCGAAGTCGTCCGCACCCAGCGTCGCGAAGTCGCCGGGGATGAACTGGCGGATCTGGTCGGGCACGGCGTGCATGAAGTCGCTCACCGCGACGAACGGGCCGGCAGTGTCGGCCAGCTTGTCGGTGACGTAGGCCGTGCGCGGCTCCTCGTTCGGGTAGAGGAAGTTGTGCTCCTCAGCCGCGAGGCCGTCCCGGCGCAGCTCGGCCCAGGAGGTCACCGACCAGACATCGGCGGACACCCCCCAGTCCTCGGCGAGCAGGGTCTGCGCCTCGAGGGCCCACGGCACCGCGACGCCGGAGGCCAGCAGCTGTGCCTTAGGCCCGGCGACGGTGGACTCCGACACGCGGTGGATGCCGCGGATGATTCCGTCCACATCCACATCGGCGGGTTCGACCGGCTGCACCTGCGGCTCGTTGTACACCGTGATGTAGTACATGACGTTCGGGTCGGTGTGGGTTCCGCCGTACATCCGCTCCAGGCCGGACCGCACGATGTGCCCGATCTCGTAGCCGAACGCCGGGTCGTAGGACACGACGGCCGGGTTGGTCGAGGCGAGCAGGGGCGAGTGGCCGTCGGCGTGCTGCAGGCCCTCACCCGTGAGGGTGGTGCGGCCGGCGGTGGCGCCGATCATGAAACCACGGGTCATCTGGTCGCCGGCGGCCCACATGGCGTCGCCGGTGCGCTGGAAGCCGAACATCGAGTAGAAGACGTAGACCGGGATGAGCGGCTCACCCTGGGTGGCGTACGACGTTCCGACGTTGGTGAACGCGGCGAGGGCGCCGGCCTCGTTGATGCCCACGTGGATGATCTGGCCCTGCGGGCTCTCCTTGTAGGCGAGCAGCTGGGCGTGATCCACCGAGGTGTAGTGCTGGCCGTTGGGGTTGTAGATCTTCGCGTTCGGGAAGAACGCGTCGATGCCGAAGGTGCGGGCTTCGTCGGGGATGATCGGCACGATGCGGTGGCCGAAGTCCTTCGAGCGCAGCAGCTCCTTGAGCAACCTGACGAACGCCATGGTGGTGGCGATCTCCTGCGTGCCGGAGCCCTTCTTGGTGATGGCGTAGGTGGAGTCGTCCGGCAGGTTCACCTGGGTGTACTTGCTCCGACGCTCCGGCAGGTACCCGCCCAGCGCACGACGGCGCTCGTGCAGGTACTGGATGGCCTCGTCGTTCTCGCCAGGGGTGTAGTACGGCGGCTGGTACGGGTTGGCCTCGAGCTGGGCATCCGTGATGGGCACGTGCATGCTGTCGCGGAACGTCTTGAGATTGTCCAGCGTCATCTTCTTCATCTGGTGGGTCGCGTTGCGTCCCTCGAAGCTCGGGCCGAGGCCGTAGCCCTTGACCGTCTTCGCCAGAATGACCGTGGGCTGGCCCTTGTGCTCGGATGCCGCCTTGAACGCAGCGTAGACCTTGCGGTAGTCGTGGCCGCCGCGCTTGAGGTTCCAGACCTGGTCGTCGGTGTAGCCCTCGACAAGCTTGAGGGCGCGAGGATCGCGGCCGAAGAAGTTCTCGCGCACGTAGGCGCCGCTTTCGGCCTTGTAGGTCTGGTAGTCACCGTCGGTGGTGACGTTCATGAGGTTGAGCAGGGCGCCGTCGGTGTCGCGGGAGAGCAGGTCGTCCCACTCGCGGCCCCAGACCACCTTGATGACGTTCCAGCCGGCACCGCGGAAGAAGCTCTCCAGCTCCTGGATGATCTTGCCGTTGCCGCGCACCGGGCCGTCGAGGCGCTGCAGGTTGCAGTTGACGATGAAGTTGAGGTTGTCGAGACCCTCGTTCGCGGCAACCTGGAGCTGACCGCGGCTCTCGACCTCGTCCATCTCGCCGTCGCCCAGGAACGCCCAGACCTGCTGGTCGCTGGCGTCCTTGATGCCGCGGTTGGTGAGGTAGCGGTTCAGCTGCGCCTGGTAGATCGCGTTGATCGGGCCCAGGCCCATCGACACCGTGGGGAACTGCCAGAACTCGGGCATCAGGCGCGGGTGCGGGTACGACGAGATGCCGTCGGGCGCGTGCGACTTCTCCTGACGGAACCCGTCCAGCTGATTGGCGCTCAGACGGCCCTCGAGGAAGGCGCGGGCGTAGGTTCCGGGGGAGGCGTGGCCCTGGATGAAGATCTGGTCGCCGCCGCCCGGGTGGTCCTGGCCGCGGAAGAAGTGGTTGAAGCCGGTTTCGTAGAGCGCGGCGGACGACGCGTAGGTGGAGATGTGGCCGCCGACGGCGATGCCGGGTCGCTGGGCGCGGTGCACGAGCACGGCGGCGTTCCAGCGGATCCAGGCGCGGTAGCGGCGTTCGATGTCTTCATCGCCGGGAAAGTCGGGCTCGTTCGTCGAGGCGATGGTGTTGATGTAGTCCGTGGTCGGAACCATTGGGACGTTGAGGTGCAGTTCCTTGGAGCGCTTGAGCAGGCTGAGCATGATCTCGCGGGCCCGGGCCGGACCGTTGGCCGCGACAAGCGCTTCGAGAGATTGCGACCATTCGCTCGTCTCTTCGGGATCGGCGTCCGTGTTATCCATGGAGTACGGGTCTTGGTCGTTGACAGTCACACTCGACCTCTTTCTGTAGGGCAGATCGTGTGGGGGAAGGATCATGCCTGGTTAGGCGTGCCGGACACAGCCCGGCCGGGTCACGACCGAAAGGCACCACGTCAGCCTAGTGATTCTTGCTGGGAAGCGTGCACGGGACGGGGCGTGTTCGCCGGTGGCACGTCCGCCGCCTTCGAACAGGGGACACCCCGGGCGGATCGTCCGGGTTGGAACGCCCGGGTTCGGCGGCTAGGCTGTCCCCCCGTATTCAGCCATCGTTCCCCGGTGGCCGGGAAGGACACGCACCATGGCACTGGAGAACGACACCCAGGCTCCGGATTTCGAACTCGTCAGTCAATTCGGCGAGACCATTCAACTCAGCCGCTACCGGGGCGAGAAGTCGGTCGCCCTGGTCTTCTTCCCCCTCGCGTTCTCCGGAATCTGCAGCGGTGAGCTGTGCGAGCTGCGGGACAACCTGGGTCTCTTCGCCGACAACAACGTCGAACTCATCGGTATCTCGGTCGACTCGCGGCACACCCTGCGGGCGTGGGGGGAACAGCAGGGCTACGGTTTCACGCTGCTCGCCGACTTCTGGCCGCACGGCTCTGTCGCGAAGGAGTACGGGGTGTTCCTCGAGGAGAAGGGCTTTGCCAATCGGGCGACGTTCCTCATCGACACGAACGGCATCATCCGGGCGAGCTTCATCACCGCGCCAGGGCAGGCCCGTTCGCTCGAGGCCTACCGTGCGGCCCTGGACGAACTGCATCCGGCGCCGTCGTTTTCCGGCAGCTGACGTTGTGTCGTAGGCTTGTCCCATCCTGACCCGGTTCGTTCCGGTCGGGGCCTTTAGCTCAGTTGGTAGAGCGCCACGTTTACACCGTGGATGTCATCGGTTCGAGCCCGGTAGGGCCCACACTTCCTCTCGAGTTCCCACACCGTAGTTCCACACCCGGGCCCGGTGGGCCCGGCGGTTACGAGGTCACCATGGCATCACGGCAGGAGACGGCCGCCCGCGTCGTGGATGCTCATGTCTGATCGCGTGGCCTTCGGCGCGGCCGTCGAGGAGCTGTCGCTCGCCTTCGAACGCCGCACGAGTCTGTGTCGCCCGTTCCTGCGGGTACTGCCCGTCACCGGTGCCGCTATTTCCACCCTCGGCCATCCGTTCGGCTCCGAGACGCTCTGCGCCAGCGACGCCCAAGCGGCCCGGCTCGACGAACTGCAGTTCGACCTCGGCGAGGGTCCATGCTGGGATGCCCTCACCCACCGCCGTCCGGTGCTCAGCCAGGAATTCCGCACCGACGACACCCGCTGGCCGCTGTTCTCCGAGGCGCTCGGTACCGCCGAGGTGGGTTCGCTTTTCGCGTTTCCTCTGGCCCTGGGCAGCCTCAACATCGGCGCCGTCGACCTGTATAGCCGGCAGCCGGCCACGCTGACCGACGTCCAGGTGGGCGATGCCACGACCCTGGCAACAATCTGCGCCCGGCAGGTGCTGCGCCGCAGCCTGGCGGACCAGCCCCAACCGGGCCCGGACGAGGACGGTGACGGCTTCTCCCGCCGGGAGGTCCACCAAGCCACCGGGATGGTCCTCGCCCAACTCGGGGTGAGCGCTGCCGATGCCCACCTGATCATCACGGGCTACGCTTTCGCGCGGGGCCGCACGGTGCGTGAGGTCGCTGCCGACATCGTGGCCAGGCGCCTGGATTTTACCGACGAGTGGGCATCCCCGCCTGAGCCCTCGTCAGACTCATTATGATGGAGTGATGGCAACAAAGACCCGTGAAGGCCAACTCGTCGAGGCCTTCGTGACACTCGCCGACACGCTCGTCGTCGGGTACGACCTCGTTGATCTGCTGCACTCTCTGGTCTCCAAGTGCGTGCCGCTGTTCGAAGCCTCCGCGGCCGGCATCATCCTCACCGACGAGGAGGAATTCGAAGTCGTCGCGTCCACAAACGAACGCAGCCGCCTGGTCGAGATCCTGCAGCTGCGCAGTGGCAGCGGTCCGTGCGTGGAGAGTGTCATCACCGGGCGCTCCGTCTCCGTGCCCGACATCGACGCATCCGGCCCCAAATGGCCCCGTTTCCGGGACGGTGCCCTCGAGCAGGGCTTTGGATCCATGTTCTCTGTGCCGATGCGCCTTCGCGCGACGACCATCGGCTCCCTCAACCTGTTCTGGGAACGCACCGGTGGGCTGCCCGCGGAGGACTCGCCGACGGTGCAGGCCCTCGCCGACGTCGCCACCATCGGAATCCTTCAGGAGCGGGCGCTGCGGGAAAGCGATGTCGCCCGCCAGCAGCTGCAGTACGCGCTGAGCAGCCGCGTGGTCATCGAACAGGCGAAGGGCGTGGTGGCGTACACCCGCGGGGCCAGCATGGACGAGGCGTTCACCCTCATTCGCACGCATGCGCGGTCGAACGGCCTCCCGCTGGCCGATGTCGCCGCGCAAATCGTGAGCGGCGACCTCGCACTCTGACGGTCACCGCCGTAGAATCACTCGTAGAGCCCCAGACCCCGGCTTCACGACCGAGGTATCACGTGAACCAGCAGGGGTGCGCCATGAAACGAATTTTCCATCCCGGGGGATCCATCATCACCGGCAGTGACCTCGCCGACGCGGTGATGCGGTACGCCGAGGCTCTGAGCAACCGCAGAGAGACGGATGTCGTGGACATCCCGGTCATCTCCGATGACGGCAGCCCGGGTCGGGCCCAGTTTCTCATCGGCGCCGCGAGTCAGCTGGTCAGTGTCACCAGTGCCGACGTTCTCGCCGAGCTGACCGAGACGGCTACCACGGAGGCGTTGCATCTGAAGGTGACCCGTCGGGGGCGCCCTTCGTCCTCGGCGTGGGCGGGCGCAGTGGTCGGGTCGCCGCAGTTCGACGAATTCGACTACTGAGGCAGGCGCCCGGTCTGCTCAGGCGACTGTTCTACTCGGCCACCTGTTTTCCTCAGACACTGACCGCCGAGACGCGTGACGCCGACTCGTGCGACGTCGCAGCGCCCCGGGCGATGAGCACGGGAACGTTGATGTTCATCAGCACATCGTGGGTTACCGAGCCGATCAGGCTGCTGTCGCCGTGCCGTGCCGAGACGCCCAGGATCAGCAGCGCCGCGTCGAAGCTCGCGTCCAGCAGTGCCTCGGCGGGGTCCCGGTGGGCCACCCGGCGCCGGACCGTGATGCGGGAGGACGTGGCCGCCGCCACGGCGGCCGCGCGGCTCATCAGGCCAGCGGTTTGCGGGCTGCGGTCGTCGGGGGAGTCGGAACGGGATTCGGCCCGGTTCGACTCCGCTCGTTGCAGGGTGGGCGGAGCGTAGACCAGGAGCAGGTCCTGGTCGAGGCGGTCCGCCTCCTGCGCGCCCATCTGCACGGCGGGGAGGGAGCCCTCGGTGCCGTCGATGCCCACGACGACGTCGTGACGGGATTCGAGGGTTGTGTCGGGGACGATGGCGACCGAGCACCGTGCCGCTGACGCGATCTGCACGCTTCGGGAGCCGAGTACCCGGCCCCGGAGGAACCCGGTCTTGTGGGTTCCGACGATGAGCAGGTCTTCGGGGCTGGGCAGTTTTGCCAGTTCCCACGCCGTCCCGCCGTGCACGATCCGGGTCGTCAGGCTCACCCCCGTGTGCAGGGCGTCGACCCGGGCGGACTCCTCCGAGAGGAGTTCCCTGGCCTGGCGTTCGGCGTCGGCGGCGGCGTCCCGTCCGACCAGACCCCACTCGTCGTCGACGGTGTTCACCAGGACCACGGCTGCACCGCGTTCGGAGGCCCGGCGTACGCCCCACCGGAGGGCGGCGCGGCTGGGGCCCGAGCCGTCCACACCGATGTAGTAGGTGGCGCTCATGAGGTCGCCCCCGATCGCGTGGTGTCGGCGTCCGCGCGAGCGGGTGGCACAACCAAGACCGGGCACGGCATGTTCAGGAGCACGTCGTGACTCACCGACCCGAGAATCAGGCCGGCGACGGCCCCACGCCCGTGGGTGCCCACCACCAGGACGCTCGCCCTCGCGGCCGCTTCGACGAGGACCGGTGCCGCGGCGCCCTGCATGAGGACCGCTGACGCGGCCAGGCCGGGGTGGGCGTCGGTGACCCGCTGCAGGGCCCGGTCCACGATGTCGGTGTGGGCTTCGATCAGTGCGTCGTACGGGACCGCGGCACCGAAGTCGACGCCCAGCGTGGCCGGGATGGACCAGGCGTGCACGATGTCGAGGGGTTGCCCGAGCCGGACGGCCTCTGCCGCTGCCGCGCCGAGGGGGGCGTCCTGGGTACCGTCGTCCTCGACTCCCACGACGACCCGGTCGCCGCCGGAGACCCAGCCGGCGGGGACCACTGCGACGGCGCAGGGCGCATGTGCGGCGAGCTTGAGCGGCAGGGTGCCGTGCACGGCTCCGGCCAGCGCGCCGGTCTTGTTGGTGCCGATCACGATCAGGTCGGCATCGGCCGCGGCCCGCACGAGCTCGTCCACGGGGACACCGCGACGGACGACGCTGAGGGTCTTGAGCTCAGGGAGGTTCTTCTCGACGAACCGGGTGGCCTCGGCCAGGGCCCGCTCGTACACCGGCTGAAAATCGTCGTCGGGCCCGTCAACGGGCGACCAGCCCAGTTCGACGACCGTGGTCAACTCCAGCCTCATCGGCACGGTGGCGGCTCTGGCCAACGCCCAGTCCAGGGCTGCCCGACTCGCCGGCCCCCCGTCGACGGCTACGATCACTCTCTCAACCATGAGTTGATCTCCAGTTCTTCCCGGTGGTGCGTCGGGAGATGCCATGTCTCCAGGGTGGCAAGATCCCCTAAACTGCGAAAGGGCCGAAGGTCCCAGTCAGTTACACTTTGGGCTAGCGCGAACCGAAAGGGGACGCATTCTGTGACCGTTCCTGAGACCAGGCTCTCCTTTCCCGACGGGCCGCGGTCGGCCCTCGACCAGGCGCTGTCCGAACTCGTCCTGAACGCCCAGAAGGTGCTCGCCACCCAGGGGAGGCTGCGCAGCCTGCTGCAGGCCAGCCAGGCCGTCGTCGAGGAACTCGACCTCGCCGCGGTCCTTCGGCGCATCGTGGACGTGGCCGTCGACCTCGTCGGCGCCCAGTACGGCGCCCTCGGCGTCATAGCCCCCAGCGGCAACCTCGAGCAGTTCATCCACGTGGGAATCCCCGACGAGCTGGCCGCCCGGATCGGGCACCTGCCGAACGGGCACGGCCTTCTCGGCGCGCTCATCGACGACCCGCACGCCATCCGCCTGACCCACCTGGGCGAGGACCCGCGGTCCTCGGGCTTCCCGGCACATCACCCGCCGATGGACAGCTTCCTCGGTGTCCCTGTTCGGGTGCGCGGCGAGGTGTACGGCAACCTCTACCTGTCCAACCAGATCTCCGGCGGCTTCAGCGAGGAAGACGAGGAACTCCTGACGGCCCTCGCCGCCACGGCGGGCATCGCGATCGACAACGCCCGTCTGTTCGACGAGACCCGGCGGCGCCAGCGCTGGTCGGCCGCGTCAGCGGAGATCAGCGCGGCCCTGCTGTCCGACCGGGCGGATGCCTCGCTCGAACTCCTCGCCGACCGGTTCGCCTCGCTCGCCGACGCGGACCTGGTCTGCGTGGTCCTGGCCGCGGGGGAGGGCACCCTCATCGTCGACACCGCCCGCGGCACGCAGGCCAAGCGGGTCAAGGGCCTCGTCATCCCGTCGGCCGGGACCACCGTGGGGCGCGCCTTCGACAGCGGCCAGCCCATCCTCACCGCCGACAGCGGAGCCAGCCTGGACCAACCGGACGCCCAGCTCGTGCTCGGCCCGACCATGGTCATCCCGCTGCTGGCCTCGGGCCGCACCCACGGCGTCATGACGGTCTCCCGTTCGACGGGCCGCCCCCGCTTCACGACGAGCGACCTGGAGATGGCGGCGGACTTCGCCGGCCAGGCCAGCGTGGCACTCGAGCTCGCCCGCGGGCGTACCGCCGGGCAGAAGCTGGCCCTGCTCGAGGACCGCAGCCGGATCGCCAGGGACCTGCACGACAACGTGATCCAGCGGGTCTTCGCCGCAGGCATCGGCCTGCAGGCCATCAGCGGATCCGTCGACGATGCGGATGTGCGTGAACGGATCATCGAGGAGGTCGTCGCCCTCGACGTGGCCATCGTCGAGATCCGCACCGCGATCTTCGCCCTGACCGCGCAGACCAGCCGGGACCGTGGTTCGATCCGGCACCGCGTCATCGACCTGCTCAGCGAGCTGGCGTCCCTGTTCCCGCAGACACCCCGTCTGGTCTTCACCGGTCCGATCGACCTGCTCACCCCTCCGGCGATGTCCGACGATATCGCCGCGGTCATCCGTGAGGGCCTGATGAACGTGGTCCGCCACGCCGAGGCCACCGAGACCGTCGTCAACCTCAGCGTGGGCGACGACCTCGTCGTCATCGAGGTCGTCGACAACGGTGTCGGCGTCACGGAATCTGATCGGCGCAGCGGCCTGGCCAACCTGGCGGCGCGCGCCGAACAGTGGGGCGGTGACGTCGTGCTCGAGAACCGGGCCAGGGGCGGCAGCCGATTACGCTGGACCGCCGGTATCGAACCCGAACCCGTACGAAAGGAACCGTCATGATCCGAGTCTTCCTGGTGGATGACCACGAGGTCGTGCGCCGCGGAATCGCGGACATGATCAACGCCGAACCCGACCTCGAGGTGGTCGGCGAGGCGTCAACGGCCCGTCAGGCCGTGGCCAGGGTCGCGGCCACCGTGCCCGACGTCGCCGTGCTCGACGTCCGGCTGCCCGACGGCAGCGGGATCGACGTGTGCCGCACCATCCGGTCGGCCAACCCCGTCGTGCAGTGCCTGATGCTCACCGCCTACGACGACGACGAGGCCAGTTATTCCGCTGTCCTGGCCGGCGCCGCCGGCTACGTCCTCAAGGACATCCGCGGCCAGCACCTCGTCGAATCCATCCGGCGGGTCGCCCGCGGCGAGTCGCTCGTTCAGAAAGCCGTGACCCGCAAGGTCGTCACCGAACTGACCGGCACCGCCGCCGATTCCCCGGCGTCCAACCTGACCACACGGGAGCGTCAGGTGCTCGAGCTCATCGCCGAGGGACTGACGAACCGGCAGATCGGCGACCAGCTCGACCTCGCCGAGAAGACCGTCAAGAACTACGTGTCCGGCCTGCTCGCCAAGCTCGGCATGGCCCGGCGCACCCAGGCGGCCGTGTACGGCGCCGGTCTCCGGCCGCGGTAGTCCCATGGACAGAGCCCGTCGGAATCGTGAAATCCCCGGCCCCGGCCAGGAATCCGTCTGGGACTACCCGCGGCCGCCGCGGGTGGAACCGAGCTCCGAGCACGTCGTCCTATGGTTCAACGGCCGGGTGATCGCCGACACCCGTGAGAGCGTCCGGGTGCTGGAGACCAGCCATCCGCCGACCTACTACCTGCCGCGAACCGCGTTCGCGCCCGGAGTGCTGGTGCCCGTGAACGGGCACAGCGTGTGCGAGTACAAGGGACTGGCGTCCTACCTCAGCGTCGTCGTCGGCGACGTCCACGCGGACGCCGTGGCCTGGTACTACCCGGCGCCGCTGGCCGGATTCGAGGCCCTGGCCGGCCGGGTGGCCGTGTACCCCGGCCGTCTGGACGAGTGCACCGTGGACGGGGAGACCGTGCGGGCCCAGCCGGGCGACTTCTACGGCGGCTGGATCACTGACCGCATCGTCGGCCCGTTCAAGGGCGCACCGGGAACCCTCGGCTGGTGAACGGCCGGTCCGCGTCCCCGTGCCCGTCCGCCGACAAGTAGGCTGATGGGGTGTCATTCTCGCTTGCTGAAGTAGCCCGGGTCTCCCATGACCTGTGGCCGCTCTCCGGAGCCGAGGACTGGGACGCGCCGGGCCTGATCAGCGGCGACCCCGCGCACCGGGTGGACTCCATCCTTCTGGCCGTCGACGCCGTGGCGGACACTGTCGCCGAGGCCGTCGAGTCCGGTGCCGACCTGCTGCTCACACACCATCCGCTTCTGCTACGCGGTGTGACGACCGTGGCCGAAGACGGCTACAAGGGTGCCCTGCTGGCCCGGCTCATCCGCGCCGACTGCGCCCTTCTGGCCGCGCACACCAACGCCGACATCGTCGCCGACGGCGTGTCCGACGTGTTCGCCCAGCGACTGGGCCTCGTCGACGTGCGCCCGATCACCGCGGGCGACACGCCGGGGACCGGCATCGGCCGGGTCGGGAGGCTCCCCGAACCGACCACGCTGGGGCACCTCGCCCGGCGACTGGCCGACCTGATCCCGCCGACGGCATCCGGCGTGCGCGCCGCGGGCGGCTACACAGACGTCGTCTCGACCATCGCCCTCTGTGGCGGCGCCGGAGACTCGCTTCTGCGCGAACCGCTGGTGCGCGGCGCGGACGTCTTCATCACCTCCGACCTGCGGCACCACCCGGCGTCGGAGTCCCGGGAACAGTCCGTGCTGGCCGGGGTTGGCCCTGCCCTCATCGACGTGTCACACTGGGCCAGCGAATGGCTGTGGCTGGACGTCGCGGCCGCCGCGCTCCGGCAGGCGCTGCCCGGAATCCGGGTCACGGTCAGCGAACTGCGCACCGACCCGTGGGACTTCGCCGTCACCCAGTGAGCCCCGCTCACCCCCGCTCATTTCAAACTCCATAATCATGAAGGTCAGGACATTGTGAAGGCATCCCCCCAGAGCAGAAAGAACTCCTGCGGCTCCAGGCCCTCGACATCCGTCTGCAGCAGGTCGAACACCAGGCGAAGGCGCTTCCCCAGCACGCCGAGCTCGCGTCGCTCGCGCGCACCCTCGACGCGTCCAAGACGGTCCTCACGGGGCGTACCGGCGAGGTCGAGGATGCCCGGATCGAGCTGCGCCGGATCGAGTCCGACGTGGAGGTCGTGGAGAAGCGGATCGCCCGGGACACCGACCGCGCCCAGCACACCTCCTCGATCAAAGACGTGCAGGCGTTGGAGACCGAACTCGCCGCTCTGACCGGCCGCCTGTCCGCCCTCGAGGAGATCGAACTCGCGGTGATGGAACGGCTCGAGGAGAAGGAAGCCGCCGTCGCCGAGACCGAGGCCGAACGCGCCGCCGTGGCGACCAGGGTCGCCGAGATCGAGGCGGACCGCGACGTGCTCCTGGTGGACCTGAACCGTCAGCTCGGCGAGCTGGCCCGCGACCGGGAGGCCATCGTCTCCGCCATCGGCGCCGACCTCGCCGCGCTCTACGAGAAGCGCCGGGTCGCCGGCCGCGGCAATGCCGCATCGCTGCTCCGGGCCCGCACCTGCAGCGGCTGCACCATGACCCTGACCGGCAACGACCTCGAAGACGTGCGGGCCGCTCCGGCCGACGACATCGTCTTCTGCCCGGACTGCGGCGCCATCCTGGTCCGCACGGAGGAATCCGGCATCTGATCAACCCGGCCGGTGCCCGGTCCGGTACCGGGCCGGCGCCGGAGGCCTGTAGGCTCGACGACGGAATGGGTCGGCAAGACGGTCGCGTCATCCGAGCTCTTCGGAGCCCGCGATGCCGAGGAACGTCCGGGCTCCACAGAGCAGGACGGTGGGTAACACCCACCCGGGGCAACCCGCGAGACAGTGCCACAGAAAATAGACCGCCTGGAGCTTCGGCTCAAGGTAAGGGTGAAACGGTGGTGTAAGAGACCACCAGCGGCCAGGGTGACCTGGCTGGCTCGGTAAACCTCGTCCGGAGCAAGGTCACACAGGGAACGTCAAGGCTGCTCGCCGAGTTCCCGGGTAGACCGCTAGAGGGCTGCGGCAACGTAGTCCCGAGATAGATGGCCGTCCAGAGCGCAAGCAGGGACAGAACCCGGCGTACCAGCCGGCCCATTCCCCCAACCTGTGAGTCCCGCGTGACCATCCCGGCGGGGGTGGCGGCGGTCAGGAAGGGCTTCTACGCTGGGCCCATGGCCACCACCTCGTCATACCCGCCCGGTACGCACCCCGCCACGGGACCGGACAGCCTGCCGGGAGCTCCTAGACCGGGCGCGAGGCTTCGGCAGCTGCTGACCCGGACACGTGCCTGGATCCACCGGCACCCGCGCCTGCGCACCCCGTACCGGTTCCTGGTGGGGGCCGCTGGGCTGACGGTGATCGTCATCGGCCTCATCCTGGTGCCGCTTCCCGGCCCGGGCTGGCTCATCGTGTTCGTGGGGGTGGCGGTGCTGGGCACCGAGTTCCCCGCCGCGCACCGGATCACGCTGTCGGTGCGGCGCATGGCGCACCGGGTGCGACAGTGGTGGCGGGCGCGCCGGGACCGCCAGGGCGCTCGGTCCTCAGGTGCAGGAGTCGAGGCGGCGTAAGGCAGTGCCGGTCCGGATCAGGCCGTGACGGGGGCGTGCTTGACGGCAAGGGCCGCAGCGCCGAGGATGCCCGCGTTGTTGCGGTGCACGGCCGGGATGATGCGCGTGTTCAGGTCCAACAACGGCAGGAAGTCCTCGTGGTGCTTCGACACGCCGCCGCCGACGATGAACAGGTCCGGGGTGAATAGGGCCTCCAACCGGCTGTAGTACTTCTGCAGCCGGGCCGCCCACTTCTCCCAGCTGAGGTTGTCGCGTTCCTTGGCCGAGAACGCCGCGCGGGTCTCGTAGTCCACGCCGTCGATCTCGAGGTGGCCGAGTTCGGTGTTGGGCACCAGCTCACCGTCGTTGATCAGCGCCGTGCCGATGCCGGTGCCCAGCGTGGTCAGCAGGACCACACCGTCCACATCGCGGGCGGCGCCGAACTGCGACTCGGCGTAGCCGGCCGCGTCGGCGTCGTTGACGAAGTGGATGGGAACGCCCAGACCCTTCTCGAAGAGCTTCTCCGCGGCCAGGCCGATCCACTTGTCCGACACGTTCGCCGCGGACATGGTGTGCCCGTGCTTGACGACGGCCGGGAAGCAGACGCCGATCGGAAGGTCGCTGGTGCCGCTGGAGACCGTGGCGAGCAATTGGCGCGTGGTCTCGATGATGTCCTGCGGGCGGCCGCCCTTGGGGGTGGGCAGTTTGATTCGGGAAGAGAGCAGGGCGCCGGTGGACAGGTCGACCACGGCCCCCTTGATGCCGGTTCCGCCGATATCGATGCCGATGGCAGTGGATGAACTCATGCAGCCAATCTACCGGCTACGCGCGGCGGCTTCGGTAGCCGGCTACGGGAGGGTCAGGATTTCGGCGCCGCGTTCGGTGACCACGAGGGTGTGTTCGAACTGGGCGGTGATGCTGCGGTCCTTGGTCAACACGGTCCAGTCATCCGCCCACATGTCCCACTCGCTCGTGCCCAGGGTGAGCATGGGTTCGATCGTGAAGACCATGCCGACCTCCATGACGGTGTCGTACTGCGGCGCTGAGTCGTAGTGCGGGATGATCAGACCGGAGTGGAATGCATCACCCACGCCGTGGCCGGTGAAGTCCCGCACCACGCCGTAGCCGAACCGCTTGGCATAGGACTCGATCGTGCGGCCGATCACATTGACCTGACGCCCGGGGGCGACGGCCTTGATACCGCGGGCCAGGGCCTCCCGGGTGCGGTCGACGAGCAGGGTGACCTCCTCCGAGGCCTCCCCGACGATGAAGGTGACGTTGGAGTCTCCGTGCACGCCGTTCTTGAACGCGGTGATGTCGATGTTCACGATGTCGCCGTTCTCCAGCACGGTGTCGTCGGGGATGCCGTGGCAGATGACTTCGTTCACCGACGAACACAGCGACTTCGGGTAGCCCCGGTAACCCAGCGTGGAGGGATAGGCGCCCTGGCCGATCACGTACTCGTGGCCGATCCGGTCCAGTTCCTCCGTCGTGACGCCGGGCCGCACGGCGCGGCCGACCTCCTGGATGGCCTCGGCGGCGATCCGCCCCGACTCGCGGATCAGCGCGATGCGGTCGGGGGAGTACACATCGGAGCCGGTGAACCGGGCCGGTGCGGTCCGTCCGACGTACTCCGGACGGGGGATCTGGGAGGGAACGGAGCGGTGGCTGGACACGGCTCCTGGAATGAGGTGACCGATGGAATCCTTAGGCATAGGATCAAGCTTATGGCCGAAGATACTGAGCACCAGTTCTGGTACAACATGCGCACGGGCGCCGTCGAGCAGGGTCTGCTCTCACCGTCGGTGGACCGCGTGGGTCCGTTCGCGACGTTCGACGAGGCGACGCACGCACTGGACAAACTCCGCGCGAACAGCGCGAAGTGGGCCGAGGACGACGCCACCGACGAGAGGTAGACCGCCGGCAGGTCCTCCTGCGCAGAGCTACTCGTAGCTGTGCTCGGGGCCAGGATAGGCGCCGGAGTCGACGTCGGCCTTGAAGGCGTGCACGGCATCCGTGAGCGCCGAACGCATATTTGCGTACTGCCGGACGAAGCGGGGTACCCGGCCGCCAGTCATGCCCGCGAAGTCGGTCCAGACCATGAGCTGGCCGTCGACAGCCGGGCCGGCGCCCACGCCGATGGTGGGGATGTCAAGCTTCTCGGTGATCAGTGCCGCCACCGCAGAGGGCACCATCTCCAGAACCACCGCGAACGCGCCCGCCTCTTGCACGGCGAGGGCGTCGGCCATGAGCTGGTCGGCGGCGGCACCGCGGCCCTGGATGATGTGGCCGCCCAGACCGTGCTCGCTCTGCGGAGTGAAGCCGATGTGGGCCATCACAGGGATACCGGCCGAGACGATCCGGGAGATCTGCTTGCGGCTGCGCACCCCGCCCTCGAGCTTGACCGCGTGGGCCTGCGCCTCCTTCATGAACCGCACGGCGGTGTGCAGGGCCTCTGATGGACCGGTCTCGTAGGTGCCGAAGGGCATGTCCGCCACCACAAGGGCGCGCGTCACTGCGCGGGCGACGGCGCGCGTGAGGGGGATGAGCTCGTCGACCGTGACCGGGAGGGTGGTCTCGTAGCCGAAGACGTTGTTGCCGGCCGAATCGCCCACGAGGAGGAAGTCGATCCCGGCCTGGTCGAAGATCTGCGCGGTGAGCATGTCATAGCTGGTCAGGCCCGTGATCGGGATGCCCTGCTGTTTCGCGTTCTGGAAATGCCTGGTGCGCACCCGCTTGGGTCCGGAGGGGACACTGACATACGGATTCTGCACCTCGACGGCATTGGCGGCGTCCGGTGTGACTGGCTCAGGCATGTGCCCAGTGTAGTCAGCGACAGATTCGGCATCCCGATCCGGCCTGCGGATGCCCGGCCCGATTCGTCCGCGCGATCAGCCGGTTTTCGCGCGCGCACCGGCGGCAGCCGGTAGCCTAGGAGCAACAAGAAAGGGCGTGGATGGACAAGCAGCGCGACTTCGTTCTTCGGACCATCGAGGAACGGGGCATCAAGTTCATTCGACTATGGTTCACCGACGTAGTCGGCACCCTGAAGTCGGTCGCGATCGCACCGGCCGAGGTCGAGGGGGCGTTCGCCGAGGGACTCGGCTTCGACGGCTCCGCGATCGAGGGCCTCACGCGCTCCTTCGAAGCCGACGTACTGGCCCACCCGGACCCCACCACCTTCCAGATTCTGCCCTGGCGTGGCGAGGTCGACCCCACCGCGCGGATGTTCTGCGACATCACCACGCCGGACGGCCAGCCCGCCGTCGCCGACCCCCGGAACGTGCTCAAGCGCACCCTGGCGAAGGCCGCCGAACGCGGGTTCACCTTCTACACGCACCCGGAGATCGAGTTCTACCTGCTCAAATCCTCGAAGTTCGGCAAGAACGGGCCC
This sequence comes from Cryobacterium sp. PAMC25264, assembly GCF_019443325.1. Lineage (NCBI taxonomy): Bacteria > Bacillati > Actinomycetota > Actinomycetes > Micrococcales > Microbacteriaceae > Cryobacterium > Cryobacterium sp. PAMC25264. The sequence goes on from NZ_CP080383.1 coordinate 1,449,965, forward strand.
GTCCCCGTCGACTCCGCCGGCTACTTCGACAACGTTCCAGGCGGCACAGCGCACGACTTCCGCCGCCGTTCCGTGCGGATGCTCGAAGACCTCGGCATCTCGGTGGAGTTCAGTCACCACGAGGCCGGCCCCGGCCAGAACGAGATCGACCTGCGTTACGCGGATGCCCTGACCACTGCGGACAACATCATGACGTTCCGCACCGTGATCAAGGAAGTGGCGATTGAGCAGGGCGTCTACGCGACGTTCATGCCCAAGCCGCTTTCCGACCAGCCTGGCTCTGGCATGCACACCCACCTGTCGCTCTTCGAGGGCGACACCAACGCCTTCTACGAGGCGGGAGCCCAGTACCAGCTGTCCACGACGGGCCGCCAATTCATTGCCGGATTGCTCCGCCACGCTCCCGAGATCACGGCGGTGACCAATCAGTTCGTGAACTCGTACAAGCGGCTCTGGGGTGGCGACGAGGCGCCCAGCTTCGTCTGCTGGGGTCACAACAACCGGTCGGCACTCATCCGGGTTCCGCTCTACAAGCCCAACAAGGGGCAGAGCTCGCGCATCGAGTACCGCGCGATCGACTCGGCGGCCAACCCGTACCTGGCCTACTCGTTGATGCTGGCCGCCGGGCTGAAGGGCATCGAAGAGGGCTACGAACTGCCGCCGGAAGCTGAGGACAACGTCTGGGGTCTCAGCGACACGGAACGCCGCGCCCTGGGGTACCACCAGCTGCCCGCCAGCCTCGATCACGCCATCCAGTACATGGAGGAGTCCGAACTGGTCGCCGAGACCCTCGGCGAGCATGTCTTCAACTACGTGCTGCTGAACAAGCGCCAGGAATGGCGCGAGTACCGGTCGCAGGTCACCCCGTTCGAGCTCAACAAGAACCTCGAGATGCTCTAAGGGCAATCCCAGCCAGGCAGACTCAGACAGGCGCACACCATGGCGAGAGAACAGCTGACCCTGACAGACCTCGCTCGGGTGGGCTTCGCCGATCTCGGCGAAGCCCGCGCACGCCTCGACGAGGTCAGCGAGTTGGGCGGGCCTGACCCGTCCGACCTTTTCCCGTTGCTCAGCCGCGCGGCGAACCCGGACGCGGCTCTGTTTGCCGTGATCTCGTTCGTCCGGCAGTGTCCGGCCGAGTTCGCCGTGCTCCGACGACACCCCGGTGCCGTGCAGCGCCTGATCCTGGTCGCCGGCGCGTCGACGGGCCTGACCGACTTCTTCCTGCGGCACCCCGACCAACTCGCGGTACTGCACGAGAAGACCACGGCGCTGCCCGGTCTGGCCGAGCTGACCGGCGACCTGCTCGACGCTGTGAAGTCGACGGACGGTGTCGCGGCCCTGGTCGACGACGCCGGCTGGGTGGCCCTGCGGGTACGTTACCGCCGCCGGCTCGCCGAGCTGGCCGCGTTCGACCTCGAACAGGCCGACCCCGTCGGCGGCCTCGACAGGATCGCGCGGCAACTGTCCCATCTGGCCGCCGCCGCGCTGGAGGCGTCCCTGGCGGTTGCCCGGGGGATGGCCGGCGGTCCCGTGGCGGCCCCCGGCGTGTTCCCACTCGAGCAGGTGCGCCTGACCAAGCTGGCCGTGATCGGCATGGGCAAGGCCGGCGCGGGCGAGCTCAATTACGTCAGCGATGTCGACGTCATCTTCGTCGCCGAAGGGGACCAGGACGCCGGCCTCGACACGGGTAGGGCCGTGGACATCGCCACCCGGCTGGCGATCCTCATGATGCGCGGCCTCAACCAGCCCACCGTTGAGCCAGAGCTGTGGGAGGTGGACCCCAACCTACGGCCAGAAGGCAAGTCGGGAGCACTCGTGCGCACCCTGGAGTCCCACATCGCCTACTACGACAGGTGGGCCAAGAGCTGGGAGTTCCAGGCGTTGCTCAAGGCCCGGCCCCTCGCCGGGGACGTCGACCTCGGTTCCCGGTACGTCGCCGCGGTCGCGCCCAAGGTGTGGACCAGCGCGAGCCGGGAGAACTTCGTCGAGTCGGTGCAGCGGATGCGCGAACGCGTGACCAGCAACATTCCTGCCGACGAGGTCGCCGTGCAGCTCAAACTCGGCCCCGGTGGCCTGCGGGACATCGAGTTCACGGTGCAGCTGCTGCAGCTCGTGCACGGTCAGGCCGACCCTGACGTGCGCCAGCCCGGTACGTTGCCGGCGCTGGCCGCCCTGGCCGAATCCGGCTACGTCGGCCGGGCGGAGGCCGCGGAGTTCGCCCAGGACTACCGGATGCTCCGGCTCATGGAACACCGCCTGCAGCTGGACCGTCTCCGTCGCACCCACCTGCTGCCCCGGGACGAGGCCGGTCTGCGGGTGCTCGCGCGCGCCACCGGCCTGGCTACCAGCGCGGCCGGGCTGAGCGCCAGGTGGGAGGCCACCAAACACCGGGTTCGAGGTCTGCACGAACGGCTGTTCTACCGCCCGTTGCTCTCAGCCGTGGCGGCTCTGCCCGCCGAGGGGCTCAACCTCACGAGCGCCCAGGCGGAGGCACGACTGGCGGCCATCGGTTTCCGCAACACGGCGGGAGCGCTGGCTCACATTGCCGCGCTCACGAGCGGGGTGTCCAGGCGCGCGACCATCCAGCAACACCTACTGCCGGTTCTGCTCCAGTGGCTCTCCGACGGCGCCGACCCGGACTACGGTCTGCTCGCGTTCCGTCGGCTGAGCGACAGCCTGGGCTCCACCTACTGGTTCCTGCGGATGCTGCGCGACTCGTCCGGAGCCGCCGAACGCCTGACCCGGGTGCTCTCCGCCTCGCGGTTCGTCGGGGAGCTCTTCGAGACCATTCCAGAGGCCGTCGCCTGGCTGGAGCACGATGACGAGCTGCGCCCGAGGCCCCTCGGCGTGCTGCAGGACGAGGCACGGGCTGTCCTGGCCCGGCACGGCAGCCCCGACGCGGCCGCGTCGGTGCTGCGCACCAGCCGGCGGCGGGAGATGCTGCGCCTGGCCCTGTCGGCGATCCTCGGCCGCATCAGCATCGACGAGCTGGCGACAGGCCTCACGGATGTGGCCACCGTGATCATCCAGGGGGTGCTCGGCGCCATCCGCGGCACCGGTCTCACCGGCGACGACGGTCCGCTGGCGCCGGACGGTATCGAGTTCGCGGTCATCGCACTGGGCCGGTTCGGGGGAGCGGAGCTGGGCTTCGGCTCCGACGCCGACGTCATGTTCGTCTTCCGGCCCGGCATGCTCGAGGGCGGCGCGGCGCACGACCGGGCGACGTTCATCGTGCGCGAGCTGAACCGGCTCACCGACGACAACAGACTGCCGCTGGACCTCGATATCGGTCTGCGCCCGGAGGGCAAGAACGGGGCCGTGGTGCGCTCCCTTGACTCCTACCAGGCCTATTACCGCCGCTGGTCGCTCACCTGGGAGGCGCAGGCGCTGCTGCGCGCCCGCGGCATCGCCGGGGAGCCGGCGCTCGTGGAAAGCTTCCACGCCGTGATGGACCCCGTGCGGTACCCTGAGGCCATCTCCGAGCAGGACGTGCGCGAGATCAAACGGATCAAGGCGCGGGTGGAGAACGAACGTCTGCCGCAGGGCGCCGACCCCAACCGGCACCTCAAGCTGGGCCGCGGCTCACTGAGCGACGTGGAATGGTTCGTGCAGCTGCTGCAGCTCCAGCATGCTGCCGCGCTGCCGGCGCTGCGCACGACCTCCACCCTCGAGGCACTGGAGGAAGCCACCCGGGATTCGCTGGTGACGGCGCCGGAGGCGGCGACGCTCCGGGCGGCGTGGCTGTTTGCGTCCCGGTGCAGGTCGGCCATCACCCTATGGACCAACAAGACCGCCGACGTGCTGCCGAGCGACCGGATGCAGCTGGACGGTGTGGCCCGCATGATGGAATACCCGCCCGGCTCGGCCAACCAGCTGGAGGAAGACTATCTCGCGGTCACTCGCCGCGCCCGCGCGGTGTTCGAGCGCCGGTTCTACGGCCCCGTGGAGCGACCCGGGGCCTTCTCGGGTTAACGACCGAAGGGCCGCGACCTTGCGGTGGCGGCCCTTCGGCTCAATGAGTGCTCTTCTGCTTAGACGCCGTAGTACAGTTCGAATTCGAACGGGTGCGGACGCTGCGCGAGGGGCTTGATCTCCTTCTCGCGCTTGTAGTCGATCCAGGTCTCGATGAGCTCCGGGGTGAAGACGTTGCCGGCCAGCAGGAAGTCGTGGTCGGCCTCCAACGCCTGCAGCGCCTCTTCGAGCGAAGCGGGAACCTGGGGGATGTTCTTGGCCTCTTCGGGCGGCAGCTCGTAGAGGTCCTTGTCGACCGGCTCGTGCGGTTCGATGCGGTTCTTGATGCCGTCAAGGCCGGCCATCAGCTGGGCGGCGAAGGCGAGGTACGGGTTTCCGGAGGCGTCGGGTGCGCGGAACTCGAGACGCTTGGCCTTCGGGTTGGTGCCGGTGATCGGGATGCGGATCGACGCTGAACGGTTGCCGGCCGAGTAGACCAGGTTGACCGGTGCTTCGAAGCCCGGCACCAGGCGGTGGTACGAGTTGACCGTCGGGTTGGTGAAGGCGAGCACGGCGGGGGCGTGCTTGAGCAGGCCACCGATGTACCAGCGCGCCACGTCGGAGAGTCCGCCATAGCCGGCCTCGTCGTAGAACAGCGGCTTGCCCTCAGACCACAGGGACTGGTGGGTGTGCATACCGGAGCCGTTGTCGCCGAAGAGCGGCTTGGGCATGAACGTGGCGGTCTTGCCCCACTCGTGTGCCGTGTTCTTGACGATGTACTTGAACTTGAGCAGGTCGTCGGCCGCGTGCACCATGGTGTCGAACTTGTAGTTGATCTCACCCTGGCCGCCGGTGCCGACCTCGTGGTGGCTACGTTCGAGCACCAGGCCGGCGTCGATGAGCTTCAGGCAGATGTCGTCGCGCATGTCGGCGTGCTGGTCGACGGGGCTGACCGGGAAGTAGCCGCCCTTGTAGGGGGTCTTGTTGGCGAGGTTGCCGCCCTCTTCCTTGCGGCCGGAGTTCCAGGCGCCCTCGCCGGAGTCGACGGAGTAGAAGCTGGTGTGCTGGTTGACCTCGTAGCGCACGTCGTCGAAGATGTAGAACTCGGCTTCGGAGCCGAAGTACGCGGTGTCGCCGATGCCGGTGGACGCGAGGTACTTCTCGGCCTTCTTGGCCACCTGGCGCGGGTCCTTGGAGTAGATCTCGCCGTTGCGCGGGTTGTAGATGTCGAACAGCATGATGAGCGTGCGCTCGGCGCGGAACGGGTCGACGAAGGCGCTCGTGACGTCGGGGATCAGCTGCATGTCTGATTCGTGGATCGACGCGAAACCGCGGATCGACGAGCCGTCGAACATCTGGCCGACGGTGAAGAACTCCTCGTCAACGGTCGACGCGGGGATGTTGAAGTGCTGCTGCACACCCGGCAGGTCGGTAAAGCGGAGGTCAAGGAACTTGACATCGGTGTCCTTGATGAAAGCGAGCACTTCGGACGAATCGCGGAACATGCGGTTTAACTCCAAACGACGTAGGCGTGGGTGACTATCAATGTCGCACACTGCGGCTTCCCCGACACTATTACGGACGGGTTACTTAAGAATGACGCTTATGTTTCCGCAATGTTACAGGGGAGGTCGCTCGGTAAACTGGGCGGGTGAACGCGACACCTCCAGGCCCCACGACTTTCGGGCAGCTCCCGCCCAGCACCTGGCCGGGGGAGCGGCTCGGCCTGCCCCGGAGCGGCCGGCACTCGGTGGGCCGGGTCGGCCGGCGCATCCTTGCCCTCGTTATTGACTGGGCGATCGCGGTGGGCCTGGCCTGCCTGATCTGGGGGTACACCCTGCTCGACTACGACGGTTTCGTCGTACTGGGCGTCTTTGTGCTCCTGCAGGCCGTCCTGCTCGCGACGCTCGGTGCCAGCATCGGCCACCTGTTGGTGGGTCTCCGCCTGATCAGCCTCAGCGGCGGACCGGTGGGCGTCTGGCGGCCCCTCGTGCGCTCCGTGCTGCTCGGCCTGGCCGTTCCCGCGTTGGTCTGGGATTCGGATCAGCGCGGCTTCCACGACAAGATCGCCGGCACGGTTCTGATCCGTCGGTAGCCGGGGTCGCTCCGGAGCATACAGACAGGGCACGGGAAGATCCCGTGCCCTGTTGTGGTGTGCCCGTGCGGCCGGTCAGTTGCCGCGCTGCGGGCGCGCCTTGGTCGGGTCGACACCCTTGGGGATCGGGAGCTTCTTGGCGATGGAGTTAAGGCGGTTGTTCACCGCGAGAACCTCGGCCTTGGTCAGCGACGGCTTGATCTTGGTCAGACGACGGGCGAGCTTGTGCAGCGGCACGGCGTCCGAGTCGGGTCCGACCGAGATGACCGTGACGGCGACGTTGCCGCCCACCTTGGCCACGGAGCGGCGTTCTTCGTCCACCATGCGGGCCGTGCGGGTGCGGGGGCCCTCGCTGATCAGCACGACACCGCCACGACCGACGGCGCGGTACACGGCATCCTGGGTCTTGCCGTTGACGGCGACCGGCATCTCACTGCCGACCCAGCCGCGCTTGAGCGAAGAACGCAGCACGGCGCCCACGGCTCCGGGCTGGCCCTCGATCTGTGAGTATGCGGCCTTCTCGGCGCGCCGACCCAGGATAATGAGCATCGCGAGCACACCGCCGAGCACTCCGGCGATGATCCACAGGGCTATGGTGAACCCGCTGTCCGGGGTCAGGAGCAGTGCGAGGATCAGCCCCACCGCGACCGGGATCAGGAAGCCCAGGATCATGAACAGAACGATGTTCGAGTCGTAGCGCCTGGTCATCTGGAAGACCTGCCACATTTGCTTCAAGCGGCCAGGTTCTTTGGGGGTGCGGGGACTCTTGTCCTTGCTGCGTGCCATGGTTCTAAGACTACCCAGTCGGTCGATATCCGCGTGACGGATTTAGGGTCAAACGGCCTGGCTGAACCCCGGGTGGCGTCGGCGAGGTGCTGCAGGCCGGCGGGAACGGGGCGCCCCGTCGCAGCCATGGACTGCGCCCAGAGGCGGCCGGCCCGGTACGACGACCGCACCAGGGGGCCGGAGAGGACCCCGAGGAAGCCGATTTCCTCGGCTTCTTCCTTGAGTTCGACGAACTCCTCAGGCCGTACCCACCTCGCCACCGGCAGGTGCCGGGGACTCGGGCGAAGGTACTGGGTGAGAGTGAGGATGTCGGTGCCCGCCTCGTGAAGGTCCCGCAGGGCTTCGGACACCTCGGCGCGCTCCTCTCCCATGCCCAGGATCAGGTTCGACTTGGTGATCAGCCCGGCTGCGCGCCCCTGGCTCAGAACGTCGAGCGACCTGTCGTAGCGGAAAGCGGGGCGGATGCGCTTGAAGATCCGGGGGACCGTTTCGACATTGTGCGCGAACACCTCGGGGCGGGCGGAGAACACCTCGGCGAGATGGTCGTGGTTTCCCGAGAAGTCGGGCACCAGGATCTCGACACCGGTACCGGGGCACTGGGCGTGGATCTGCCGGATCGTCTCGGCGTAGAGCCAGGCGCCCTCGTCGGGCAGGTCGTCACGGGCGACCCCGGTGACGGTGGCGTAGCGAAGGTCCATGGCCCGCACGGATTCGGCCACCCGGCGGGGCTCGTCGGTGTCGTAGTCCGCGGGTTTGCCCGTGTCGATCTGGCAGAAGTCGCAGCGCCGGGTGCACTGCGACCCGCCGATGAGGAAGGTCGCCTCGCGATCCTCCCAGCACTCATAGATGTTCGGGCAGGCGGCTTCCTGACAGACCGTGTGCAGGTTCTCGCTGGTCACCAGGTTCTGCAGTTGTCGGTACTCGGGGCCCATCCGCGCGCGGGTCTTGATCCAGGAGGGCTTCTTTTCGATGGGCGTCTCGGCGTTGCGGACCTCCAGCCGCAGCATCCGGCGCCCGTCGGGTGCGGCGCTCATGCGGGCACCGCCAGGTGGCTGCGGAAGGCGGCGGTGACGGAGGGCACGGCGTCCTCCGTGCTGACGGTGCGGCCGAGCACCCGGGTCATGGTGGTGACGCCGGCATCCGCGATGCCGCAGGCGACGATGCGGTCGTACGGCTCCAGGGAGTTGGCGCAGTTCAGGGCGAAGCCGTGCATGGTGACACCGTCGGCGACGCGGATGCCGATGGCGGCGATCTTGTCCTCGGCCCCGTCGGGCCCGACCCAGACCCCGCTGCGTCCGTGCACCTGTCTGCCGTCGATGCCGAAGTCGGCCAGGGCGTCGATGAGGACGGCCTCGAGCAGCCGCACGTAACCGACCACATCGATCGGTTCGGCCAGGCGCAGGATCGGATAGCCGACCAGCTGCCCTGGGCCGTGCCAGGTGATCCGGCCGCCGCGGTCGACGTCCACGACCGGGGTGCCGTCGGTGGGACGGTCCTCCGGCTGGGTGCGTTTGCCGGCCGTGTACACGGCGGGATGTTCGAGGAGCAGGACGGTGTTCGGTCGGTGACCGGACACCACCGTGCGGTGGACGGCGCGCTGGAGCTCAAGGCCCTCGAAATACGGCACGGAGTTGGCGCTTAGCCCCGCGACGACAAAGTCGAGCATGCGGCCAGTCTAGGGGGCCGCTCCTCCCCAGCGGGGGAGTCCCGCGAGATATTCCCCGACCTGCCCCGCAGCGACCCTGGCGGGCGTCCGGCGGGCACGGTGAGACGATGGACGAAGCGAGCACAGCAGGAGTGAGCGGAACCGTCGCGGGGCACCGACTGGTACGCCGGATCGGGACCGGGAACCGATCATCGGTCTACCTGGGGGTCACCTTCGGCCCGAGCGGCGAACCACGCACAGCCGCGCTGCAGGTGTTCCACCGTGGCCAGGACGGTGCCGACCTTGACCGGCAGGTACGGGCGCTGCTCACCGTGCCCGCCGGATACCTGTGCCGGCTCATCGATGTGGCGACGACGCCGGACGGCCGGGTCTGCCTTGTGCTGGAGCGGCTACCAGGACCCACGTTGGACCGGGCGCTGGCAGACCAGGGAGCACTGACGGCGGGAGAGGCCGTGACGATCGGGGCCACGGTCACGGCCGCCCTGGGGGCGCTGCACGCCGCAGGGTTCAGCCATCCCGCCATCGGTGCGGCCTGTGTGCGTTTCGACGCCTCCGGCCGCCCGGTGCTGGTGGGGCTGGGCGCGCTCGACGACCTCCCGGCCGGCGGCGGCGGGGCAGCACGGCGTCGGGACGACCTGCTGCGGCTGGCCGGGTTCCTCCGTGGGCTCCTGGACCATCTCGATCCCCGGGATTCGCATACCGGCGGGGCCGCCGCGGTGCTGGCCCGGTTCGAATCTGCAGCGACCGCCCGTCCGCTGCCACCGGACCTGACCGGGCTGGAGGCGGCGCTGTTCGATTGGGCGGCCGCGGTCGCCGTGCGCGGCGTGGGGACGCGGCTGGTTGCCGAGACCGGGGACGAGGTGAGCGAAGCTGTGTCGATCGGGGCTCGGTCGACCGGAGCCGTGCTGACTGGAGCCGTGCTGACCGGAGCCGTGTCGAGCGCCGCCGGGATGCCCAGCGCCGTTGTCGTCCGCCGCGGACCCGAGCGGGCCGGCCGGCCGGCAGGTGCCCGGGGCCCCGCGCCCAGGCTTGTGACCGCGATCGTGGCGGCGCTCGGCGCCGGGCGGGTGAGGCTGCGCAGAGTGCGGCGACCGGTGCTGGTCGGAGTGGGTCTTGCGGTCGTCCTCGGAGCCGGGGGATTGGGTGCGTTGGGCCCGGGCGACGCCGCGCCCGGCGGCGGGCAGTCCGATCTTCCGTCTCACGCCCGCTCGGAGGTGCCCTCCGACGCGGCCGCCAACGCGACGGGCCACGACGTTGATGCCCCGGCCGTGCCGACGGATTCGGTGCCGACGGACTCGGTGCCGACCAACTCCCTGCTGGCAGACGATCCTGCTGCGGCGACGCTGACCCTGCTGGCGCTGCGAGACCGGTGTCTGGCGGACGCCTCGGTGCTGTGCCTCGACTCCGTCGACCAGGCCGGTTCCGTCGCCAGCGCCGCAGACGTCTACACGGTCCGGCTGGGGCGGCCGGAACCCCCGGCCGATTGGGGTGGGCCGCGGGGTTCGACGGCGCCGTTCACCGCCAGCGTGCAGGAGCGAACGGGGAATTCGGCGCTCGTGCTGCTCACGCCGGTGCCGGATGCGGCCGGCTCCGAGGTCGTGGAAACAAGACAACCGGCCTCGGCCCTGGTGATCAGGGGCGAGGCCGGTTGGCGGTTACGCGAACTCTTCGATTGGTGAATCGAACCGTTCAGGTGGGGTGTTAGATGCCCAGGTTCGCCTCGAAGGCTCCGGCTTCCAGACGTGCCTTCATCGTGGTGAGGAAGCGCGAGGCGTCCGCTCCGTCGATGATGCGGTGGTCGTAGGAGAGCGCCAGGAACACCGTCGAACGGATCGCGATGGAGTCCAGGCCCTTGTCGGTCACGACGATGGGCTTCTTGTAGACCACGCCGGTTCCGAGGATGGCGCTCTGCGGCAGGAAGACCACCGGGGTGTCGAACAGTGCGCCGCGCGAACCGGTGTTGGTCAGCGTGAACGTGCCACCGGACAGTTCGTCGGGCTTGAGCTTGTTGTCGCGGGTGCGGGCGGCCAGGTCGGCGATCTGGGCGGCGAAGCCGGCCAGATCGAGTTCCCCGGCGTCGCGGATGACCGGCGTCAGCAGTCCACGCTCGGTGTCCACGGCGATGCTCATGTTCTCCTGGGGCGGGTACACGATCGAGGTGCCGTCAACGGTGGCGTTGATGATCGGGTTGGCCTTCAGGGCCTCGGCCGCGGCCAGGGCGAAGAACGGGAGGAAGGACAGCTTGTTGCCGGTCTTCTCGTGGAAAGAGACCTTGACCTTGTCGCGCAGCATCGCGACCCGGGTCACGTCCACCTCTACCACGGTCGTGAGCTGTGCGGTCTGCTGCATCGAGGCAACGGCCCGCTCGGCGACAACCTTGCGCAGACGCGACATCGGCTGAGTGGTGCCGCGCAGCGGCGAGACCTCGACGGCGACGGCCGACTCGGCGGGAGCCGCCTGGGCCGGCGCCTTGGCGTTCTCGATGTCCTGCTTGCGGATGCGTCCGCCCACACCGGTGCCGGTGATGGTGGACAGGTCGACGCCGGCTTCGTTGGCGAGCTTGCGCACGATGGGCGTGACGTAGCCGCTGGTGCCGGCGTGCGCGCCGCGGGCGGGCTCGGCGGCGGGTGCGGCGGGTGCTGCTGCGGGTGCGGGTGCCGCGGGTGCTGCAGGGGCGGCTGCGACGGGGGCAGGTGCTGCGGGTGCTGCGGGCGGCGCCTCGACGACGGCCGGAGCCGGCGGGGTTGCCGCGGCAGCCTCGGCGGGGGCGGGGGCCTCCGTGGAGGGGACCTCTGCGGCGGCAGGCGCTGCTTCGGCCTCGGGGGCGGGGGACTCGTAGCCGCCCTGGGCTGCAGCGGGAGCCGCGGCCTGGGGTGCGGCGGCCTGCGGAGCGGCGGGCGCCTCCTGCTGGGGAGCCTCGGCGGCCGGTGCCGCAGCAGCGGATCCGTCGCCGATGGTCACGAGGGGGTTCCGACCTCGACGGTCTCGTCTTCCTGAACCAGGATGGCTTCGATGACGCCGGCGATCGGGGATGGGATCTCGGTGTCGACCTTGTCGGTCGATACCTCGAGCAGCGGTTCGTCGACTTCGACGCGGTCTCCCACGTTCTTGAGCCAGCGGGTGACCGTACCCTCTGTGACACTCTCACCGAGTGCCGGGAGGTTGACGGATTCGCTCATGCGTTTGTCTCCTTTGAAACCATTAATGTCTGACCAATGTTAGTGACGTTCTCTGTGCCCGAAGCGGGCTACATGGCGTGCAGCGGCTTGCCGGCCAGGGCCAGGAAGGCCTCGCCGAGCGCTTCGTTCTGGGTGGGGTGGGCATGCAGCAGCGGAGCGAGGTCCTCCGGGTACGCTTCCCAGTTCACGATCAGCTGGCCTTCACCGATCAGCTCGCCGACGCGGGCGCCGATCATGTGGATGCCGAGAATGGGGCCATCGACTTCGCGGACGACCTTGATCGAGCCGGCGGTGCCCAGGATCGAGCTCTTGCCGTTGCCGCCCAGGCTGTACTCGTAGCTGGAGACCTTGTCGGCGCCGAACTTGGCGGCGGCCTTGGCCTCGGTGTAGCCGACGGATGCGATCTCAGGGTCGCAGTAGGTGACCTTAGGGATGTTCAGGTCGTCCACGACGATCGGGGACAGGCCCGCGATCTCCTCGGCGACGAAGATGCCCTGCTGGAAGCCGCGGTGCGCGAGCTGGAGGCCGGGGACGATGTCGCCGACGGCGTAGACGCCGGGGATGTTGGTGGCGAGGCGCTCGTCGGTGAGGACGAAACCGCGGTCCATGGTGATGCCGGCCTCTTCGAAGCCGAGCCCTGCGGTCGAGGGGCCACGGCCGACGGCGACGAGGAGCAGCTCGGCCTCGATGGTGGTGCCGTTCTCGAGGGTGACGACGACGCCGGAGTCGTCCTGGGTGACCGACTGGAACCGGACGCCGAGGGAGAACTCGATGCCGCGCTTGCGGAAGGCCCGCTCGAGCTGCTTGGAGACGGATTCCTCTTCGTTCGGGGCCAGGTGCGGCAGCGCCTCGATGATGGTCACGTCGGCGCCGAAGGACTTCCAGACACTGGCGAACTCGACGCCGATGACGCCGCCGCCCAGCACGGCGACCTTCTTCGGCACGTAGGTCAGCTCGAGGGCCTGCTCGCTCGTGATGACGCGGCCTTCGACGGCCAGTCCGGGCAGCGAACGGGAGTAGGAACCGGTGGCCAGAACCACGTTCTTGCCGACGATGGTGTCCTCGCCGACCTGGACGGTCGTGGGGGACACCAAACGGCCCTCGCCGGAGATGACGGTGATGCCGCGGGCCTTGATCAGCCCCTGCAGTCCGCGGAATTTGCTGGCGACGATGCCCTCACGGAACGCCGTGACGGCCGCCATGTCGATGCCTTCGAACGACGTCGTGACGCCGTACTTGGCCGACTCGCGGCTGACGTCGGCGACCTCGGCGGAGTGCAGCAGGGCCTTGGTCGGGATGCAACCGACGTGCAGGCAGGTACCGCCGAGCTTGTCTTTCTCGATCAGGCCCACGGTCAGGCCGAGCTGGACGGCGCGCAAAGCGGCCGCATAGCCGCCGCTGCCGCCACCGAGAACTACAAGGTCAAAATTCTGTTCAGACACCCAGATACTCCCTCGTGCATCACATACACTTTCACGGCCTGCCAGCGCAATTATGCTGCGCGGACAGGCGTTGAACGGCAAGGATTTTCCTGCCTATACGACTGTACTACGGGCGTGAAAAGTCCTCGGCCAGTCGCAACAGGGTTCGAACGGTGACTCCGGTGGGCCCGGGGGCCGTGAAGCCGAGGCCGCCGCCGACCAGCTGAGCGCTGCCGGCGATGTCCAGGTGTGCCCAGGGGATGGTCCGGGCGTTCTCGCCCTCGCCCACAGAGCCGATGAATTCGCGCAGGAACACGGCCGCCAGGAGCATGCCGCCGCCCGTGTTGCCGATCTTGGCGTTGGCGATGTCGGCGACGTCGGAATTCAGCAGGGCCCGCAATTCCTCGGGCATCGGCATCGGCCAGGCCAGTTCTCCCTCCGAGGTACTGGCGGCGAGGACCTGCGCCACGAGGTCGTCATCGCCGAGTACGGCGGAGTACCGCGTGCCGAGGGCCACGACGGCGGCGCCCGTGAGCGTGGCGACGTCGATGATCGCATCGGGCTCTTCCTCGCCGGCCGCGACAAGGCCGTCGGCCAGGACCAGGCGGCCCTCTGCGTCGGTGTTGAGCACCTCGACCGTGCGTCCGCCGCGGATGCTCAGCACGTCGTTGGGGCGGATGGCCGACCCTGACGGCATATTCTCCGCGATGCAGAGCCACGCCGTGATGCGCACGTTGAGGTTCAAGCGCGCGGCGGCGAGCGTGACGGCCAGCACCGTGGCCGCGCCGGTCATGTCGTATTTCATGCCCACCATCGATGCCGGCGGCTTGAGCGAGAGTCCGCCGGTGTCGAAGGTGATGCCCTTGCCGACGAGGGCCAGGTGCTTGGCCGCGCCGGCCGGGGCGTAGCTGACCTTGACCAGACGGGGCGGGCGGGTCGAGCCCTGCCCGACACCGGCGATCCCGCCGAAGCCGTCGGCGACGAGCTGGTCTTCGTCCCACACCGTCAGGGTGACGGGCAGTCCCTCGGCCGCGGCCTGGGCCAGAGCGGTCAGGGATTCGGGGTAGAGGTCGAGCGGGGGAGTGTTGACGAGGTCTTTCACGAGGCTCACGGCCCCGGCGACGACGTCCGCTCGGTCGGTGGCGCCGGAGGCAGCCTGGTCGGTGTGCACGGTGATGTCACCGGTGGGCAGGCTGGTGCCGGCCAGGGACGCCTTGCGGTAGGTCGTGAAGGAGTACCCGCCGAGAGCCGCACCCTCCAGGACCGCCGCGGCCTGCTCGGCATCGGCCAGCGGAAGGGCGAACGCCACGGTGGCCGCGCCGGTGAGCTGGCGTACGGCCGACCCGGCCGCATACCGCAGTGAATCGGGCGTGATGACAGAGCCGAGACCGACGACCGCGATGCTGCGAGCGCTGCCGACGACAGGGGCGAAACGCACAACCTGGTCCTTGGCGCCGGAGACGCCGACGGCCGTGAACTGGTCGGCGAGGGGTGCGAAGGAGGCGTCGGCGAACAGGGTGGGACCGTCCTTGCCCTGGACGGCGCCGACGACGATGACGTCGGCGGTGGATTCGATCGCGGGCTGTGCGGACACTGAAATGCGGGGAACGGTCATGCCTCGATGCTACGGGGCCCGGTGTTCGCTCTGGGCACCACGCCGAGCGCCGGGATTCTCGGACGGCGGGCAAAAACCCCGAATAGAGTTAACGAATGCGCGATCCCGATGAAATCTACACGCTCACTGCGGACGCCGCCGGCGTCCCCGAAGGGCTGCATCTTGTCGCGGGCCTGACCGGCTTCACCGACGCAGGCGGTGCCGTCTCGCAATTCACGGAGTACCTGCTCGCGACCCTGGAGCACACGGTCATCGCGGAGTTCGACGCGGATTTGCTCCTGGACTACCGGGCCCGCCGCCCCATCATCTACTTCGATCAGGACCACCTCACCGACTACCGGCCGCCCAGGCTGCGGCTGTACCTGGCCCGGGACGAGATCGGTCAACCATTCCTGCTGCTGGCCGGCTTCGAACCCGACTTCCGCTGGGAGCAGTTCACAGCCGCCGTGCTGGAGCTGGTCAGCCGGTTCACGGTGTCGTCGACGACCTGGGTGAACGCGATTCCCATGCCCGTGCCGCATACCCGGCCGATCGGCGTGACGGTGAGCGGAAACCGCACCGATCTCATCGAGAGCATGTCGGTCTGGCGTCCGCACACCCAGGTGCCCGCGAACGCCCTGCACCTGGTCGAGTTCCGGCTTCAGGAGATGGGGGCCTGGGCGATCGGCTATGTCCTCCTGATCCCGCACTACCTCGCGGACACCGAGTTCCCCTCGGCGGCACTGTCCGCCCTGGAGAGCACCAGCGCCTCCACCGGCCTGATCTTTCCGACCGACTCGCTCCGGGAGAAGAACCGTGAATTCGTCGCCCGGATCGACGAGCAGGTCGGCGACAATCCCGAACTGGCCAAGCTTGTCGGCACCCTCGAAGAGCGTTACGACGCCTATATGGAGGGGAACACCCTGCGGTCCCCGTTGACCGACGAAGACGGGGCGCTGCCCACGGCCGACGAGATCGCGGCCGAGCTGGAGAAGTTCCTCGCGACCCGCCGCGGCCGCGACGACGGCCAACCCGGCTGATCCTCCCGACTAGATTGGGGGGAGTGAACTCTCGTCGATCCTGGTTGATCTTTTCCTTCGGGTCGTTCGTCTACCTCTCGGCCGTCATGCAGCGCACGTCGCTCGGCATCGCAGGCGTGTCGGCCACCGAACGATTCGGGGGCTCGGCCGCCGTCCTGTCCAGCCTCGCCGTGGTGCAGCTGATCGTCTATGCGGCGGCGCAGATCCCGGTCGGGGTTCTGATCGACCGGTTCGGCCCACGTGTGCTGATGCTCTCCGGAACCATCCTGATGGTCGCGGGGCAGTTGACTCTGGCATTCGCGCCGTCGATCACCATTGCGGTGGTGGGACGGATGCTGGTGGGGGCGGGCGACGCCACCATCTTCATCTCCATGATCCGGTTGATCACCTCCTGGTTCAGCGGAAGGATCGTGCCGCAACTGTCGCAGTGGTTCGGCAACATCGGCCAGCTCGGCCAGGTGCTCTCGGCCGTTCCGCTGGCCTGGATCCTGCACAGCTGGGGGTGGACGCCGGCATTCCTCGTTGCCACCCTGGTGGCCTTCACGGCGTTCGTCGTCGTGGTCGTGGCCATCCGGGACCGGCCGGCGGGGTCCGCCGACCAGGCCCGGCCCGGCACCTGGGGCAGCGCTCTCACTCAGCTTCGGCACAGTTTCAGCCGGCCGGGAACCCAGCTCGGGTTCTGGTCGCACTTCGTCACCCAGTCCTCCGGAGCCGTTTTCACCCTGCTCTGGGGCTTCCCCTTCATGGTCTACGGACTGGGTTACGAGTCGGGGATGGCCGCGGCCATGCTGACCATCCCGGTCGCGGCGGGCATCCTCTGCGGCCCGGTGCTCGGGGTGCTCACGGCTCGCCATCCGCTGCGTCGGAGCAACATCGTGCTCGGTATCGTGTCGGCCATGGGCACGGCCTGGGCGCTGGTGCTCCTGTGGCCCGTCGAGCCGCCCTTCCCGCTCGTGGTGCTCCTGCTGATCGTTCTGGGCATCGGCGGTCCTGGCTCCCTGATCGGATTCGACTTCGCTCGCACCTTCAACCCCCAACGCAGCCTGGGGTCGGCCAACGGGGTTGTGAACGTGGGTGGTTTTCTCGCCAGCTTCGTGATGATGTTCCTGATCGGCGTGCTCCTCGACCTTCAGGACGGGTGGCGGCTGGCCCAGGGCGGCACCAGCGACCTGTACGCGCTGAACTCGTTCCGGATCGCCTTCGCGGTGCAGTTCCTGGTGATCGGCGCGGGAGTGGTGATGCTCGTCACGACCCGCAAGCGCACCAGGCGGGTGCTCTCGCGCGATGAGGGAATAGAAGTGGCCCCGCTCTGGGTTGAACTTTCACGACGGATGCGTCGGCGCGGGCGCGGTCAGTGATGTCGCGTGGCTCGGTTTATACACAATCCGTGCAATAATTGTCAATAGGACCCGTTCTGGTTCCTGGGCACACCGGCTGATCGTTGGCTGCATTCCCGGGGACTTGACATGGGTCCTAGTACTGCCCAAAAACGTACTTCCACAAACGTACTGCCCACCACCCCGCCTGGTGCGTACCCGGTCCGCGCCGAGCGACCGGGTGAGCGGGGGCAGCGCCGCACGCGCACGAACTACGGCATGAGAGGTGTTCGCATGGCAACCCCAACGAAGACAGAGCCCGAATTGAAGACCACAGAGACCACGCCGGTCGACGCAGCAGCCGTCGACGCCGCGCCCCGCACGGCCGCCCAGAAGGCCGCAGCGACCCGCGCGGCCAAGGCCGCCGCAGCCGCCGACGGCACCGCAACGCCCGAGAAGGCCGCCCCGCGCAAGCGTGCCGCCAGCACGAAGACCAAGGCGGCCGCCGCCGGTAAGAAGAAGGACGGCGACTCCGACGCCGGCGACGACGAGGTCGTGGTTCCCGGGGACGAGCACGACACCGACGACGAGGAGAACAGCGACGGTTCCGCCAAGCGCGTGGCCCCCGCCGAGCCGCTCCCCAGCGGTGCGCTCGTGCTCTCGCTCGTGGACGACGAGGATGAGGTGCCGGTGTACTCCAGCGCCATCACCGGCGCCACGGCCGACCCCGTCAAGGACTACCTCAAGCAGATCGGCAAGGTCGCGCTGCTCAACGCAGCGGAAGAGGTCGAGCTGGCGATGCGTATCGAGGCCGGTCTCTTCGCCGAGGACAAGCTCGCGCAGATGACGGATGCCGAGAAGAAGAGCGCCCTCGGCCGCGAACTGCAGTGGGTCGCCAAGGACGGCGCCCGGGCCAAGAGCCACCTGCTCGGCGCCAACCTGCGTCTCGTCGTCTCCCTGGCCAAGCGGTACACGGGTCGAGGGATGCAGTTCCTCGACCTGATCCAGGAAGGCAACCTGGGCCTGATCCGTGCGGTCGAGAAGTTCGACTACACCAAGGGCTTCAAGTTCTCCACTTACGCCACCTGGTGGATCCGTCAGGCGATCACCCGCGCCATGGCCGACCAGGCCCGCACCATCCGTATCCCCGTGCACATGGTCGAGGTCATCAACAAGCTCGCCCGCGTACAGCGCCAGATGCTTCAGGACCTGGGCCGCGAGCCCACACCGGAGGAGTTGAGCCGCGAGCTCGACATGACCCCGGAGAAGGTCGTCGAGGTGCAGAAGTACGGTCGCGAGCCGATCTCGCTGCACACCCCGCTCGGCGAGGACGGCGACAGCGAATTCGGAGACCTCATCGAGGACACTGAAGCCGTCGTGCCGGCCGACGCCGTTGGCTTCACCATGCTGCAGAAGCAGCTCGAGAGCCTGCTCGACTCGCTGTCCGAGCGTGAGGCCGGCGTGATCCGCATGCGCTTCGGTCTCGGTGACGGCATGCCCAAGACCCTCGACCAGATCGGCGACACGTTCGGGGTCACCCGGGAACGTATCCGCCAGATCGAATCGAAGACCATGGCCAAGCTGCGCCACCCGTCCCGGTCGCAGTCCCTGCGCGACTACCTCGAGTAGAAGTTGCCTGTGCGGTACGCGCCGGCGATCCTCCTCGGGAGGGTCGCGCGGACGCTCGCGCGCTGGCGGAAGCCCGGTGGGGGTTCCGCCGTCCCCGGCCTGGTCGTGAATACGATCGCGCCGGGGTTCCTGCCGCGCACGCTGAACTCCTTCCCTCAGGGGCTGGTCATCGTGACCGGCTCCAGCGGCAAGTCCACCACGACGAAGATGCTCGTCGCTGCTCTCCGGGCGCACGGCTCCGACGTCTTCACGAACCCGTCCACGGCCAACATCAGCCAGGGCCTCACCTCGGCCCTGCTCGAGCAGGTCAGCCTGACGGGCCGTATCGCCGGCGACATCGCGGTGCTGGAGATGGACGAGGGCCACGGTGCCCTCATCTCCGGTTCGCTGCAGCCCCGCGTCGTGGTGCTCACCAACGTGATGGTCGACCAGATCGACCGGTTCCACGATTCCGACATGGTCGCGGCGATGCTCGCCAAGATCGCCGCGCGTGCCACCGGCACCGTCGTGATCAACGCCGACGACCGGTACCTCGTCGACATCGGTGACGCCATCCGCCCACCCGTGTCGGTGGGGCGCTACGGCGTGACCGAGGCCGTCCTCGCCGCCAACCCACGCGGGCTCGGCTACGCGGCCACGGCCGCCACCCGGTTGAACGAGGACGGCGGCATGCTGTTGACCGCGGTCGACGGCCGGGACGCCCGCGTGCGGGTCGACGGTACGGTCCTGGCGGTCCGGCTGCCCGCGCGAGGTACGCACTACGCCGTGGATGCGCTGACGGCGTTGGCCGCGGCCCGCGCTGCTCTCGGGACGGGCTTCGATGCCGCACGTGCCACCGCCGCGATCTCCGGCATCGCGCCGGTGTTCGGTCGCGGTGAAGTGGTCAGCGTGCGCGGCACGAGCGTCGAATTCATCCTCGTGCAGAACCCGGCCAGCTTCCAGCTCAACGTCGACAGCCTGGCCCCCGGAACCGAGCAGATCCTCGTCGCCGTCGGCTCCGACGTGCGCGACCCGTCCTACCTGTGGCCGGCCGACACCTCGGGTCTCGGCCACGTGCTCATCGCGTCGGGGTCCAAGGCCCACGACATCGCGTTGCAGCTCGTCTACGACGGCGTCACGGTCGACCGGGTCGAACCCGATCTCGGCCGGGCACTGGACGATTTCCTCGCGTTGCCTGAACCGGCCACGGGGATGAAGACCATCATTTTCTCGGCCGACTCCATGCGCCGCACCCGCGCGCATCTGGGCCTGGCCACCAACGAAGCGGACCCCTCATGACAGTGGACCAGTCGGCCTCTCTCACTATCGTGACGCTGCTCCCGCGCCTGCTCGACACCAACGGCGATGCCGCGAACGCGCGGGTGCTCGCGCAGCGGGCTCGCTGGGCCGGGCTGCAGGCGATCGTCGTGCCCGTGCACACCCCGGCCGACGTTCCGCCCGTTGTGGACCTCGTGGTGATCGGGTCGGGAACGGACACGGACCTCGGCGGCGTCAGGGATGCCCTGCAGCCGCTCTCGGCTGCCCTGCGCGGCTGGTTGGCCGCCGGGGTTCCCGTTCTGGCCGTCGGCACCGGCTGGGAACTGCTCAGCGACGGAGTGGACCTGCCCGGCGGCGGCGCAGTGGACGGTCTCGCCCTCGTGCGGGGCCGTGCGACGGCCCGGCCGGCTCGCGCCACCGACGACCTCGTCGTGGCCACAGGCCCGGAGCGACTGATCGGGTTCGAAAATCACGCGCGCGGGTATGCGAACGCCGCTGCGGCACTGGGGTCGGTGCTCTCGGGCACTGGGAACGGCGACGGCACGGAGGGAACGCGCGAAGGCAGCTTCATCGGTACCCACCTGCACGGGCCGGTCCTGGCGCGCAACCCCGTGCTGGCAGACAGTCTGCTGGGCGCGGCGTGCGCCGCCAGGGGGATCACTCTGAACCCATCCGCTCATACCGCGACTGTCGATGACATGGCAAAAGCCGCACGCAACCAGGTTGCAGTGCGGCTTAGCCTCGCCTCAGAGTAGGACTCGCCAGAGCGAGTCCGACTCTAGGACTTCTGGTCTTCGAAGAGCCGGCTCGACTCGTCGTGCCAGCTTTCGGCGATCGCGGCGAGCTTCTCCTGGTGCTTGCGACCATGGTGGGCGCAGAAGAGCAACTCGCTGTTATTCACGACTACACGGATGTAGGCCTGAGCGCCACAAGCGTCGCAGCGGTCGGCCGCGGTGAGCTGGTGGGGGGCGCCCTGTTGGTCGACGGCACCATTTTCGGTGGCGATCTGGGACATATTCTCCTCCTCCAGACTGATACCAGGTGATACCAATTGAATCCTTACTGACCATGTAAACACGGCCGGGCCCGGATTGGGCCACAGTTGGGTGACATTTCGCTCACCGCGTAGCATTCACGCGGCGTACCGGGCGTATCCGGCTCCACACGGGTGTCCTGCGGAGCCGCACGGCTCGGGGTCACTATTCTTAACCGTTGTGAGTTCTGACTATTCCGCCCGCCACCTCTCGGTCCTCGAAGGCCTCGACGCGGTGCGCAAACGCCCCGGCATGTACATCGGTTCCACCGACTCCCGCGGGCTCATGCACTGCCTCTGGGAGATCATCGACAACTCCGTCGACGAGGCGCTGAGCGGGCATGGGTCGTCGATCGGCATTGTCCTGCACCCCGACGAGAGCGTCGAGGTCAGCGACACCGCCCGCGGTATCCCGGTGGACATCGAACCGAAGACCGGCTTGTCCGGTGTGGAGGTGGTGTTCACCAAGCTCCACGCCGGCGGGAAGTTCGGCAGCGGCTCCTACGCCGCGTCGGGCGGTCTGCACGGCGTCGGCGCCTCGGTCGTGAACGCGCTGTCCGAACGTCTCGACGTTGAGGTCGACCGGGACGGCAAGACCTGGGCGATGTCCTTCCACCGCGGCGAGCCGGGGGTCTTCGCCGACACGGGTGAGAAGAGCCCGGATGCGCCGTTCACCCGTTCGAGAAGACCAGTGAATTGCGCGTGGTGGGCAAGGTCAAGAAGGGTGTGACGGGCACCCGCATCCGCTACTGGGCCGACCGGCAGATCTTCACCAAGGGCGCATCCTTCCAGACCGACGACCTGATGGGCCGGGCCCGCCAGACCGCCTTCCTGATCCCCGGGCTCACGATCAACATCGACGACCGGCGGGGAGAGACGCCCCTGGCGGAATCCTTCACCTTCGCCGGCGGCATCTCCGAGTTCGTCGACCACCTCGCCGTCGACACCCCGATCACCGACACCTGGCGGCTCACCGGCGCCGGAAGCTTCACCGAGACCGTGCCTGTGCTCACCGATTCCGGAGCCATGATCCCGACCGAACTGGTCAGGGACTGCCAGGTCGACATCGCCCTGCGCTGGGGGACCGGCTACGACACCGTCGTCAAGAGCTTCGTCAACATCATCGCCACGCCCAAGGGCGGGACCCACCAGGCAGGGTTCGATGCCGGGCTGCTCAAGTTCCTGCGGGCGCAGGTGGAACAGAACGCCCGCCGGCTCAAGGTGGGCAGCGACAAGCTCGAGAAGGACGACATCATGGCCGGCCTTACGGCCGTACTCACGGTGCGGCTGCCCGAACCGCAGTTCGAGGGGCAGACCAAGGAGGTCCTCGGGACCCCCGCCGTTCGCGCGATCGTGGCCGCCGTGATCCAGAAGACCATGACCGAGCGCTTCACCTCGGCCAAGCGCGACGACAAGACGCAGTCCGCCGTGGTGCTCGACAAGATCGTCGCCGAGATGAAGTCCCGCATCTCCGCCCGGGCGCACAAGGAGACCCAGCGGCGGAAGAACGCCCTGGAGAGCTCGTCGTTGCCGGCGAAGCTCGTGGACTGCCGCAGCAACGACGTGGCGCTCAGCGAACTGTTCATCGTCGAGGGCGACTCCGCCCTGGGCACGGCCAAGCTGGCCAGGGACAGCGAACACCAGGCGCTGCTGCCGATCCGGGGCAAGATCCTCAACGTGCAGAAGGCGTCGGTCTCCGACATGCTCTCCAACCTCGAGTGCGCCTCCATCATCCAGGTCATCGGTGCGGGCTCAGGACGCAGCTTCGACCTCTCCGCCGCGCGCTACGGCAAGGTCATCATCATGAGCGACGCCGACGTCGACGGCGCGCACATCCGCACCCTGCTGCTCACCCTGTTCTTCCGGTACATGCGACCCATGATCGAGGCCGGCCGGATCTTCGCCGCGGTGCCTCCACTTCACCGGGTGATCGTGATGAACCCGGGCAGCAAGCCCAACGAAACCATCTACACCTACTCGGAGCCTGAACTGCAGGGCGTGCTCGCCGCGCTCAAGAAGAGCGGCAAGCGTTACCAGGACCCGATCCAGCGCTACAAGGGCCTGGGCGAGATGGACGCCGACCAGCTGGCCACCACGACCATGGAACGCTCGCACCGCACGCTGCGCCGGGTGAAGGTGGCCGACGCCGAGATGGCGGGCAAGGTCTTCGAACTGCTCATGGGCAACGACGTCGCCCCGCGCAAGGAGTTCATCGTGGACAGCGCAGACAAGCTCAGCCGCGACCGCATCGACGTCTGACCCCTCTCCGCCCTCGCGAACCGTGAGAAAAGCCCCGGAATCTCGACGATTCCGGGGCTTTTCTCACAGGTCGCGGGTAATGCGGGCTAGCTGGCGGTGAACGCCGTGCTCGGCAGGTCACGTTCGCCGTCGAGGATGGCGCGCACGATGCGCGCGCAGACGGCGACGGGGTCCAGGCCCCGGGGGAGTACCGGTGCCGTGCCGTCGATGGGATGCGTGGACAGGGCGGTGTCGGTGTGCCCGGGCCTCGCGTCCAGGATCCGGATGCCCGAGCGGCGCAACTCCCGTCCGGCCGCGGTGCCGAAGGCCGCCAGTGCCGCCTTCGATGCGGAGTAGGCGGCGAGGTTGGCCGTGGGGCTCTCGCTCACGACCCCGCTGAGTGTGACGAAGGTGGGGGAGCGCCCCGCCGCCGCCGAGGCACTGAGCGCCGCGTGGGCGGCCTGGAGAAGCAGCATGGGCCCGACGGCGTTCACGGCGAAGAGCCGCTCGACCGTTTCCGGGACCAGCTCGGCGGCCGGGCCGAAGGCCACGACGCCGGCCGCGACGACAATCCCGTCGAGCTGGCCGGTGACGGTGACGGCCACCTGCACCAGGCGACGGATCGAGGCCGGGTCGGTCAGGTCGGCCGCGACGACGGCGCCGTGGAGTCCGAGCGCGGCGATCTGGGCCGGGTCCCGGGCGCTGAGCACCAGGGTCGCCCCGGCCTCGGAGAGTTGGCGGGCGATTTCCCGCCCCAGTCCGCCCGTTGCGCCGACAACCAGGATGGTGGAACCGCTCAGATCAGCCATGCCCCACCCTACTGCGGGAGGCTCCGGCTGTACCCAGGCGGGGCCGACGGAGACGCCGGTCAGCCGATGCCGGCGCCGATCGACCCGACCACGGCGTCCAGCATGACGCCGGAGGCATCCCGTCGCGCACCGGTCTCCGGCAAGGTGCGGGGCGATCCCTCGATACCGAGCGCTCGGGCCGGCGCCCCACCCACCCAGGCCAGGCTGATGAGGTCCTCGCCCTTGAGGAAGCGGTGGGAGCGCACGCCTCCCGTAGCCCGGCCCTTGGCCGGGTACTCGGAGAACGCTGAGACCTTCGCGCTGCCCGGATCGGTGCCGGGCAGGGTCAGGCTGCTCGAGGCGATGGTGGCGACAACAGCGGTGTCGGCGGCGTCGGCCGCCAGGCTGGTGAAGAACACGACGGTGACTCCGGTGGCGAGTTTGATGCCCGCCATTCCGCCGGCCGTCCGTCCTTGCGGCCGCACTGTCGCGGCCGGGAAACGCAGCAGCTGGGCGTCGGAGGCGACGAACACCAGTTCGTCCTCCTCGGTGCCCTGCACGGCTCCGACAACCTCGTCGCCCGGCTTGAGCGCGATGATCTCAAAATCGGGCTTGTTCGCCCAGTCGTTCGCGGTGAGTCGTTTGACCACGCCCAACCGGGTGCCGATGGCGATGCACCGGTCGCCCGTCAGTGCCACGAGTGCAAGCACATGCTCGCCACCGCCGGCCAGCGACAGGTAGTCCCGCACGCGCACTCCGGCCGCCAGCTGGATCGAAGTGGGCGGCACCACGGGGAGGTCGACGGGGGAGAACCGGATGAGCCGGCCGCGGTTGGTCACGGCGCCGATCTCGGTGCGGCTGGTGGTGTCCAGCGCCGACAGCACGGCATCGTGCTTGCTGCGGCGGTGCGCGGGGGTGATGCGTTCGGCCTGCTCGTCGTCCGACTGCGGGAGGTCGACCCTCGCGATGCGGCCCGTGGTGCTCAGGTACACCCGGGTGGGGGTGTCGGTCACCTCCAGCACGGCCGCGCGCTTGGCGGAGGCGCCGGCGATGCTCGGCCGCGCCTCGGTGAGCAGGGTGCGGCGCGGCGTGCCGAACCGGTCCGACACGGCGGCGAGCTCGGTGGACACGAGGTTGCGGATGGCCTGCTTGCTGCCCAGCAGGGTCTCCAGCTCGCGGATCTCGGCGAGCAGCTGGTCGCGCTCGGACTCGAGCTCGATGCGGGAGAACCGGGTCAGGCGGCGCAGCCGCAGTTCGAGGATGTACTCGGCCTGGACCTGGCTGAGGTCGAACACGTCGATGAGCCGTGTGCGGGCCTGGTCGGTGTCGTCGCTGGCGCGGATGACCTGGATGACCTCGTCGATGTCGAGGATCGCAATGAGCAGTCCCTCCACCAGGTGCAGGCGCTCGCGCCGGCGCGCGAGCCGGTAGGCGGAGCGCCGGGTGACGACCTCGATGCGGTGGTCCACGTAGACCTGCAGCAGTTCCACCAGGCCGAGGGTCTGCGGGCCGCCGTTGACCAGGGCAACGGCGTTGATGTTGAACGAGTCCTCGAGCGGGGTATACCGGTAGAGCTGCTCCAGCACTGCCTCGGGGCTGAAGCCGGTCTTGATGCCGATCACCAGGCGCAGGCCCTTGGTGCGGTCCGTCAGGTCGGTGACGTCGGAGATTCCGCTGAGCTTCTTGGAGGTGACGCCGTCCTTGATCTTCTCGATCACCCGTTCGGGGCCGACGAGGTAGGGCAGCTCGGTGACGACCAGCCCGGCCTTGCGGGCCGTGATCGCCTCGACCGACACCTTGGCGCGGGTCTTGAAGCTGCCGCGACCGGTGAGGTAGGCGTCCTTGATCCCGGCCAGGCCCACGATGGTGCCTCCGGTGGGCAGGTCGGGGCCCGGCACGAACTCCATCAACTCGTCCAGGGTGGCACGAGGGTGGGCGAGCAGGTGCCGGGCCGCACCGATGACCTCGACCAGGTTGTGCGGCGCCATGTTGGTCGCCATGCCCACGGCGATGCCGCTGGCGCCGTTCACGAGGAGGTTGGGGTACGCGGCCGGCAGCACGTCGGGCTGGGTGAGCTGGTTGTCGTAGTTGGGCACGAAGTCCACGACGTCCTCGTCGAGGTGCTCCGTCATCGACAGCGCCGGCGCGGCCAGACGCGCTTCCGTGTACCGCGGTGCGGCCGGGCCGTCGTCGAGGGAGCCGAAGTTGCCGTGGCCGTCGATGAGCGGAACCCGCAGGGTGAACGCCTGGGCCATACGTACCATGGCGTCGTAGATGGCGGTGTCGCCGTGCGGGTGCAGCTTGCCCATCACCTCACCGACGACGCGAGCCGACTTGACGTGGCCGCGGTCGGGGCGCAGGCCCATCTCGCTCATCTGGTACAGGATGCGGCGTTGCACAGGCTTCAGGCCGTCCCTGGCGTCGGGGAGGGCCCGCGAGTAGATCACCGAGTAGGCGTACTCCAGGAAGGAGCCCTGCATCTCCGTCGACACGTCGACGTCTTCGATGCGCTCGGTGGACGCGGTGGGCACGGTGTTGTCTGAGCGGCTCATTCGTAGATTCTGCTGGGTGGGGCACACCGGCAGGACCGGCTGCGCCAGGCTGATACGCACGGACGTGCGCGAAGAATACGTGCGGCCTGGTCTATGTCAGACTGGGCCAGATGTCCCCTATGCTACCGGTCCGGCCTTTCAGCGCCGTTCGCCTTGCCGATGTGCTGACAAGTTCGCTGGCATCGCTGCAGAACGCCCCGAACCCGCTGGGCCTGCCACCGGCGGCCCGCGCCGTCGTGGTCCTGGCCGACGGACTCGGGGTCGCCAACCTCCGAGCACGGGCGGGGCATGCCCGCTTCCTGACGGCGCATCTGGCCAAGGCCGACGCCGTGGACGGCGTCTTCCCGGCCACGACGGCAGCGGGGATCGCCTCGTTGACCACCGGGCTGGCCCCCGGCGCGCACGGGCTGGTGGGGTACCGGGTCCTCGACTCCGCGAACGACCGGGTCGTCAACCAGCTCACCGGGTGGGACGACCGGATGGAGCCGCTCAGCTGGCAGCCGCAGCCCACGGTCTTCGACGCGGCCGGCGCGGCCGGCATCCCGAGTTTCGCGGTCGGACCGAAACGGTTCGCCGATTCCGGCTTCAGCCAGGCTGTGCTCCGCGGTGCACGGTATGTCCCGGCCGAGTCCATAGCGGCAAGGTTCGGGGCCGCCCGCGAGATTCTCGACGCCGAGTCCCGTGCGCTCATCTACCTGTACGTTCCGGAGCTCGACATCGCGGCCCACGCGCACGGCTGGGAGTCCGGTCGGTGGCTGACCCAGTTGGAGAGCCTCGATGCCGAGATGGCCCGGGCGGCGGCGGGCCTGGGCGCCGACGAAGGGCTCATCCTCACGGCGGATCACGGCGTCGTGGACGTCCCCGCTGCCAAGCAGGTGCTCTTCGATACGGTGCCAGAACTCGTCGCCGGCGTGCGTCACATCGGCGGCGACCCACGGTGCCTGCACCTGTACACCGAGCCGGGCGTGAACGCCGATTCTCTGGCCGAGGCCTGGCGGTCGGTCGAGGGGGAGAGGGCCTGGGTGTTCACCCGGGCGGAAGCCAGGGATGCCGGCCTCTTCGGATCGGTGCGGCCCGACGCCGCCAGCCGGATCGGCGATGTCATCGTGGCCGCCCGCAAGCTCATCGCCTACTACGACTCCCGGGAACCGAATCAGTCGGCCCGGAACATGGTCGGTCAGCACGGTTCGCTCACCGATGAGGAACTCCGGGTGCCGGTGATCCGCCTGGGCGCCTACCGGCGCTGACCGGCATAAACGACGAAACCCCTCACACGCTTGGCGTGGAGGGGCGCGGTCGTACGAGAACGACTCGTGAGAATCAGGCGGGGTACTGGCCGCGCTTGACCTGGGGCTTGGGCAGACGCATGACCCGCAGCTGCAGGGCGCGCATGGCCGCGTACCAGCGCACGCGCTCGGCCCGGTCGGCGCCGAACTTGGCCTCGATCTTCTTGGTCAGGATGAAGCCCAGGACGATGCAGTCCACGATCGCGACGAGGAAGAACGCCCACAGGGCGAGGATGCCGTAGGTCTGCACCGAGGGGTCGGGGAAGAACGTGAGCAGGATGACCAGGAACATGACCGGGATCATGAACTCGCCCACGTTGAACCTGGCGTCGATGTAGTCGCGCGAGAAGCGCTTCTGCGGACCGCGTTCACGCAGCGGAAGGTACTTGTCTTCACCGGCGGCCATGCCGAGCCTGGCCCGTTCACGGGCCTCACCGGACTTGGCCCTGGCCTGCTTCGCGGCGAGCTTGCGGTCGTCCGGTACCAGCGGCCGCTTGTTGGCGGCTTCCTGGACACGGCGACTCGGGGTCGGCTGGCCCTTGCCCGTCGGCGTGCCAGCGAGGCGAGCCTTCGTCTGGTCGACGGTCTCGATCGACGGTTCTGCGTCGGGGTTTACAGGTTGCTTAGCCACATCAATTCCTTGCAGTCAGGTTGCCTTAAGATTACTCGCATGACGGATACCGTGGAGACAGCAGCAGGAATCACTCAGCCGGACGCCCAGGGGACGCTCGATTCCGGATTGCGCAACGCGGTCGAGCAGGAGCTCCCGCGCACGCTCGCCGACCTGTGTGCGCTTGTTCGCATCCCGTCGGTGTCGTGGGCCGCCTTCGATCGAGAACACGTGCGCACCAGCGCCGAAGCCGTCGCCGTGCTGGTGCGCGAGATCGGGGTTTTCGACTCCGTGACCGTGACGCAGGCGGGGATTGACGGGTCGGACGAATTGGGCCAGCCCGCCATTCTCGCCACCCGGGCGGCCAGGAACGGGCGGCCGACTGTGCTGCTCTACGCCCACCACGACGTGCAGCCTCCCGGGCAGGACGAGCACTGGGAATCGCCGCCGTTCGAGCCGACAGTTCGCGGTGACCGGCTGTACGGGCGCGGTGCTGCGGACGACAAGGCCGGGGTGATGGCCCACATCGCCGCCCTGCGCGGCCTCGTCGCCGTGACCGGAGGCGACATCGACCTGGGCCTGGCCCTCTTCATCGAGGGAGAGGAGGAGTTCGGCAGTCGTTCCTTCGCCACATTCCTCAGCGAGAACAAGGACGCCCTGCGCGCCGACGCCATCGTCGTTGCCGATTCCAATAACTGGGATGTCGACACTCCCGCCATCACCATCGGGCTCCGTGGCAACGTCACCTTCCGCCTCACCGTGAGCACGCTGGCGCACGCCTCGCATTCGGGAATGTTCGGCGGCGCCGTCCCGACGCCATGATGGCAACCATTCGGCTGCTCGGCACCCTGTACGCGGAGGACGGATCCGTCGCTGTCGCCGGACTCACCAGCCACGACGCGCCCACCCCGCCGTACGCCGAGGACGCCCTGCGGGAGGAGACGGGCCTCCTGCCCGGGGTGTCGCCCATCGGGCACGGCTCGATCCTCAGCCGCATCTGGTCCCAGCCGGCCCTCACGGTCACCGGCATCGACGCGCCCACCGTCGCCAACGCCTCAAACACCCTGACGCCGTCGGTCAGCGTGCAGATCAGCGTGCGCATCGCTCCCGGACAGTCGGCCGCCGAGGCCGCCGGACTGATCGAGGCGCATCTGCGTGACCACGCGCCCTTCGGTGCCCACATCGACATCGACGACCTCGACACCGGGGAGCCGTTCCTGGTTGACACCGATGGGTGGGCCGTGGCCGAAACGCGCCTGGCCATGACAGCGGCCTGGGGTGTGGAGCCAGTGGATATCGGTGTCGGCGGTTCGATTCCGTTCATCGCCGACCTGGTGCGGGAGTTCCCCGAGGCGCAGATTCTCGTCACCGGCGTCGAGGACCCGGATTCCCGGGCGCACAGCCCGAACGAGTCCCTGCACCTGGGGGTGTTCAAACGGGCGATCCTGAGCGAAGCCTTCCTGCTCGGCCGCCTCAACGGGCGCACGGGTTCCACCGACTGAATCCCGGCGCTGCCCGTCCAGCCGATTCCGGGCAACGGCAGGTAGGATGAACAGCATTCGCCGTGCGGATCCCCCCGTCATCGAGGGAGGCCGCCGGATGCGAAAACCGGATAATACCGAGGAGAACCATGACCGACACGATCGAAACCCGCACCGAAGCCCACGGGGTCGGCCTCACGGATGTCGCTGCCCAGAAGGTACGCAGCCTGCTCACCCAGGAGGGTCGCGAAGACCTGCGCCTGCGGGTGGCCGTGCAGCCCGGCGGATGCTCCGGCCTGATCTACCAGCTCTACTTCGACGAGCGCACCCTCGAGGGTGACGCGGTCAGAGACTATGACGGTGTCGAGGTCGTCGTGGACAAGATGAGCGTCCCCTACCTGGTGGGCGCCTCGATCGACTTCGAGGACACCATCCAGAAGCAGGGCTTCACCATCGACAACCCGAACGCCGGCGGTAGCTGCGCCTGCGGGGATTCGTTCCACTAAGAGGCGACGCGCCAAGCCGAACACACAGGGAGACCATCCATCGGATGGTCTCCCTGTGGCCTATCAGGTGGACTCGCCGCTGTGCCGATCAACCCCCTATTGGGGACCGGAATGGGCGCGGGAACAGGCCCTTCGACCCTTCCGCTCGGTACCCAATCGTAAGGAAAACTTCGGCTCACAGGCCCCGGTTGCACTCCGCGGCAATCGACCCGGAGTAGGCTAGAGATGATAAATGCACTTCCTGTGTAGTGCCCTCACGTCTCCCGAAAGGTCACCGGTGCTCAGAAACCGCCGTCTCCGATGGGCCGCCATTCCGGTCGCAGCAACGCTCGCTCTTGTTCTCGCCGGATGCAGTCAGGCCGAACTCAACGGGTACCTGCCCGGCTTCGTCGAGGGTGAGGCGCCGGTAACCAATAACACCGAGCGCGTCTCCGGTCTGTGGACCACCTCGTGGATCGTCCTGCTCATCGTGGGCCTGATCACGTGGGGCCTGACCATTTGGGCCGTCGTCGTGTACCGCCGTCGCAAGGGTCAGACCGGCCTGCCGGTGCAGCTGCGCTACAACATGCCGATCGAGATCTTCTACACGATCGTGCCGCTCATCCTGGTGCTGGGCTTCTTCGCCTTCACCGCCCGTGACCAGAACGCCATCGAGGCTCGTTTCGACGAGCCCGACGTGAAGATCGAGGTCATCGGCAAGCAGTGGGCCTGGGACTTCAACTACGTCACCGACGATGTCTTCACGCAGGGTATCCAGGGGCAGCCAGACCTCGAAGGCGAGAAGGGTGCTCTCGTGGAATCCGAGCTGCCGACCCTCGTCCTCCCGGTGGGCAAGAAGATCGAGATCGCCCTCGAAGCCCGCGACGTCATCCACTCCTTCTGGGTCATCGACTTCCTCTACAAGAAGGACATGATCCCCGGAAAGACCAACTACATGTCGGTCATCCCCGAACGCATCGGCACCTACGCCGGCAAGTGCGCGGAGCTCTGCGGGGAGTACCACTCCCTGATGCTCTTCAACGTCGATGTGGTCTCCGAGGCCGACTACGAAGCGTATGTCGACTCACTGCGGGCGGCCGGCAATGACGGCCAGGTCTCCAACGAGTACGACCGCAACTCGAATCTCCCGGGCCCCGGGGCCCCGACGGCTGAGGAAGGCAACTAGACCATGAGCACAGCAACCGCTCCGGCCGGCGCACCCGTCGCCTCCCCGGCTCCTCGCCCCACCGGTGTTGACCGTAAGGGCAACATCGTCGTCCGGTGGATCACCTCCACCGACCACAAGGTCATCGGGTACATGTACCTGATCACCTCGTTCATCTACTTCTGCCTGGGCGGGGTGATGGCTCTCGTCATGCGCGCCCAGCTGTTCGAGCCCGGCCTGCAGATCGTGCAGACGAAGGAACAGTACAACCAGCTCTTCACCATGCACGGCACGATCATGCTGCTGATGTTCGCGACGCCGTTGTTCTTCGGCTTCGCCAACGCGCTCATGCCCCTCCAGATCGGGGCCCCGGACGTCGCGTTCCCGCGGCTGAACGCGTTTTCGTTCTGGCTGTTCTTCTTCGGCAGCCTGATCGCCGTCGGCGGCTTCCTCACTCCCCAGGGTGCGGCCTCGTTCGGCTGGTTCGCGTATCAACCGCTGGCCTCGACCACGTTCTCGCCCGGAATCGGCGGCAACCTCTGGATGGTCGGTCTGGGCCTGTCCGGGTTCGGCACCATCCTCGGTGGTGTGAACTTCATCACCACGATCATCACCATGCGTGCCCCCGGTATGACCATGTTCCGGATGCCTATCTTCACCTGGAACACCCTCGTCACCTCACTGCTGATCCTGATGGCGTTCCCGGTCCTCGCTGCGGCCATGCTCGCCGCCGCCAGTGACCGGATCTTCCTCTCGCACATCTACGACCCGGCCAACGGTGGAGCCATCCTCTGGCAGCACCTGTTCTGGTTCTTCGGTCACCCCGAGGTATACATCATCGCGCTGCCGTTCTTCGGTATCGTCAGCGAGGTCTTCCCGGTCTTCAGCCGCAAGCCCATTTTCGGCTACAAGACGCTGATCTACGCAACCATCTCGATCGCCGCGCTGTCCGTCACGGTCTGGGCGCACCACATGTACGTCACCGGATCGGTGCTGCTGCCGTTCTTCTCGCTGATGACCATGCTCATCGCGGTTCCCACCGGCGTGAAGATCTTCAACTGGATCGGCACCATGTGGCGGGGCTCGATCACCTTCGAGACCCCCATGCTCTGGGCCATCGGGTTCCTCATCACCTTCACCTTCGGCGGGCTCACCGGTGTGATCCTCGCATCGCCGCCGCTGGACTTCCACGTCTCCGACACGTACTTCGTCGTCGCGCACTTCCACTACGTCGTTTTCGGAACCGTCGTGTTCGCCATGTTCAGTGGTTTCTACTTCTGGTGGCCCAAGTGGACCGGCAAGATGCTGAACGAGCGCCTGGGCAAGTGGCACTTCTGGCTCCTGTTCATCGGTTTCCACACCACCTTCCTCGTGCAGCACTGGCTCGGTGTGGTGGGTATGCCCCGCCGGTACGCCTCGTACCTTCCCGAAGACGGATTCACCTGGATGAACCAGGTGTCCACGGTGGGTTCGATGATCCTGGCCGTGTCGATGATCCCGTTCTTCCTAAACGTATACATCACCGCCCGCACGGCTCCGAAGGTCACCGTCAACGACCCGTGGGGCTTCGGCGCCTCGCTGGAATGGGCGACATCGTGCCCGCCGCCGCGGCACAACTTCACGTCGATCCCGCGGATCCGCTCCGAGCGTCCTGCCTTCGACCTGAACCACCCCGAGGCGGGCATGCCCGTCGGCATCGGCCCGGCGAAAGACGCCCCCGACGCCCCGACGTACGATGCCGCATCGGAAGAGGTCAAGTAGATGAATGCCAATATCAAGCTCTACTGGATTCTGGCGGTCTTCTTCGCACTCCTGACGGCCGTCTACATAGTCTGGAGCCTCGTCGATCCGCTGCACGGCCGCATTGAATGGGTCGGTACCTTCGGTATCGCCCTGAGCGGTGTGCTGGTGGCGTTCGTCGCTTTCTACCTGTCGCAGGTTCACAAGGCCCAGGGTGGAGAACTGCCTGAGGATACCCTGAGCGCGAACATCGACGACGGCGACCCCGAGCTGGGTTTCTTCAGCCCGTGGAGCTGGTGGCCCATCATGCTCGCCGCCTCGGCCGCACTGCTGTTCCTGGGTCTCGCCGTGGGCTTCTGGATCTGCTTCATCGCCATCGGGATCGGCGTGATCAGCCTGACCGGGTGGGTGTACGAGTACTACCGGGGGCTCTTCGCCCGCTAAACCGTCGCCCTGCGACAGAAGCGCCAGTGACCGTTCAGGTCCCTGGCGCTTTTGCGTGCACTGAGCCGAGCAGGTTCAGGCGGGTGAGCTCAAGTGCGGCGGAAGGCGAGCAACCGGAACGCCACGGTGACGTCGGTGGGAAACCCAACGGCCCCGTCCGCTGCCGCAGGATGGTGAGAAGACGGCCCCATGCCGAGAAGCGCGAGAACATCTGTCTGGGAGAGGCGCAGCACGGACCCGATGTCCTGGGTCGACTCCAGCGTGAACCGGCCGGACAGGCTTGCCACGAGGTCTTCGGTCTTGTTCTCGTGCAGGCCGAGGGCCAGGCCGGCCGTTCGGAGTTCCTGCAGGTGCGTTGGGTGAGGCACCACGACGGCAAGGAGGCCGTCGGGGGACAGGATGCGGTGGAATTCGGCAGGGTTGCGTGGAGCGAAGACGTTGATGAGCGCCTCGGCGGCCCCGTCGCGGATGGGCAACGGCGACCAGACATCCGCCACGAGACCCGCCACTGCCAGCGCAGGCGAGCCGGGCTTCCACGCTCGAGCGAGAGTCCCAGCCGAGCGCACGGTCCGCGCGACGGCGACGGGGGACAGGTCAACGGCCAAGGCCGACAGGGGCGGGGCGGTCGCGGCGTGAGAATCAGACCGCGCGAGCCCTGACTGTTCGAGGCGCGACCGTGCAAGGCCGGTGAGGATGCCACCAAGGTAGTACCCGGATCCACAGCCGATGTCCACCACTGTGCGGGGCGCCGCTGTCGTGACGAGAGCCGTCAAGGCATCGAGCAGGGGAGCATACCAACCCGCGGCCAGGAATCTCTCCCTGGCGTCCAGCATGGCAGCCGAGTCTCCGATGAGCTTCGTGTTCCCCCGGAGTAATGATGCGTATCCCCGACGGTTGAGGTCGAAGCGGTGGCCGGCGGGGCAGCCCAGGACTCTCTCGTCGTGCGGGACGAGGTCCTGGAAACAGTTCGGGCACCGAAGCCAATCAGACAGGGTCTGAAGCGGCTTCGGTGCCCGAGACTGCGAACCCGAGGAGCTAGTGGTGATCGCCGTGGCTCTCTTCGATTTCCTTCGTGCCCACCGGAGCGATCCGGTCTTCGAAGAACCATCGGGATAGACCCGCACGGACCTTCTGCACGCCAGAGATCTTGCCCTGGGCGTTCGGCTTCACCGTCAACGGCTTGTAGTCGTTGTAGCTCACCAGCTTCCAGCGCTCGTACTCGTCGACGGGCTGGTGCACCTCGATGTACTCGCCGCCGGGCAGGCGGACGATGCGCCCGGACTCGTAGCCGTGCAGCACGATCTCACGATCCTTCTTCTGCAGGGCCAGGCACACGCGCTTGGTGATGAAGTACGCGATGAACGGGCCGAGGATGACGACGGCCTGCAGGGTGTGGATCACGCCCTCCATCGTCAGCTTGAAGTGCGTGGCGATGATGTCCGACGACGCGGCGGCCCAGAGGCCCGCGTAGAAGGTGACACCGGCGGCGCCGATGGCCGTGCGGGTCGGAGCGTTGCGCGGGCGGTCCAGGATGTGGTGCTCGCGCTTGTCGCCCGTGACCCAGGCCTCGAGGAATGGGTAGAACAGCACCACGGCGATGAACAGGCCCAGGCCCACCAGGGGGATCAGGATGTTGAACGACCAGGTGTGTCCGAGGAAGACCCACTCGAGTCCCGGTGGGATCAGTCGGAGGGCACCGTCGGCGAAGCCAATGTACCAGTCCGGCTGGGTTCCGGCCGACACGGGGGACGGGTCGTAGGGACCGTAGTTCCAGATCGGGTTGATGGTGAAGAAGGAGGCCATCAGCATGACCACGCCGAAGACGATGAAGAAGAACCCACCGGCCTTCGCGGCGTAGACCGGAAGCACGGGGTAGCCGACGACGTTGTTGTTGGTGCGGCCGGCTCCGGGGTACTGCGTGTGCTTGTGCACGACCACGAAGAGCAGGTGCATGGCTATGAGCGCCACGATGATCGCCGGCAGCAGCAGGATGTGCAGCGAGTACAGGCGACCGACGATATCGGTACCGGGGAACTCGCCGCCGAAGAGGAGGAACGAGATCCAGGTGCCCACGACCGGGATGCCCTTGACCATGCCGTCGATGATGCGGAGACCGTTTCCGGAGAGCAGGTCGTCGGGGAGCGAGTAGCCGGTGAAGCCCTCCGCCATGGCGAGGATGAAGAGAATGAATCCGATCACCCAGTTGAGCTCGCGCGGTTTGCGGAAGGCCCCCGTGAAGTAAATGCGGAGCATGTGCAGACCGATGGAGGCCACGAACAGCAGGGCTGCCCAGTGGTGCACCTGGCGCATCAGAAGCCCGCCGCGAACATCGAACGAGATGTCGAGAGACGAGGCCATCGCGGCCGACATCTCCACGCCCTTCAGCGGGACGTAGGAACCGTCGTAGGCGACCTCGGCCATGGAGGCCTGGAAGAAGAACGTCAGGAACGATCCCGAGAGCAGGATGATGACGAAACTGTACAGCGCCACCTCGCCCAGCAGGAACGACCAGTGGTCGGGGAAGATCTTGCGACCCAGCTCCTTGACCGCGGTGGAGATGCTCGTGCGCTCGTCGATGTAGTTGGCCGCGGCGCCGGTGAAGCCGCCGGACTTCTTCGTCTCGGCGGGTTTCATGTCAGTTGCTGTACTCACTGTCGCTCCCAAAAGCTCGGTCCGACTGGTTCAAGGAAATCGCTTTGTGCGATCAAGTATCCCTCAGCATCCACCGCAATGGGTAGCTGGGGGAGTGGACGCTTGGCCGGTCCGAAGATGACCTTGGCGTGGTCGGCCACGTCGAACTGCGACTGGTGGCACGGGCAGAGGAGGTGGTGCGTCTGCTGCTCGTACAGGCCGACGGGGCAGCCGACGTGCGTGCAGATCTTGGAGTACGCGACGATGCCGTCATAGGACCAGCTCGCGCGTTCCGGCGACTCGATGAGATCCTGCGGCTTCATGCGTACCAGGATCACCACGGACTTGGCCTTCTCTTCCAGGCGTCCGTGCTCGAGGTCCATCAGTCCCTCGGGGATCACGGCGAACGAGGAACCCAGGGTGACATCCGCTGCCTTGATGGGCGCGCCAGAGGGGTCGAGCGCCAGGCGTGTGCCCTTCTCCCACATGGTCTGCTTGAGCAGGGCGACCGGGTCCTGGTCCTGCGGTGCAAGACCGCGGAACAGCACGACGGCCGGGAGGGGGAAGACCACCAGGGCGCCGATGAGGCTGTTGCGGATCAGAGTGCGTCGGCCGAAGCCGGACTCGGTATTCGCTTCCTGGAAAATCTCCACGGCGCGCGCACGGGTCTCGTCGGTGCCGCGGACCGGGTGGCGTTCGTCGATTCCTTCTTCGTCGTGCATCAGGGCCTTGCCCCAGTGCACAGCGCCGATTCCCAGCGCCAACAGGGCCAGGGCCAGTCCGATGCCGATGAACAGGTTGTTCAGACGGACGGAGCCCGGGTCTTCGGGGACGATCGGGAAGATCATGTACGCGGCGATCGCGAACACGCTGCCCACGATCGAGAGGTAGAAGAGCGTGTAAACGGTGCGCTCGGCCTGCTTCTCCTTGCGGGGGTCCAGGTCGGTGACGCGCGGCCGGTGCGGCGGGAAGCCGGGGTTGGCCACGGCGTCGCGTGCCACGACGGCGGTACCCGCGGCGGCGGTGCCGTGCTCGACGCCCGAGGAGTCGGCAGCGGTCAGGTCCTTTCCGCTGGTCTCATCGCTGGCCATTGTTCTCCTTCAGGGGCGCTGTCTGTGTTCGCTGTGTCAGGTGCGGGGTGGTCATGTGCAGGGTGCCGATCAATTCGATTTCGCCGTGATCCACACCGTCAGGGCCACGATGGCTCCCAGTCCGAAGATCCAGAGGAAGAGGCCTTCGGAAACGGGACCCAGTGAGCCCAGGGCGAATCCGCCCGGCGACGGGTTGTTCTCCACGTACTTGAGGTACGTGATGATGTCGCGCTTGTCTTCCGGCGAGATGTTCATGTCGTTGAAGACCGGCATGTTCTGCGGGCCCGTGATCATGGCCTCGTAGATGTGTTGGGGGGTGACACCCTCAAGGGCGGGGGCGTACTTGCCCTCGGTGAGGGCTCCACCGGCGCCGGCCACGTTGTGGCACATGGCGCAGTTGATGCGGAACAGTTCGGCGCCGGATGCGGCGTCTCCCTGTGCGTCCAGCAGCTCCTGGGCAGGAATGGCCGGTCCGGGGGCGAGAGAGGCGACGTAGGCCGCCAGGGCCGCGGTCTGTTCCTCGGTGAACTGCACAGGCTTGACGATGGCCTGCGGGCCATTGGCCTGCATAGGCATCCGACCGGTGCCGACCTGGAAGTCGACGGAGGCTGCCCCGACGCCGATCAGGCTGGGCCCGGCACCGGTGCCCTCGGCGCTGAGGCCGTGGCAGGTGGCGCAGTTGGCGGCGAAGAGTTTTTCGCCCTCGCTGACGGTCTGCTGGGATGCTGTGTCCGTGGCAGCGCTGGCGGTTCCGGTGCTGAACATCGCGTACGCGCCGCCCGTGAAGAGCAGTCCGATGGCAATGAGGGCGACGCTCGCGAGAGGGCTGCGACGGCCGGAACGACGGGACCGTCCGGCGGTAGGTTTCTGAGTCCTGGGCATACTGAGTGTGTCCGCTCCTGCTTGTTATTTAAGAACGTAGATGACCAGGAAGAGCCCGATCCAGACGACGTCGACGAAGTGCCAGTAGTACGAGACCACGATGGCGCTGGTGGCTTCCTTGTGACCGAAGTTCTTGACCGCGAAGCCACGACCGATCACGAGGAGGAAAGCGATGAGGCCGCCGGTCACGTGGATACCGTGGAAACCGGTGGTCAGGTAGAACGCGGAGCCGTAGGCGTTGGACGCCAGCGTGACGCCTTCGGAGACGAGGGTGGCGTATTCCAGGACCTGGCCGGAGACGAAGATCGCTCCGAGGGCGTAGGTGAGGAAGAACCACTCGACCATGCCCCACTGGCTGGGCTTCCATCCGGTGGACCGGGCCTGCAGACGCTCGGCCGCGAAAACGCCGAACTGGCAGGTGATCGAGGACGAGACCAGGATCAGCGTGTTCACCAGGGCGAAGGTGAAGTTGTGCTTCTCCGTCTCGAACTGCCACAACTCTGGCGACGTCGAGCGCAGCGTGAAGTAGATGGCGAAGAGGCCGGCGAAGAACATGACTTCGCTGCCCAGCCAGACAATGGTGCCAACCGCCACGCTGTTGGGCCTGTTCACAACGGGGAGGGTCGCCCGAGGAGTAATTGAGGTCGTCGTCACTATTCCATTATGGCCGATTACCGCACAGGTTTTTCTCATCCTGAAGTGCCATTCGGCCCCAATCGCAGGTTAGGACTACCTAACTAGCGTCTGATAGCACCGGAAATGCGGGCCGGGGGAGCGGAGATCATTAAGATCGGAGAATGCTCGAATCCCAGTCCTGGCCCAACATTCTCGATGCCCTTCTCAGCGGGACCGACCTCAGCGTCGCCGATGCCGCCTGGTGCATGGAACGCATCGTGCTCGGAGAGGCAAGTCAGGCGCAGATCGCGGGATTCCTGATCGCCCTGCGCGCCAAGGGGGAGACGGTCGATGAGATCGTCGGTTTCCGGGACGCCATCCTCGACCACGCGGTTCCGCTCAAGGTGGACTCCATGGGCCTGGACATCGTGGGCACGGGCGGCGACAGGTTCGGCACGGTCAATGTGTCCACCATGGCGTCCATCGTCTGCGCGGCGGCGGGTGTACCCGTGATCAAACACGGCAACAAGGCCGCCAGCTCGGCCTCAGGCTCCTCGGACGTTCTCTCCGAACTGGGCATCGACCTGAGCCTTTCTGCGGACGTGGTCGCCACCGTCCTGCAGGACACCGGCATC
Source organism: Cryobacterium sp. PAMC25264 (assembly GCF_019443325.1). Taxonomy (NCBI): domain Bacteria; kingdom Bacillati; phylum Actinomycetota; class Actinomycetes; order Micrococcales; family Microbacteriaceae; genus Cryobacterium; species Cryobacterium sp. PAMC25264. The sequence continues at coordinate 1,489,578 of NZ_CP080383.1, forward strand.
ACGTTCGCCTTCGCGGCCGCGTTCCACCCCGGGTTCCGGCACGCCGCGGCCGTGCGCGCCGAGCTGGGCATTCCCACGGTCTTCAACTTCCTCGGTCCCCTGGTCAATCCGGCCAGGCCGGAGGCCTCCGCCGTCGGCGTGGCGGCGCTCGATCGGGTTCCCCTGTTCGTGGGCGTGTTCCAGACCCGAGGCGCCACCGCGCTGGTCTTCCGCGGTGACGACGGCCTGGACGAACTCACCACCACAGGCCACAGCCACGTGTGGGAGGTGTCACGGGCCTGGTCACCGAGCACGACATCGACCCGCGCGATCTGGGCATCCCGCGGGCCACGATGAGCCAGCTGGTGGGTGGGTCGCCGGCCCACAACGCCTCCGTGGTGCACGCGGTACTCGCGGGGGAGACCGGCGCGGTGCGTGACATCGTGCTGCTCAACGCGGCGGCAGGTCTGGTGGCCTATGACCTCGCCCACGACCCGGCCCAGGCTCAGGTGAGCATTCTGGACCGCTTCCGGGCCAAGCTTGTTGTGGCGGCCCACGCCATCGACTCCGGGGCAGGCGCTGCGAAACTGGCCCAGTGGGTGCACGCCAGTCACGCCTGACCTCGGGCACACCAGGGCGCCGCACCCGACACGCCATAGAGCGGCGGATGCGGCGCCGACGGTGACACCCGTGCGGGTTACAGCACGTCGCCGTCGACCCAGTCGAAGGTCTTGGTCACGGCCTTCTTCCAGTTGCGCAGCTGGCGGGCGCTCTCTTCCTCACTCATCTGTGGGGTCCAGCGGCTGTCCTCCTGCCAGTTCGAGCGCAGTTCGTCCAGGGTGCTCCAGAACCCCGTCGCCAGGCCCGCCGCGTAGGCGGCGCCGAGTGCCGTGGTCTCGGCTACCACCGGCCGGATCACCGGGACCCCGATGATGTCGGCCTGGAACTGCATCAGCAGGTTGTTCTTGATCATGCCGCCATCCACCTTGAGCTCGGTCAGCGGAACCCCGGAGTCGGCGTTGACCGCGTCGAGGACCTCGCGGGTCTGGAAGGCCGTGGCCTCCAGCGCCGCGCGGGCGATGTGGCCCTTGTTGACATACCGAGTGAGTCCCACCAGAGCGCCACGGGCATCCGAGCGCCAGTACGGCGCGAACAGGCCGCTGAACGCCGGCACGAAGTACGCGCCGCCATTGTCGTCCACGGACGCAGCCAGGGTTTCGATCTCCTCCGAGGAGCCGATCAGCCGAGGTTGTCACGCAACCACTGCACGAGCGACCCGGTCACGGCGATGGAGCCCTCGAGCGCGTAGTGCGGTTCGGCGTCGCCGAGCTTGTAGCCGAGCGTGGTGAGCAGGCCGTTCTTGGAGTGGATGATCTCGGTTCCGGTGTTGAAGATCAGGAAGTTACCGGTGCCGTAGGTGTTCTTCGCCTCACCCTGGTCGAACGCAGCCTGGCCGAAGGTCGCGGCCTGCTGGTCACCGAGGATGCCCGCGATGGGCACCTCGCGCAGCAGGCTGTGCTCGTTGACGGTGCCGTAGACCTCGCTGGAGGAGCGGATCTCGGGCATCATCGAGCGCGGCACCCCGAAGATCCCGAGGATCTCGTCGTCCCATTCGAGGGTTTCGAGGTCCATGAACAGGGTGCGGCTGGCGTTGGTCACGTCGGTGGCGTGCACGCCACCCTCGAGACCGCCGGTCAGGTTCCAGAGCACCCAGGTCGGTGGTGCCGAACATCAGGTCGCCGGCGTCGGCCTTCTCGCGGGCTCCCTCGACGTTCTCGAGGATCCAGACGATCTTCGTGCCGGAGAAGTAGGTCGCCAGAGGCAGGCCCACCTTCTGCTTGAACCGCTCAACGCCACCGTCCGCCGCGAACCGGTCGACGATGGCTGGGTGCGGGTGTCCTGCCAGACGATGGCGTTGTAGACGGGCTTTCCCGTGGTGCGGTCCCAGACCACGGCGGTCTCGCGCTGGTTGGTGATCCCGACCGCGGCGATGTCGTGGCGGGTGAGGTTGGCCTTGGACAGGGCCTGGCCGATGACCTCGCGGGTGTTGTCCCAGATCTCCACGGGATCGTGTTCGACCCAGCCGGCGCGGGGGAAGATCTGCTCGTGTTCGAGCTGGCCGGTCGAGACGATGGAGCCGGCGTGGTCGAAGATGATGGCGCGTGAGCTTGTGGTGCCCTGATCGATGGCGAGTACATACTGAGCCATGGTGTACCTCCTTGTACGTTGCGTAATGGCTTGGACAGAACTATAAATCCGTGTGCTGAGTGCGTGCGAGGAATCCCGCTGGTTGTTCCGGACGCAGGAAGCAGGCCGGTTCCCGGGGGAACCGGCCTGCCGGGTGCTACGCCATGACGGGCAGCCAGATCAGCGACGCCCAGCCGGCGAGAAGCCCGCCGATCACCGGGCCCACCACAGGCACCCAGGAATAGGCCCAGTCCGAGGACCCTTTGCCCTTGATCGGCAGGATGAAGTGGCGATCCGGGGGCTGAGGTCACGGGCCGGTTGATGGCGTAACCGGTCGGGCCACCGAGCGAGACGCCGATCACAAGAACCAGGAGCGCCACGGGGAGCGCGCCCAGGGCGGCAAGACCGCCGCTTTCGCCTTGCCGGCCGCCGCCGAACGCGATCACCACAAAGACCAGTACGAAGGTACCGATGATCTCGGTGACGAGGTTCCACCCGTAGGAGCGGATGGCAGGGCCGGTCGAGAAGGTGCCGAGCTTGTTGGCCGGCTCGGGTTCCTCGTCGTAGTGCTGCTTGTAGGCCAACCAGACCACGACGGCACCGAGGAAGGCGCCGAGGAACTCACCGGCCAGGTAGACGAGGACCGAGAGGAAGTTCACCGGCACGCCGAGCCCGAATTCGGTGGCTCCCGATGCGACCAGCCCGAGGGTGACGGCCGGGTTGAGGTGGGCACCCGAATTATAGGCGACGGTCACACCGGCGAAGACCGCGAAACCCCAGCCGATGGTGACCATGAGGAACCCGCCGCCGAAGCCCTTGTTCTTGGTCAGGGCCACGTTGGCCACGACCCCACAACCGAGGAGGACGAGCATCCCAGTGCCCAGCACCTCCGACAAAAAAACAAGACCGATATTGTCCACGATGACCTCTCTTGTTAGGAGCGAGATGCCGGACGAACCGGAGCAATCCCTTCGCGCTGAGCGATTTTGCAGCTACCATAGCGCGGCCGGAGCCGGAGCGGAATAGACCAGATTCACGGGGTCACCTGCCTCTTACCGAGAACAGCCGCAGCGCGTAAGTTGTGCAGGGAGCACGGCTGCGTGCCCGGCGCGAGAGATCCGCGCCGCTCGATTCCGACGAATGAAGGAATGGTCATGAAAAACTTGTCAACGACCCGAAGAACGTTGTCGTCGAGGCCGTCGCCGGCTTCGGTGCCGCGCACGGCGATATCGTGCGGGTGTCCCTTGATCCGGTGTTCATCGTGCGGACCGACGCTCCGGTCGCCGGCAAGGTGGGAATCGTCAGTGGCGGCGGCAGTGGGCACGAGCCGCTGCACGGTGGTTTCGTCGGCTTCGGCATGCTGGACGCCGCGGTACCCGGGGCCGTGTTCACCTCGCCGACACCCGATCCGATCCTGGCGGCCACCCAGGCCGTCGACGGGGGAGCCGGGGTGCTGCACATCGTGAAGAACTACACCGGTGACGTGCTCAACTTCGAGACGGCTGCTGACCTCGCCGCAGCGGATGAGATCGAGGTGCGTTCGGTGATTGTCAACGACGACGTCGCCGTGAAGGACTCGCTGTACACCGCCGGTCGCCGTGGCGTCGCCGGCACCGTCCTGGTCGAGAAGATCGCGGGAGCTGCCGCCGAACGGGGCGACGATCTGTCCGCGGTGGCGGCCGTGGCCGAGAAGGTCATCGGGCAGGTGCGCTCGATGGGAGTCGCCCTGACCCCCTGTGTGGTGCCGCACGCCGGCGAGCCGAGCTTCACCTTGGCCGACGACGAGATCGAGATCGGTATCGGCATCCACGGTGAGCCCGGCCGCGAACGCATCAAGCTGGAACCGGCCGACGCCATCGTCGATCGGATTCTCGGACCGATCCTGGACGACATCCCCTTCGTGTCGGGCGACCGGGTCTTGTTGTTCGTCAACGGAATGGGCGGGACGCCCCAGGTTGAGCTGTACATTGTATTCCGACGGGCCGCCGCAGTTCTCGCCGAACGAGGCATCGAGGTGACACGCACGCTCGTCGGCAATTTCACAACATCACTGGAGATGCAGGGCATGTCGATCACGGTTCTCAAACTCGATGACGAGTTGACCGCCCTGTGGGACGCTCCGGTGCACACAGCCGCACTGCGGTGGGGAAAGTAGGGATGACCGGATGAGCGTAGACGTCGCCTGGGCAGAAGCCTGGATCAGGAACAGTGCACGGGTTCTCTCGGAGAACCGCGCCGAGTTGAACACCTTGGACCGGGAGATCGGCGACGGTGACCACGGCGAGAACATGGACAGGGGATTCCAGGCCATGCTGCCCAAGCTCGATGCCACGACCGATGCCGGCACGCCGGCCGAACTGCTCAAGACCCTCGCGGCGACGCTCATCTCCACGGTGGGTGGGGCCGCCGGCCCGCTCTACGGCACGGCCTATCTCAAGGCCGCCGCGGCCGTGGCCGGTTCCGCCGCCTTGGACGGGCCCGCCGTGGTCGCTCTGCTCACGGCAGGACGGGACGGAATCGTCCTGCGCGGCAAGGCCGAGTCCGGTGACAAGACCATGGTCGACGCATGGACGCCAGCGGTGGACGCCGCAACCGCGGCCGAGGCCGCCGGAGAGAGCCCCGAGAAAATCCTGGCCGCGGCGGCGGACGCGGCCGACGCCGGTGCAGCAGCCACGGTTCCCTTGATCGCTCGCAAAGGCCGGGCCAGCTACCTGGGGGAGCGCTCGATCGGTCATCTGGATCCCGGCGCCCGGTCCACGGCGCTGATCCTGCGCTGCGCTGCCGACGCGGCCACGCAGTCTTGACCATGTCGGACTCCGTGGCGGCGGGCGCCGCTCAGCCGGCGCCTCGCGTGGGCCTCGTTTTCGTCTCGCACAGTACCGAGATCGCCTCCGGTCTTGTGACATTGGCCCGGCAGATGGCGCCTGAGGCGACGTTGGTGGCCGCAGGCGGCCGGGACGATGACGGCATCGGTACCAGCTTCGACAAGATCGCCGCTGGCATAGCCCGCGCCGACGACGGCGGGGGTGTCGTGGTCCTGTGTGACCTGGGGTCCGCCATCCTGACCGCCGAGACGGCGATCGAGTTCCTCGACGACGACGTGCGTTCCCGCGTGCGCATCGCGGATGCCCCGCTCGTCGAGGGGGGCGTGGCCGCCGCGGTTGCCGCTCAAATCGGCGGTGACCTCGACTCCGTGCTGCGGGCAGCCGAGTCCGCCGGTGGGTCCTCGGCCGTGGAGCCGGAGTCGTCGAACGATGCAGAACGCGCCGGGGGAGCCGTGGTGCGGACGGTGACGTTGCGCAACCGGGACGGCCTGCACGCGCGACCCGCGGCGGACTTCGTCAAGCTGGCGAGCACCTTCGACGCCCCGGTGAGCGTCAACGGCAAGGATGCTCACAGCCTCCTCGGCATCATGTCGCTGGGCCTGACGCGGGGGATGAGCGTCGAGATCTCCGGGCCGGACGAACGCTCCCGTGCGGCCGTCGAGGCGCTGGCGGACCTGATCGAGACCGGTTTCGGCGAGGAATGAGCGGATCCGGACCCCCTCGGGTCTAGTCCACCGGACGTGCGGAGGCGTACGCTGGCGGCATGGTCCAGAACGAGAAATCCTCGGCTAGGGCGCACCGGCCCGGCCCTCGCCAACTCTTCGACTGGGTGGAGGACCGGCTCCGGCCCGCGTTCGACTCCCCGCCGGTGGGTACCTATGACGCGGCAGAGACGACAGGGTTGTCCAGCTGTCCCGTCTGCGGCCGACCGATGACCGAACACACCATCGAACACTCCGCCCACGACACCGTGCTGAACTGCCCGGTCCCGCACCCCGGGGCCTGGGACCGCGACGCCTTCGAACCGGTCAACGAGTTCGGCATGGTCATGCGCGAGCGGTCGGACGAGGAACGGACATCCGGGGCTGGGGGAGAATCGCCGTGAGCGCCGAGCCCCGACCGGTCGACCCGCCCGGGATGGCCACCAGTCCTGCCTTCGCCCAGGGCATGATCGCGCCTGCCGGACCGATGCTGTTCGTCGGCGGGCAGAACGGCATCAACCCCTCCGGTGCACTGCTGGACGGTATGGGGCCGCAGAGTGAACAGGCCCTCCGCAACGTGCTCACCGTGCTCGCCGCGGCCGGTTCGGGGCCGGAGTACGTCGTGAAGCTCACGATCTACCTCGCCGCCGGCGTCGATCCCACAGCCGCCTACTCCGCCACACGCACGGTCTGGGGCGACCGGCGTACGGCTGTCACCGTGCTGTCCATGACACCGGCGCGTCCGGGAGCCCTCGTGGAGATCGACGCCGTCGCCGCTATTCCTCAGCGCTGAAGCCTCACGATCACTCGAGCGCACCCGCGCGCCGGTTGATGAGGGGCCAGAATCGTCTTGTTGACATAATGTGCATTATCGGTCATATCAATGTGACGAGAAAAGCGGGGTTCTGGGCGGCTGGTCGAGATGGTGAACCTCGAATTTCGGTCCGGGTCACGGGTTCCCGGCAGTGACGCCGTCGCGACTCGCCGAGACCAGCGAGATCGTGGCTACGGATCCGGGTGCGCCGGTTCTGTGCCGGCGACGTGCCGCACTGCCTGCGTCAATTCGGTTCTCTCAGGATCCACTGAAAATGTGGCCACCCGTATTTATTATCGAACAGAAAATAAAGGCGGTGTCCGAGACACTGTGTGTCCGGGCCCAGCTGGCCCCGGGATCGCCTGGAGCCGTGCGTGCGGCGACCGAGTGCCCCGCCGACCGGGGATAGCCGGTGCGCCATCTTCGGATTAGGTTGACGGCAACCGCGGAACACTCCCCCGTGTACGTCAGAACACGATCCCAGAACCGTCCGCTCATCGACCGAAGGAGCCTCATGTCCAACACCACCGCAACCGGCACCGCGGTCTTCGCCCTCGCCATCGACCCCAGGCACCTGAGCGCGCGGGAGATCACCGGCATCCGGGTGGCCTTCGCCGCCGGCGCGGTGCTTGCCATCGCCATCGGCACTGTCCTGCTCGTCTGGACCGAGGCGACCCTGGCCGTGATCGCCGTTCTCTTCGGGCTCTACTTCGTGATCAGCGGGGTTGTGCGCATCGTGCGCGGGGTGGCAGCCACCGGGGCCGGCACCGGAGGCCGGGTGCTCAACATTGTGTTCGGCGTGCTCGTGCTGATCCTGGGCATTCTGGCGCTCCGCAACCCGGAGGGCTCCCTGGGCGTGCTCGGGCTGCTGGTGGGTATCGTCTGGATCGTGGAGGGCGTCGCCGCCCTCGTCGAGTTCACCACAGACACCAGCCGGTGGCCGGGGATCGTCCTTGGCCTGGTGGCATCCTCGCCGGGATCATCGTGCTGTTCGCCCCGGTCGAGACCATCGGCGTGCTGGTGACCATCGGCGGGATCATGCTGATCCTGTCCTGGCTCATCCAGTTGGTGCGCGCCTTCACCTTCGGTCGAGGCGCATTGGCCTGAGCCGGGCCCCGCTGAGCGGGGCCCTCAGCTCGGGCCACTCAGCTGGTGAAGTCGGAGGTGTCCCCACGTACCGCGTGTTGCCGGCCGGAACCGGCTCGACGGCGGCTGACACGATCTCCGCGGCGAATTCGCTCACGTTGTACAGTTTTCCCGCGGATTCCTGGCGGGCACTGATCGCCCCGGGGTTGGCGCGCTCGAGCAGAACGGCCGTGATGGTGCCCTGGATCATGTCGCCGGACACCACGACGAAACCGATGCCGGCCTCGGCGAGCTCGGGGATGACGGCCCGGAGGGCGTCCTCGCCGGCGCGCTTGCTGCGCGCGACAGGCTCGTACACGTCCACGTTGGCCGCGGTGTCGACGAAGTGAGCCTGGTGGCTGGTGATGAAGACCACGCGGGAGCCGTCGCTGAGCAGCGGCACGGCGGCGTTGAGGAGATTGACCTGGGCGTCCCGATTCAGCTGCATGGCGTAGTCCTCGGCCATACCGCTCTCCATGCCGCCGGAGGCGTTCATCACGAGGATGTCGAGTCCGCCGTATTCGGCGCGAATGGTGTCGAACATCGCCGACACCGACTCGGCATCGGTGAGGTCGGCGCCCACGGTCATGGCCGTTCCGCCGGCTTCACGGATGGCGGCGGCGAGCTTGTTGGCCCGCGCTTCCTTGTTGCGGTAGTTGATGACGACCTGGGCGCCGGCCTCGGCGAAGTAGGCGACGGTGTCGGCACCGATCCCGCGGGACGAACCCGTGACGAGGACGCGCTTTCCCGACAGAGTACCGGGCTGGAGGGGATTCATCGATGGTGTGCTCACGGGGATAAAGACTATCAACATGCCTCACACCCGCAGGTGCTAGCGTCGTAGATACCGACGCGCGAGGGGTGGCGACATGGTGGATTTGACCGATTACCTGTGGATTGTCTGGCTGACGTTCATTCTGGTGTGCGTCATTATCGAGCTCCTCACCCTTGACTTCACCTTCCTGATGATCGGCGTCGGAAGTGTTGCCGGCCTGGGCGCCAACCTGCTCGGCTGGGAATGGTGGGTGCAGATCCTCTTCGCCGCCGCGGTGTCTGTCCTACTGCTGCTGCTGATCCGCCCGGTCCTGCTCCGCGCGATCGCCCGGGACAGCCCGGCCGTACCGCCGAGCAACGTGGCCGCTCTGATCGGCATGGGCGGGCGCGTCGCCGCTACTGTCGGCGATCTCGGCGGACTCGTCAAGCTGGACAACGGCGAGACCTGGACCGCGCACCTCTCCCCCGGTCACCCACCGCTCACACTCGAGCCCGGCGAACGTGTCCGGGTGTCGGCTATCGAAGGCTCCACAGCGCTCGTCGAACCCCTCGAAAGGATCTAACCCGTGCCCAGTCCAGACCAGATCATCGTCCAGTTATTCGTTCTTCTGCTCATCGTCGTCGTCCTGGTGTTCGTGGTCGTGATCCTGGTCCGCACCATCCGGATCATCCCGCAGGCCAGTGCCGGTGTGGTGGAACGCCTGGGCAAGTACCACAAGACCCTGATGCCGGGGCTGAACATCCTGGTCCCCTTCATCGACCGGGTCCGCCCGCTCATCGATATGCGCGAACAGGTGGTGTCCTTTCCGCCGCAGCCCGTCATCACCGAGGACAACCTCGTCGTGTCCATCGACACTGTGGTCTACTTCCAGGTGACGGATGCCCGCGCCGCGACCTATGAGATCGCCAACTACCTGGGCGCCGTCGAGCAGCTCACCACCACCACGCTCCGCAACGTGGTGGGCGGCCTGAACCTCGAAGAGGCCCTCACCAGCCGGGACAACATCAACGGCCAGCTGCGGATCGTGCTCGACGAGGCGACCGGAAAGTGGGGCATCCGCGTGGGCCGGGTCGAGCTCAAGGCCATCGATCCGCCCGTCTCCATCCAGGACTCGATGGAGAAGCAGATGCGCGCCGAACGAGACCGCCGAGCGCTGATCCTCACCGCTGAGGGCACCAAGCAGTCCGCGATCCTCACCGCCGAGGGTGCCCGGCAGGCCTCGATCCTGCAAGCAGAGGGGCAGGCCAAGGCCGCCGTACTCCGCGCCCAGGGTGAGGCTGAGGCCATCACCACGGTCTTCAAGGCGATCCACGACGGTGACCCCGACCCGAAGCTGCTCGCATACCAGTACCTGCAGACCCTGCCCAAGCTGGCCGAAGGCACCTCCAACAAGCTCTGGATCGTGCCCAGCGAACTGACCGAGGCGATGAAGGGCATCGGGCGGGCGTTCGGTCCGAACCCCGTGGCCGGGTCGCATCCCGGTGCCCCGACATCCGCTGCGCCGAGTGACGGCGAGTCGGCCGGTCGGGCGCCGGTGGCCGGACGTGAGAGCTGACCGCGGGTCCTTCCTCTGGCCGCCCGGCCCGCGCATCCTCGCGCACCGCGGGCTGAGCACCGACGCCCCGGAGAACACCCTCCTGGCGTTCCTCCAGGCATTGAGCCACGGGGCCACGCATCTCGAGACCGACGTGCACGCCAGCAGGGACGGCGTGGCGGTGATCAGCCACGACCCCACCCTCGCGCTGGACGGCACGGCGGTGAACACGCTGACGATGGCCGAACTCGGCCGAATCGACCTAGGCCATGGGCAGGCCTACTGTTCCCTCGCCGACGCTCTGGCCGCCTTCCCCCAGGCACTCTTCAATATCGACATCAAAGCGGCGGATGCCGTGCTCCCGACGGCCCGGGCCATCCGCACGGCTGCGGCGGCCAGGCGCGTGCTGCTCACCTCGTTTTCTGAGACCCGACGTCGTCGGGCGCTCAGGGCCATCCCCGGCGCGGCGACCTCGGCTTCGGCCCCGGGGGTCGCCGGGGTGTTCGCCGTGCTCGCCGTGCGTCAGCACTGGGTGCTGCCGCGGTTGTTGCGGGGCGTGAATGCCATCCAGGTGCCGGAGCGCGCCGGCCGGCTGCGCATCGTCACCCCGCGCCTTATCCAGAGAATGCATTCAATCGGTGTGGAGGTGCATGTGTGGACGGTGAATGACCCGGTCCGGATGGCTGTGCTGCTCCGAATGGGTGTCGACGGCCTCGTCACCGACCGGTGCGACCTGGCCGCGCAGGTCGTGGATTCGCACGGCCCCTTCCCGTGGCCGCGGCCCCGTTTCTGAGAGATCACCGCCAAGAGCGCTATAACGGAAAGATAACGTCCAGCTTGATGGTTTACAACTAGGAATGCATCGCGAGAGGAGACCACACGATGGCAGATCGTAGTTTGCGTGGCATGAGGTTGGGTTCACAGAGCCTGCAGAGCGAAGAGGGCGTGACCTTTTCACCACGAGTGAGTCACACGTATTTGTGTGCGACGTGCGGACGCGAGACGGTGATGATTTTCTCCGCCGAGGCCGAAGCGCCCGACGAATGGGAGTGCCGTTTCTGCTCCCAGACCGCCACCCGGCTGGTCGATTCGAAGCCCGTCATCGTCGACCACTCCGACGAGAAGATCGCCCGTACCCACTGGGACATGCTCCTGGAGCGTCGGACCCGCGCGGAGCTCGAAGAGCTTCTCGAGGAACGACTGACGGTGCTGCGTCAGCGTCGGGGCCAGAAGGTCGGCGCTTAACCCAACGCGCTGGCCGTTCGGTCCGCGCACATTTACACAGCACCCCTGCGGCGCCGGCTAACCCCGGCGCCGTTTGCGTACCCGCGCGCGGTCGGGCATCTCTCGTTCGCCCACGGGCGACGACGCCCACCGGCCTGCGATCAGGCAGAACAGCAGCCCGGCCAGTCCCAGCCCGGAGACGAACCACTCGATCGGCCGGCCCGCCGACATCGCCGGCGTGTTGGTGGTGCTCAGCGGAACCGTCTGCACCATGGCGCCGGGCTCCCAGGTCGGCAGGCTGTCGAGGGTCTTGCCGTCGGGAGTCATGATCGCGCTCGTGCCCACGGTCGAGATGTTCACTACGGTCCGGCCGGCCTCGATGGCGCGAAGCCTGGCGATCGCGAGCTGCTGCACGGACTCGTCCGTGCGGCCGAAGTCGGCGTTATTGGTCTGGGCGAGGATGACCTCTGCCTTGTTGTCGATCATCTCGTGCACGAGCTGATCGTCGGCGATGTCGAAGCAGATGGCGATGCCGGCGAGGATGCCGTCGACATCGAACACGTTGTCCCGGGTACCGATCTCATAGTCACGGGAGACGAGGTCGATCAGGTCGGGAGCGAACGGCCGCCAGAAAGCCCGGTCCGGCATGTACTCGGCGAACGGGACCGGGTGCACCTTGTCGTACATGTCCACGGCGCCCTCCCCCGCCTTCCAGAGCAGCGAGGTGTTGTAGTACTTGCCGTCGCGGAGAGTGATGGTGCCGGCGATGAGCGGCGCGTCCATGGCCCGGCTGATGTAATCGGCCACCCGGGCCGAATCGGTCGAGCGCAGCGGGTCCACATCGATGCCGTTCTCCGGCCACACGACGAAGTCCACCGGCTCGCCGACGAGGGGCAACGTGGCGGACACGTGGTCGGAGAGAATCTGGCCCGGCGCGTTCTGGGCGAACAGGCCGGCATCCGACGCGCCCTGCACGGCGGCGATCCGGGCGGTGCCGCTCTGTAGCGTGGGCCAGGCCGGGAAGGCGAGCAGCAGGGCGACGGCCGCCACCGCGATGGCGGCACGGCCGTCGACACGCAGGCCAGGCTCCCGGCAGAGCTGCACAACCAAGGCGCTGAGCCAGACCATCACGAAGGAGAGCCCCGACATGCCCACCCAGGCGACGAGGACATTGAACGGGCTCTCCGACTGGGACATAGCCACACGGCCCCAGGAGAAGCCTCCGTACGGCCAGACAGCGGAGATCGCCTCCCTGGCGGTCCACAGGCCGGCCACGATGACCGGGATGACGCCGATCCGGCCCGCGAGGCTCGGCCAGACCCGGGGGCCGACGGTGAGGACCACGGCGGTGAGCGCGAGCCCGACGGCGAAGAAAAGTGACTCGAGTCCGGCCAGGGCCAGCCACGGAACCGGTCCGAGGTAGAGGGTGAGCCAGCTGATGTGGATGAGCCAGAACGACAGCCCGGCCACCAGCCCCACCAGGAGACCGGTCCACGGACCGCGGCCCATCAGGGCCAGCAGCATCAGGGCCACCCCCACGGGGGCCAGGATCCACCACGACCGGTCGGGGAAGCCGGCGTCGAGAATCGCCCCGGCCCCGGCGGCGAGCAGGATGGCCGCCCAGAGCGGCAGGCCGGCGGCGCGGGGAATGTCCGTCTTCACCTCAACAGCCTAGGCGACCGACGAATACGCGACGATTCCACGGCGGATGGAGTCCATCGCCACGCGCGCGGTACGGCCGACCTGTCCGTCAGCGACAACGGACAGCTGGTCGAGGAGGTCGATGGTCTGCTTGGTCCAGCGCACGAAGTCCCCCGCGGCCATCTCGGCTTCCTCCAGCACCAGTCCGAGAGAGTCTCCCCTGGCCCACTTCCCCATGGCCAGGCTCAGGCCGGCGGCCAGCGGGTTGCTGCCGGGGAGCTTGTGGTCACGTTCGAGGTCGTCCAGCTGGCTCCACAGGATCTGCGTGGCGTCCAGCGCAGGCCGGAACGGTCCCTTGGGCAGGAAACGTTCGTCTGTCATTCCCTCTTCGCGTCGCGGTTCGAAGACCAGGGCGCAGGCCATCGCGGCCAGGCTGGGCGCGTCCAGGGAATTCCACAGGCCGCGGCGCAGGGATTCGGCCACGAGTAGGTCGCGGTCCGCGTAGATCCGGCGCAGGATGCGGCCGCTCTCGCTCAGAGTCACCGCACGGCCCTCCCCCGGCACCAGGTAGCCGAAGCCGAGCAGCACGTCGGTGACGCGGTCGAAGATCCGGGCGACGGCACCGGTACGAGCGGTGATCTGACTGGTCAGAGCCTCGGTCTCCCGCGTGAGCTTCCACCAGCGCTGAGCCCACCTGGCGTGCGCCTCCCGGTCGGGGCAGCTGTGACAGGGATGCGCACGCATCCGTGTGCGGAGGGCCGCCAGCTCTTTCTGGCGCCGGTCGCGACCGCGAGCGTGGGAATCGGCGGCGGCATTCTCCCGCTCCAGGTCGGACAACCGCCGGCGGATGCCCGTGTACTCGGCAAAGTCGCCGAGGTGGCAGGTCATCGACGCTGCGTAGCCGTCGAGAGAGCTCTGCTGGGCGCGAACCCGCCGGGCCAGATCGACGACGGCGCGATCGGCCTGGAACTGGGCGAAGGAGGACTCGAGAACCTCGCGGGTGCGCTCCCGGCCGAACTGGTCGATCAGGTTGACGGCCATGTTGTAGGTGGGCTTGAAGCTGGAATTCAGCGGGTAGGTGCGCCGTGAGGCCAACGACGCCACGGCCTGCGGGTCAAGTCCCTGCTGCCACTGGATGACCGCGTGGCCCTCCACGTCGATGCCGCGTCGCCCGGCACGGCCGGTGAGCTGGGTGTATTCGCCGGGGGTGATGGGCACACGGGCCTCCCCGTTGAACTTCTCCAACTTGTCCAGGACCACGGTGCGGGCCGGCATGTTGATGCCAAGGGCCAGGGTTTCGGTGGCGAAGACCGCCTTGACCAGTTTCTTCTGGAAGAGTTCTTCGACGACCTCCTTGAACGCGGGCAGCATGCCGGCGTGGTGTGCGGCGACGCCGCGTTCGAGCCCGTCCAACCACTCCCAGTAGCCGAGCACCGCGAGATCCTCGTCCAGCAGGGTGCGGCAGCGTTCGTCCACGATCTGCCGGATCTCGTCGCGCTCTGCCGTGTCGGTGAGCCGGACCCCGGCCCGCAGGACCTGGCGCACCGCCTGATCGCAACCCACCCGGGAGAAGATGAAGAAGATCGCCGGCAGGAGGTGCTTTCCTTCGAGCAGGCGCACGATCTCGGCGCGGTCCATCCGGCCGGATTCGGCCGCGGCGCGCTGGTGGTGGAACCGGTCCCGGCTGGAGCCGCGCCCGCGGCCGGCCGAGCGGTCGAGAACCGGTCGGCCGCCGGACTGGGCCAGGCGCACGAGCTCGGGGTTCACCCGGTGGGTGGCGGCCAGGCCGGACGAGTCGAACAGATCGAGCATTTTGCTCTTGACCAGCACATGCTGGTCGAGGGGTACCGGACGTTCCTCGGAGACGATCACGTCGGTGTCGCCCCGCACGGCCTGCAGCCAGTCGCCGAATTCCTCCGCGTTGGACACCGTCGCGCTCAGCGACACCATCCGTACGCTCTGCGGCAGGTGGATGATGACCTCTTCCCAGACCGCACCGCGAAAACGGTCGGCGAGATAGTGCACCTCGTCCATGATCACGAAGGCCAGGTTGCTGAGCAGGTCGGAGTCCGCGTACAGCATGTTGCGGAGCACCTCTGTGGTCATCACCACGATGCGGGCACCGGCGTTCACGTTGGTGTCCCCGGTGAGCAGACCCACCTGGTCTGCGCCGTACTCGGCGACGAGTTCCTGGAACTTCTGGTTGCTCAGTGCCTTCATCGGGGCGGTGTAGAAGACCTTCGCCGTCGGCTGCTGCATGGCCAGGAAGATCGCGAATTCGGCTACGACGGTCTTGCCGGCCCCGGTGGGAGCGGCCACGAGCACGCTGTTGCCGGCTTCGAGCGACGCGCCGGCGGCGAGTTGGAACGAGTCGAGGTCAAACCTCAGGCCGCGCCGGAATGCTTCCAGTTTGGGCGTCTGGGCGCGGAGGCGCGCTGCGGTGTACCGGTCGGCCGGTGACTGTAGGTCTGTCATGTGGTGCGCTAGCGCGCCAACTCCCGTTCGAGGGCCAGGGCGCGCCGGTCGGCACGCCGGTCATGCAGCACGGCGATGCCGTACGCCGAGAAATACAGCACGATCATGGGAACCGCGAGCATGAACATCGAGATGACGTCGGCAGCCGGGGTGGCGATGGCGGTGAAGAGGATGATCACCAGCACCGCGACCCGCCAGGACTTGATGATCGACTGCGCGCTGATCACCCCGGCGAAGTTCAGCAGCACCACGAACACCGGCAGGACGAAGGCGATCCCGATCGCGACCATGAGCTTGAGCGTGAAGTCCAGGTAGTTCTGCGCGTTGATGAACGCGGCATCCTCCGGGGGCGCGAAGCTCGTCATGAGACCGACGATCTGGGGCAGGACGTACCAGCCGGCCGCACAGCCGGCGATGAACAGGGGCACGGCCGTGAGCACGAAACCGTAGACGTACTTCTTCTCACCCCGGGTCAGACCCGGCATCAGGAACGCGAAGATCTGGTAGAGCCAGACCGGGCTTGATAGGACGAGACCGACGTAGAAGGCGATTTTCAACCGCAGGTCGAACGCCGACGTGATGTCGGGGTAGTTGATCTGCGCGTTGCGGTTCTGGGCCTCGATGATGGCGTAGATCGGCTGGCGCAGGGCATCCCAGACACCCTCTGAGAGCATCCACCCGATGATGCCGCCGATGACGATGCCCGCGGCGGCCCGGAACAGGCGCTTGCGAAGCTCGAGCAGGTGCTGCCCGAGCGACATGGTGCCGCCGCGCTTCGCACGCTTTGTGGTGCGCACGGCCACCGGACTAGTGCTTCGTCTGGTCGCCCGGGCCGACGGGCCGTGTCGTGCCGTCCACGGACTCGGGACGTGCCGGAGCGGCGGCCGGGTCGGCGGGCTCGTCAACGGTGTCGCTCTTGATCTCGTTTTTGAAGATCTTCATCGACTGGCCCAGGCTGCGCGCCAGGCCGGGAAGTTTGGGCGCACCGAACAACAGCAGGATGACGACGAGGATGATCAGGAAGTGCCATCCGGTCAGATTGCTCAACATGGGGGTCGATCCTCTGGCTTGTAGGGAGTGTGTTGCAGTAGTTTACCCCGGCTGACTGAGAGATCCCGCCGCTTGGCGCGGCGGAGGATTCGCTCGATCCCGGCCTGTTCGCGGGCCAGGCTGAGTTCTCTGCGGTTCTGGAACACGGCCGGATGGAATGCCGCCCGCGGTGGCATCGCATCCAGGTCGAGTACGGCCACCTGATCGCCGAGGGCCTCGAGAGCGCCCAGGGTTCCCATGAGCTTGCGGAACAGTCGCACGGCGAACCAGGCGAGCATGCCGAGCAGGGCGAGGGCCAGAACGGTCCAGATGAGCACCCACGCCCACACCGGGATCACGCGAGGCCCCCGTCCGTCACCGGGACCTCCGACGAGGACTCGGCCTCGTAGCGGGCCACTCCGGCGGCGGCCCAGTCGGCCACGGTCTGCTGGGCGGCCCCAGGGTCGACCACCCGCACGACGCCGGCCAGGCCAGCGGCCAGGCGTTTGAGGCCGTGGTAATGCGACACCCGCAGCTGCACGGTGCTGAGGGCGTCCGACGGCGCAGTGCCGGTGGGTCCGGAGTCGGTGGGCACGGGGCCGTAGTCCGCCAGCAGGCCGACCGCGGAGGCGGGCAGCTCGATCGTGACGGTGAGGTCGTCCGCGGATCCCTGGAAGAGCGCGTCGGGCAGCAGCACGGACTCGTCGTGCGGCAGCGCGGGCACGTCGGTGGAGCGCAAGCGGCCCATCCGGTCCAGCCGGAAGGTGCGCATCGCCTCTCTGAGGTGGCACCAGCCGCGCAGGTACCAGTCGTTGTCGACGGATTCGATCCGCAGCGGGTCGACGCAGCGGTGCTCGGCGGTGCCGCGGGCATTGAGGTAGTCGAACTCCACCTGGGTGCCCGCGCGCACGGCGGCCTGGATGACGGAGATGGCCACATCCGAGTCGGTGCGGGAGACCGCGAGTTGACTGGGAGCGCCGGTTGAGGACCGGGTGAGCTTGGCCATCAGCGTGGCTATGGCGTCACGGTCGCCGTTCTCGGGCAGGGCGGAGAGATACTGCAGCCCAGCGATGAGCGCGGCGGCTTCGCGGGCCGAGAAGCGCGGTGAGTCGTCGATCGCGACGAGGTGGGTGAGAACGATGTTGTCGTTGTTCTCGAACTCGTCCCACTGGATGTCGAAGAGGTCGCCGTGCAGGTACTGCCGGGTCTCCCCCGGTACTCCGGACATGGCGATGAGGTTGACCGCATCGCGCACCCGCTGGGGCGAGACTCCGAAATGCTCGGCCACGGCGCCGACGCTCACCCGGTCGTGGTCCATCAGGAACGGGACGAGGGAGAGCAGGAAGGTGAGTTTGTCGGTGGCGCCGAAGGCGACGGGCTTGGCTGTCATCGGTCCATTTCCTCTTCGGCCGGCGCGGCCGGCGTGTGGGCGTCCCGCACGTGCCGCAGCCGCGACACCACGGCGTCCCGGAGGGTGGACGGGGTGAGCACGAGAACCTCGGGCCCGTAGCCTGCCAGCTCGTCGGCCAGGATGTTCAGGTCGGTGTAGTGCAGCTCGACATCGCCCTCTGCCGGTCCGGGGGTGCCGCGTTTGCTCAGCCGCACGGCCGCATCCGATCCCGGTTCGACCGTGATCAGGGCGACCTGGGCGCGCCACAGGGCGTCAAGCTCGGCGAGGGCCCGCTGACCCTGGTCGTCTGCCGCCGAAGGGACCGCGACGCTGCCGGGCACCGTGACGACGGGTCCCACGATCCGGGACAGCAGGAAGGTGCGGGTGGCCCCCGCATCCTGGTCGGAGCCGTAGAGGTGCCATCGGCCCTCGTGCAGCACCACGGCCAGCGGCGCGATGACCCGACGGCGCGGAGCGCTCTCGCCGGGCTTGAGGTACTGGAAGGCCACGACCTGACCGCGGTCCATGGCCTTGCTGAGCGGCTCGAACGACGCCTCCCTGGCACGCAGGGACGGGGCATAGCCGATGACAGGATCGGTGGAATCGATCCCCAGGGAGCTGAGCTTGGTCAGCGCGCGGCGGGATTCGGCCGAGAGCGACCCCTCGCGCCAGACCGTGGCGGCGAGCTTGAGCAGCATGATCTCGTCGGGCGAGAAGGAGATGTCGGCGGGCAGGTCGTAGAGGCCCTTGGGGATGCGGTAGCGCAGGTGGTGGTTGCTGCCCGGGTCGTCCGGCGATTCGATGGTCTCGAGCGGGATGCCCAGTTCGCGGATGTCGTCCTTGTCGCGCTCGAACTGGCGCTCCAGGCTCGCATTGTCGCCGCCGACCTGGAACCGTTGCCGGTATCCCTGCACGGTCGAGAGGATCTCGGCCTTGGTCAGGCCGATCTGGGTGGCGATGAGCGCAAGGACCAGACTGAAGAGTCGTTCCTCGACAGTGACGGGATGCTGCTTTTCTGGGGTGGGCGACACGTACGCGATTCTATCGGTGGTGCGCGTTCCGACCTGCCCCGCTCGACGTGTCGAGCGGGGCAGGCCGGTGCCGGACAGCGAGATCAGTCGACGCCGAGGATGTCCACGACGAAGACCAGCGTGGAGCCGGCCGGGATGGACCCGGAGGCTTGGTCGCCGTAGCCCTGGTCGGGCGGGATCACGGCGATGATCTGGGACCCGACGGTCTGGCCGATCAGGGACTTGGCGAATCCGGGGATCACGCCACCTTCGGTGGTGGAGCCGTCTGCGGCGACGAACGCGGCCGGGGAACCCTTCGCCCAGCTGGAGTCGAAGACCTCCTTGGTGTCCCACAGCACGCCGGTGTAGTTGACCGTGACGGTGGAACCGTCGGTGACCTCTTCGCCGTCGCCCTTCTTGAGTACGGCGACCTTGAGGTCGGTGGGCGGTTCGGCCGACGGGATGGTGATTCCGGGGGTGCCGTCCTCGGCCAGGACCACAGCGGGGAGCCCGGCGACCGGCAGCTGGTCGGCGCCGTCGGCGCGGGTGAGGTAGCCCTTGACCACGTCGAGGACGAACACGAGCGAGTCGTCGGGGCCGACGCCGATGTCGGCGTTACCGCCGTTGGGACCGAAGGTGTCTGCCGCGGACGCGACGACGGCGATGCGGGAGCCGATCTCGGCGCAGAGCAGCCCGTCCGTGAGGCCCGGGAGGGTCTGGTCGTTGAGGACGAAGCTGGCCATGCTGGTGCCGTCGTAGCTGCTCTGTTCGATGGCCTCGCCCGTGGTGGCGTTGAAGACGCTCAGGTCCACCTGCACCTTCTGCCCCTCGACCAGCGGTGCGCCGTCGCCCTTGATGATCTCGCTGCGCTGGGTGGTGTCGGTCTTGAGCGGGGTGGGGAAGTCGACCGTGGGCGCTGAGCCGAAGTCGCCCGTCACCGAGACCAGCTTCGACGCGTCACCCGACGACACCGGCGCCGTGCAGTCGGCCGAGGCGGACCCGGGGCTGCAGGCGGTCAGGGTCGCGAGCACCAGGCCGGCGGTTGCGATGAGTGCGGGAACTTTACGCACGGGTCCTCATTTCGATACAGGCGGCAGCGCAATGCTGACGAATGACTTGCGGGAAAGTTCTGGCGGAAACCGCTGGTGCGGGCGGCGGGCCGAACCTATCCTAACCGGCGTCGAGGTCCCGAGCCTTGGAGAGCGCCGCACCGTTCTCGGCGGTGCGGTTGCGCTTGCGCATGACCTTGGCGCTGACGGACCTCTCGCCCAGGGCGCCGGGGGTCCACAGCTCGACATCGGCGTCGCTGAAGTCGGTCTTCGACGGGCGGCGCTTGAGCTCGGGCAGGATCGTGTCCGGCGCGAGCCGGCGGGCGGTGATGAGGAAGCCGGTGTGTCCGATCATCCGGTGGTCCGGGCGCACGGCGAGACCCTCGACGTGCCACCCGCGCACCATAGTCTCGTGCGAGTCCGGGTTGGTGTAATTGCCGGTGGCGCGGATGGCCTCGGCTACGCGGGACAGCTGGGTCACCGTGGCGACGTAGCAGAGCAGCACTCCCCCGGGCTTGAGTGCGTCGGAGACGACGTCGATGCACTCCCACGGCGCGAGCATGTCCAGGACCACGCGGTCCACGGACTGCGCAGGCATGGTCTCCGGCAGGGTGTCGCTCAGGTCGCCCAGGGTGATGGACCAGTTCTGCGGGTCGTGGCCGAGGAAGGTCGCGACGTTGGCGCGGGCCACGTCGGAGAACTCCTCGCGACGTTCGAAGGAGGCCAGCGTGCCGGCCGGGCCGATGGCCCGCAACAGCCACAGCGACAACGCGCCCGAGCCGACTCCGGCTTCGACCACGGTCGCCCCGGGGAAGATGTCCGCCTGGGCCAGGATCTGCGCGGCGTCCTTGGGGTAGATGATGGCCGCACCGCGCGGCATGCTCATCACGAAGTCGATCAGCAGCGGGCGCAGCGCCAGGTGTTCGACGCCGACGTTGTTGGTCACCACGGAGGCGTCGGGGCGGCCGATGATGTCGTTGTGCTCGAGGATGCCCCGGTGGGTGTGGAAGGTCTTGCCCGGTTCGAGCGTGATGGTGTTCAGCTTGCCCTTTGGACCGGTCAGCTGCACTCTGTCGCCGGCGCGGAACGGTCCGCTGTTCTGGATGACCTGGTTGTCGCTCATGCGGGTGTCGCGTCCTCGATGTAGGTGGTGCTGGAAAGAAGTGTGGAACGCCGTGACCGGTACAAAGCCGTGACCGAGGTCACGGAGCTTCCCGCCAGGGTCTCCCAGAGTGTGTAGTGCTCGCTGTGTTCGAGCGGGACCATGTGGGGCACGCCGATCACGACGGCGCCGGAGGCGACGGCGGACGCGACGCCGGGAATGGAGTCTTCGATGGCCACGCAGTGGGCCGCGTCCACTCCCAGGACGGCCGCCGCGGTGAGGTACGCCTCTGGGTGCGGCTTGCTCTGCTGCACCATGTCGCCCGACACGATGGTGGTGAACGCGTCAAAGCCGACGATCCCGGCGATCTGGCGCGCCATCCGCTGTTCGGACATCGTCACCAGGGCCATCGGCACACCCGCACCGTGCAGGTCGGAGAGCAGTTCATGCGCGCCGGGGCGCCACGGGATACCGGCCGAGGCCAGCTGCTCCTGCACCCGGGTGGTGAGCACATCGACGATGGCTTCTGCGCTCAGGTTCACGCCGCGGTTCTGCAGGATCGCCGCCGAGCCGAGCAGTCCGGAGCCGACGAGGAGCATCGCGTCGCTGTGGGTCCAGACCCCGCCGAACGACTCCACGAGTTCGTGTTCGGCCCGCATCCAGTACGGTTCGGTGTCGACCAGGGTGCCGTCCATATCCCAGAGCACGGCTGCGGGTGGGGCTGAGTGTGTAGCGTTCGATGTCACGGGGTTCAAGTTTAGGGGGCACGGCCTATCCTTGAAGAAGGTCGCCCGGTCGCGGCGGCCGGAATACACGAGGTTTCACTCAAGTGACAGACGGCAATGGGTTCCTCAGCGGGCGACTCCTGGTGGTCGCCTTCGAAGGTTGGAACGATGCGGGCGAAGCCGCAACGGGCGCCGTGCGCACGCTGAAAGACCTCCTCGACGTCGAAGAGGTCACGAGTATCGACCCCGAGATCTACTTCGACTACCAGTTCAACCGCCCACCATCTCGACCGACGAGGACGGCCACCGGGTCATCGAATGGCCCAGCGCTGTCATGTACGGTCCCGCCGTGCCGGGCAGCAGCGGCGTTCCGCTGGCCGAAGACGCCCAGCTGAGGGTGAGCGGCACC
Source organism: Cryobacterium sp. PAMC25264 (assembly GCF_019443325.1). Taxonomy (NCBI): domain Bacteria; kingdom Bacillati; phylum Actinomycetota; class Actinomycetes; order Micrococcales; family Microbacteriaceae; genus Cryobacterium; species Cryobacterium sp. PAMC25264. The sequence goes on from NZ_CP080383.1 coordinate 1,511,572, forward strand.
AACGCGGGCAACATCTACCTGTTGATCGGCACCGAGCCCTCGCGCAGTTGGAAGAGCTTCGCGGCCGAGATCCTGGATTCGGTGCTCGCCGCCGATGTGAGCGGGATCGTGTTCCTCGGCGCCATGCTGGCGGATGTGCCGCATACCCGGCCGATTTCGATCTTCGTCTCCAGCGACAGCCCCGAGGTGCGCGCCGAACTACAGGTGGAGCGCAGCAGCTACGAGGGGCCGGTGGGCATCCTCAGCGTTCTCGCGGCCGCGGCGGAGACGGTCGGCATCCCGAGCCTGTCCATTTGGGCGTCCGTGCCGCACTACGTGCACAACGCCCCGTCGCCCAAGGCCATGCTGGCGCTCATTGACAAGCTCGAGGAGATCATCGATGTGGTGATCCCGCGCGGTGACCTGGTCACGGATGCCTCGGAGTGGGAGACGGGAATCGACGCCCTCGCCGCGGAGGACGAGGAGATGGCCGCGTACATCGGCCAGCTCGAGCAGGCCAGGGACACTGTCGACTCGCCGGAGGCGAGCGGTGAGGCCATCGCCCAGGAGTTCGAGAAGTACCTGCGCAAACGTGGCGACGGCCGGGACGGCCGCGCCGACGGGCGCCAGGGACCCGGCCCGGAGCCCCGACAGCCCTAGCCGGCCTCGACGGCGGGTGCGTCTGTGTCGTGCCCGCTTCGGTGGTCGAGCTTGTCGAGACCTGGCGACGTGCTCGCTGTCGTGGCCGGCGAGCATGTGCCGTCTCGCGGGGTCTCCTAAGGAAGTGCGCTTCCGCCGACCACCCGGGCGAGAAGCGCCCCCACAGCTCGACAGGCTCGACCAGCGTGTGTGTGTGGCGTTGGGCAGTCGGGTTACGGGACTCGACACGCCCGGTTAGCGGATCGGGTGGGTCAGAGCCTGACGCCGAGCAGCGCGTCGATGGCGCTTCCCACCAGGGCGGGGTCGTCGACGCCGGCCGAAACGGCTGCATCCACCGCCTCCAGCGCGCCACGGGTGTCGAGGTCGTCCACCAGCGCGGCGCGCATCCGCTCGACGACCGCTGCGGCACCTAATGCCGCAGTTTCGGCGGCCACGGCCGCGGGCACCGCGATCGGCCCGAACGCGAGCGTCCAGGCGGCCAAGCGCGCCTCGGCGGCTACCAGCTGGGCAGCGGTCCACTCCCAGTCGGTGCGGTAGTGCTGGGCCAGCAGGGCCAGCCTGATCGCTCGCGGGTCGCTTCCGCCCGCGCGGAGCTTGGAGACCAGCACGAGGTTGCCCAGCGACTTGCTCATCTTCTCGCCCTGGTAGGCGACCATGCCGGTGTGGCTGTACACCTGGGCCAGTGGGTGGCCGCTCAGCGCGGCGGCGTGCCCGGCGCTCATGTCGTGGTGCGGGAAGATCAGGTCGCTGCCGCCGCCCTGAACTGTGAAGTCGGTCCCGAGCTCGGCGAGGGCGATGACCGAACACTCGATGTGCCAGCCCGGCCGCCCGGCCCCGACGGGTGAGTCCCAGGCCGGTTCACCGGCACGCGCTGCGCGCCAGAGAAGGGGGTCGAGCTGATCGCGCTTGCCGGCCCGGTCGGGGTCTCCGCCACGCTGGGCGAAGAGGCTGAGCATGCTCGCCCGGTCGAGGTTGCTCTCGTCACCGAGCGTCCAGGGGGCCTGCCGTTCTGCGGCACGGATGTCGAAGTACAGGTCGGCTCCGGGCCCGTCCGCCGTGGGCAGCGCATCGGGTGTCGGCACCCGGTAGGCCAGCGCGGACTCGCGGAGCGAGTGCACGGCGGCGGAGATGTCGTCGATGACGTCGGTGACGGCAACAAAATCGTCGGGCGGGATGATGCCCAGGGCTTCCATGTCGGCCCGGAACAGGTCGGTCTGCTCGGCGGCGAGCTCGCGCCAGTCCACTCCGGTCGCGCTGGCGCGTTCCAACAGCGGGTCGTCCACGTCGGTCACGTTCTGGGCGTAGTGCACCCGGTACCCGCCGTCCCGCCAAACCCGCTGCAGGGTATCGAAGGCCAGATAGGTGGCCGCGTGGCCCAGGTGCGTGGCGTCGTACGGTGTGATCCCGCAGACGTAGAGCCGGGCCACGTCGCTGGGCCTGGCTTCCACTATCGAGTCCGACGCTGTGTCGTGCAGACGCGGAGCGTCGGAGTGCCCCGGGATAGTGGGGACGACGGGGTGTGACCAGGCGCGCATATGACCAGCCTAACTAGGCGGTGATGGTGTTCGTGCCGAGCAGGATCATCACGACGATGCCCAGCGCGATGCGGTAGACCACGAACGGCAGGAAGCTGCGCTTGGAGATGTAGTTCATGAAGAAGCCGATGACGAACAGGGCCACCACGAAGGCCACGACGGTGGCGACGAGAGTTTCCCACGGGCCGAACAGCTCGGGCGTGCAGGTGGCCGCCGCGGTGATGCAGGGCTCCTTGATCGACTTGTAGACCTGGTAGAAGCCGCTGCCGAGCACCGCGGGGATCGCGAGCAGGAACGCGTAGCGGGCCGCGGCGGCGCGCTCGTAGCCGAGGAACAGGCCGGCGGTGATGGTGCCGCCCGAGCGGGAGACGCCCGGGATCAGGGCCAGCGCCTGCGCGAAGCCGAAGATGATGCCGTGGCCCACGGTCAGGTCGCCGAGGCGACGGCGCTTGGCCCCCACATAGTCGGCGATGCCGAGCAGTACACCGAAGGCGATGAGCATGATCGCGGTGACCCAGAGGTTGCGCAGGCTCGTCTCGATCTGGTCCTGGAACAGCAGACCGAGCACGACGATGGGCAGGGTGCCGAGGATGATCAGCCAGCCCATCCGGGCATCCGCGTCACTACGCGGTACCTTGCCGACCAGCGACTTGGCCCACTGGCCGATGATGCGCACGATGTCGCGCCAGAAGAAGATCACCACGGCGGCCTCTGTGCCGATCTGGGTGATCGCCGTGAAACGGGCGCCGGGGTCCTCGCCGGTGCCGAGGAACTGGCCCACGATGCTGATGTGGGCGCTGGAGGAGACCGGTAGGAATTCGGTCAGCCCCTGGACCAAGCCGAGGATGACAGCATTGATGAAGTCCACGTATTACTCTTTCGCTCGTGCTGATGCTGGCCGGTAGCGCGGCAGTGGGCTAGTACGTCGACAGCAGATCGGTCAAAACCGTTCTGCCAAACACTAATGCGTCCAGCGGCACGCGCTCATCAACGCCGTGGAACATCGCTGGAAAATCCAAATCCGCCGGGAGCTTGAGCGGCGCGAAGCCGTATCCTTTGATGCCCAACATGCTCAGGGCCTTGTTGTCCGTCCCCGCCGGCAGCAGATACGGCAGCACGGGGGCGCCGGGGTCGTGGGTGCCGAGCGTCTGCACGATCTTCTCGATGAGCGGGCCGGAGAAATCGGTCTCCAGGCCCACGTCGCGGTGGATGGTGACGATCTCGATGTCTGGCCCCACGAGGTCCGCGATTTCGGCCAGAACCGCGTCCTCCTCCCCCGGCAGGGCCGGATGTCGATGAGCGCCTCTGCGCGATCGGGGATCACATTGTGCTTGTAACCGGCCTGAAGAACCGTGGGATTGGTCGTGGTGCGCAGGCTCGCCTGGATGAAACCGGAGGCGGTCCCTGTGGCCAGGGCGAGTTGGTCCGGCCCCGTGGTTTGCGGGTCGACGCCGAGGATGCGGGCGATCTCGCCGAGCAGCTGCCGGGTCGTGTCGGTCAGCCGGATCGGCCAGTCCCGCCGGCCCACTTTCGCCACGGCTTCGGCCAGCCGAGTGATGGCGTTGTCGTGGATGAGCCGGGATCCGTGTGCCGCCGGACCGTGCGCGACGAGCTTGATCCAGATGAGAGCTTTCTCACCTGTCTGGAGCAGGTAGGCGCGCTGGCCGCCGAGGGTGATGGAATACCCGCCGACCTCGCTGATGGCTTCGGTCGCTCCCGCGAAGAGCTCCGGGCGGGTGTCCACGAGATGGTGTGAGCCCAGCACCCCGCCGGCCTCCTCATCGGCGAAGAACGCGATGACGAGGTCGCGCTCGGGTGCGGCACCGTCAGCGAGCACATCCTGCAGCGAGGCCAGGATCATCGCATCCATGTTCTTCATGTCCACGGCGCCACGACCCCAGAGCATGCCGTCTTTGATCTCGCCACCGAACGGATCCACCGACCAGTTCGTCGGGTCGGCGGGCACCACGTCGAGGTGGCCGTGCACCACGAGGGCGCTCTTGGTCCGATCCCGCCCGGGCACCCGGGCGACAACGCTCGTGCGGCCGGGCTCCGAGTCGATCAGTTCCGGGGTCAGGCCCAGGTTCCGCAGCTTCTCGGCTACGTATTCCGCCGCATCCGTCTCACCGTTCGACCGGCCCTCCCCGTAATTGGTGGTGTCGAACCGGATGAGGTCGCGGGCGATCTCGGCGGTCAGGTCGAGCGATTCGGCCGACCCGGGCGTGCTGGCGGATGCTGTCATGCAGATCACGCTACCGGGCTCCGGGGCGTCGCCGCCCGGAGGCGCCCGAGAGGCAGGGTTCCCGGTCCACACCATGGGCGTCAGTCCGGCGTCGTCGCGAGGCACCATGGAGAGGTGTGGTGTCCGGAAGCGGTTTGGATCCGTGCTAAGTTATTCCCCGGCAGCAAAACATAACTGCGGCCAAAACATCCAGTCCGGGTGGCGGAAATGGCAGACGCGCTAGCTTGAGGTGCTAGTGCCCGTATAGGGCGTGGGGGTTCAAGTCCCCCCTCGGACACGGAGAGAAGTTCGGTTTTTGCCGCACTTCGGTTCGGTAAATAGGTCGAGATAATCGTTAGCGGTTGTCCGGCCTATTTTTTTGCCCAAATCGGCTGCTTGAACGCTGCCGTTGCGCTAGACCGGCGTTGGGTTAAACCCAAAATGGCGCACCTGGGATTTTCAGGTACGCCGAATGGCCTTGTGCTGCAGGTACGCGGGGGTGTCGTGTGTTCAGGTCTACTAGCCTGGCGGCTGGAGCTCCGTCGTGCTGATGGGTGCGGCGCCGGCGCTCTGCCAGAAAGTGCCGGGGAGTTCGCGGTTCTTCGGGGTCACTGGCTTCGTGGAGAGCTTGCGTTTGTAGAAGCTCAGCATTTGCCGCATGTTTTCGACGACCGAGGCGAGTGCGACGACGATGTAGGTGAAAGTGTTGCCGCGAACGGCGCGTTTGTCGGGGTTGGCGATGTCTTCATACTGGCTTCGCTTCAAATTGCGGTTCGCAGATTCGACGCCGTTTCGCATGCTGTAGGTGGTCCGCCACTGCTCGTCGCCGTACGGGTAGTACTGCTCGTGCTTAAGGCCGCCAGCATTGGGGTCATCGTCCTGAGCTGTCGGGAGTTCCATGAGAACACTTTGACCTTGCTGGGCCTTGGGCTTTAGCTTCCATGAGGCATAGCCCGGAGCTTCCGTGGGAATCGTGTATCGGCGGGTGCCGGCAGAATTCATGCGCCCCTTTGCCTTGAGCCTGTAAAGTTCACGCCGCCCTAACTGTTTGGCATAGAGCGTTTCCGCCTGGTGCAGCACGCGCGAACTGTTTCCGTATTTTTTACGGGCGTCCTCAATCGCCAGGGTAGGGTTCTCATCGGTTCCAGATTCTGGATCGCCAAAGTGAGGGCTGCGTAGGGCTCCACGGAGCTTGCCCTCGTCCTTAGTGTGAGCCGCTTCGGCTTTCGCTAGTTTCGCCGCGTTTTCGCCGTGCGTCTTCCGAACCTCTTGCACGGTCTTGTCGGCGTTGCGAAGAACCTCCGGGAGGTTGTCGAGATACCAGGTGCCCGATACCTGGATGAAGCCGCGCGGATCGTGTGCTTTCACACCAAGGTCCGTGTCCTTGTAGTCGCAGACGAGTTTGGCCCCGAGCTTGCGCGCTGGCACCTGAAACTCTGCGTACTTCGCACCGGAGTAGGCGCGGTCCATGATGACGAAGTTAATCCTGCGGTCTCGCTCGGCCAAAGCGGTTAGGAGGTTCAGCCCCTCCCCAATGATTGCGCCGGGGATGTGGAAGCCGAGGGCGGTGGACAGCAATGGGAACTGATCGACGTCACCAGGCTGGTTGGGTGTCAGCCGTGCGATTTCTATCTCGACGCCCCACAAGAGTTTCTCGACAGAGCGGCCTTTCTGTTTCCGCGTTGAGTCGGTCTTCTTGAAGGCCCGAGCGTCTGCGTGAGTAACGGCGCCGTGGCTGCCCTCGCGTCGGTAGAACCCGCCGTCGGGGTTGGCGGTGCGCCGGTTCCCCTCGAGGTTTCGGGAGGAGGGATTTCCGACTTTTCCCTGGAGCGGGACGAAAGTGGCGTCGATGGCGTGGTTTCCGTCGGACCGGTCACGAAGTTCCTTGGGGAGAAGGAGCCAGGATCCGTGGACGAGGTCGTTGGCCAGTTGCCACATCCTGGTGCGACGGACAGCGCAGTCTGCGGGGTCGCGCTTGGCTTTGACTCGTCGGTACTCGCCTTCTGTCAGGACTTTATCGCGCCGGCCCGGGAACTCATCGACGAGTGCGATGAGTCGTTGTAGGGCAGACCAGATGCGTTCATAGACGCGGTCGTCCATGCCATCGTGGGTGAGGTGGAGCACTGTGCGTTGCCACGGGCTGAGCTGCAACAGGGTTCGGGTTAGCTCTGTGATCAACGTTGGGCGCCCAATCCGGATTTGCAGCAGGATCAAGCTCAACACAGCTGTCTCGTCCAGAATCGGTTTCCGGCCAGCAGCCGAGAGTGAGTCTTCGGCTCGCCAGGCAGTAAGGACGTGTCTGGTGCGGGCGGCCCTGAGGACCCGGTCAACTTCGGTGACGGCGAGTCCAATGGGCTCTGTGCGAGACTCGCTGAGGTAATCGCCCATGCGGTGTCCGAAGGTGGTGACCATCCAATTCTCGGCGAGTTCGCGCTGGCTAGCGTCCGTGGGGCGTGTCATTTCTTGCCCCGAAGCTGCGAGGCTCGTGCTTCGTCGCTCGGCCGTGGCACGTAGCTTGCCAGGCGTGAAATGGATTCCAGTGATTGCAGGCCTGCCGCCTCCATCAACGTGAAGACGTCAACGCGATCCGTCATCTGTTGCACCAGCCAGGTGTTGCGTAGCCGGCGCACGCGAACCGTCGGGGTGCCGGTGGGCCGCGAGGTGCGACTTACAAACGCACTTACGACGTTCGTTTCAGTGCTTGTTCGATTGGGCAGGAACACGAACGCTGCGCTGGGCAGGTCCAGGATGGTTTTGGCAAGGCTCTTCTCGTAGCGCGCCCTAAGGGTAATGCTGCGGGCGCGACCATCGTTTGTGACCGTGATGGTGACCACGCGATCGGGGCTCACGCTTACGGACTCTCGTCGGAGCGAAGCAATCTCGGCAGTGGTGAGGCCGGCGCCGGCGCCGAGCGAAATCAGGGTGCTGGCACCACGTCGCATGTAGGCAGTGCGTTGCCCTGCAGCCCAGCGATCCAGTGCCACGAGCTCGTTATCGTCGTATGGGCTTTCTAGGGTGCGCTCGTTCAGCGGCATCGGATTGCGCGGGTTTGCTTCCGGGTTCACTGCCTCCGCCACGCGAAACAGCCAGGCGCGATAATTACGCCTGGTGCCCTCCGACAACTCCGGCAAATTTTCGCGCACGTAGTGCTCGATCAGTTCCCGGTTGAAGATGATCGTCGCGTCCAGGTCGGCACCGACGACGAAGACCGCCCAATACGCGAAGTGAATGCTAGGTCCGAGCAGCGCTTCGACTGAGTATTTGGTCTGTGGCAAAGCTAGAGCCACCGCATCCTCGACAAATGGGCGGATTGCATCCAGCTGCTCGGCGGGCAAGTCCGGCACGTAATCGGCCATCTTTTGAGCACTCAGAGCGGTCAACGCAGCACGCGCCGCCGCCATCGCGACACGAGCCTCCGCATTGGCCTCACCGCCCCGCAACGTCATCCTGGCAGCCGCCAACCCCGGATCATCAACCGCAGACCCAAAACGAAGCACCCGCGCTGCGCTGTCGTACGACACGCCCGTCGGCGTCGGCAGCGTGGCTCGGCGCTTTCTTGACTGAGCAGAAATCGGTGAGCCGGCATGGGCCGCACATTTCTCGAGGGAACGTGCAGCAGAAGGGAGCGTGGTGGGGGTCATGCATATGTGCGTGTGCGGCGATCGATAGCTTCCCTGCCGATGCAGTGGTGCATTTCCTGCATGAATGGTGCATAAATGTGCTCATGCCTCGGCTAGCCTCTGGACCGGTCGATATTGGGTATGCTGAACTCGTGCCCAGGCCTCCTAAACCCGGCGGCGCGGTGTTTGAGCCGCGGTCCGCCGCCTCCCATAAGAAGTTTGGCCGCTCCAGCTCGCGCCTCACGTCCGGTGCGATCGAGAGTCCTCAGCAGGCCGCGGCTGAGTTGCAGCACGCAATCACCAACCGGATCCGCGAGTACCTCCTGGACCAAGACACCGATCTCAAGGCCTACTGCGAAGCCACGGAGCTCCCCCTGGGCCTGAACTATGGCCGCTTCCAACGCATCAACCGCGGCGAGACCATGATGACCCTCACCGACCTCATGTACTGGGTGGATCAGATTCCCGGGCTCGCAACCTACATCGCCGACACGATGGGTGCTGTCACAGGCGCAAACGATGCCCGCACTGACGGTTCGGCGACTACCGGTGGATCGGCGCGGGACGACGACTACTAACATGATTCGTTCCCTAGACACCGGAATGAGAGCAGCGTGGGCGGCATAGCTGCCTCGCCTAAGGAACTTCGGCGGCCGCAACACCGTAATTGCCATCGGGGTTCCCTGCAGATGTGGAATGGGTTCAGCGAGACTATCCACCGCCACGCCCTCGTTGAGTGCGTGCAGGAATGCACTCCTGATTTGGCGAGACTGACGAACCTAGGCGCTGGGCTACCGACAAGGTCGACTACACACAGCCGCGGGCTGCGAACAGTCCCACTGAGCGCCAGCCAAGTGCAGTACAAGGCGCATCACGGGCAACGTTAGCCCTCTGACCGTTAGCCGGTACGTCGAGTGTCGCTAGAGGCGCTCGAACGGTTCTGGGATGCCCAGTTCATCGTCCTTATTCAGCAGGAGTATCTCGGGCTCGCGGTGAGCGAGGACGGCGGCGGCGCTCTCGCCGAGGAGGCGCCCTGATTTGCGGTTCAGGTTCGCGGAGGACCCATCGCCCAACGTCACCTCGGTCGTTACGGCCATCGTAATTGTTCCCCCTCCGAGAAGGTGCTCGATCATCCGCAGGTGAAGCCGCCGGCTCGTTAGCGCGTGGGATCTGTCGCGCTTGGCGGCTCTGTACTGCCCGGTTCGCTTGCTGAGGTTCTTCGCTTCGCCGATGTACAGCGTTCGATGCCCCGACTCGATCCCAAAGTCGAAGCGGTATATCCCCGGGCAATCCGGCAGGATCGGAAACGTGGGATACCCGGCCGAATCAACGGCGACAGCACCGGCGAGCCGCCAGGTGAGGCTCAAGGACATCGTGATTGTATCGAGTACCGGGGCGCTCGACGGGTCGAATTTCGGCCCTACAGGTAGGCTCGCCCGTCTCGCTGGTTTGGCGCCGCCCGCGGTGGTCCCTAGTGCGAAGCCGAGGTCCCGGAAGTGCCGTCGTGCCGCCCCGGACCTAAAGAGAGTCCGATCCATTCCCGTCGAGAGCGCGAATGCCTCCACGACTGGCCAGCACACACCCTCGACGTCAACCCAATGGACACTTATATTGCCAGGAGAGCGCCCTCTCAATCGCTCACGGACGACGTCCTCCGTTAGCGTGATTCGCCCACTATCGAGCCTGAGGTTCATGAAGCGCTGTGTGGGGCACCGGTGGCTGATAGCAGTTCGTCTCGAACTCGCAGCGACGGTAGTGCCTTCACGATTGCGACGGTCTCTACACTGACCGTCACAATTCGACCGAGGAGATCCAGGATGTAGTCGGGGTCGTCGTGCTCGGTAGCCCAGTCGTTCGGGTCGTTGACGATCCCGCTGTCTTTGTCGGTCTTCACCCGGTAGCGCTCGATGATCCATTCAATCGCCGACCGAGAGCCGAGCATGTACTCGTGCGCCTCGTCGGGGACACCGCGGACGGTGATCCCATCGCTATATCGGATCGTGGACTTGTCCCAAGCACCTGCCTTGCCGCCGAAGCGCATCTTCTCTACACGCTTGCTGGCGTCAGGATCTCTTTCGATATCTAGCGGGTATAGCGCAGCCTCTTCGTAGCGCAGGTGCAGGTCGGCCAGCTTGGCGCCCGCCTTGGCAAAGTCCCAGAAGTCAGAGGGCTCTGCGAGCTTCGGGATGCGCGGCAGCATCTTCTTGAGGTCCGCGGCGTAGGTCGTCCGATAGTCCGGGGAGTGCAGGAGGCCGTAGACAAAGTAGAAGACGTCGTCCTTGGTTACATCCATTCCGATGTGAGCGCCGTACAGCTCCTGATACTCGGCGTGAACCTCGTCCGTGATGTTGTCCAGGCGGGTAAAGGGCTCAGCGTCGCCAAAGATATCGAGTTCAGACTCGCCCGCACGCGGTTCGTACGTATAGCGAGCGAAGTACTGTCCGCCGCTTCCTGCGCCAGTGACATGAAGGTCAGGGATCGAGTCAATCATCAGAACCGAAAACGGAACCGCCGATCCCATGCCAACGTAGTAGAAACCCACGTTGGGCTGTTCCGCCGTGGGGAACATCTTCGGGAGTTGGTAGCGACGTTCATTGAGCCGCGAATCGAAGACGACGTGTTGCTTGAAGAACGGGCGGTAGACGGCGACTACGGGGGGAAGCGGTAACTCAATACGCGAGCCACGCTCAGCTTGCTGGCGGAGCCCACCGCCCCAAGCGATTCTGGTTGAGTCGTTAGAGACGGCTCCATCAGTGGCCGCGTGGGAGGCTTCGACCTGCTCGTTATAGAACTCGACCATGCGATCAACATTCTCAATGACGGCGGTGCGTGACGAGTTGTAGACCCAGGCGTCTCTCGCGGATGCAAGCCCGCGCGAATACGCGGAAAACACTGCAGCGCTCGGAGTATCGCGATCACCGATCGGCGTGAAACCCGCGAAGGTGTCATCGCGTTGATTTAGCCAGTCGCCCGCAGTGTTGGGGGTGAGTGTGCCCCACGGGACGCCGGTGATGCTGCCGTATTCGGTAACGAGGGCGAGTTTCTGATCGCGTGTGAGGTAGTCCCCGATGTCTCGGTAGAGGAGCCTGCCGTGCTCTAGGGAGTCCGGGTTCTTCACGAAGACGGAGATCGCCACCGTGGCCCGACTTCCGGAGCCGAATACCTTCCCGCCCTCGCGGCGAGATTGTTCCCCAGATGTTCTTTGATTTCCGCGGAGATTCAATATATAAAGCGAGCTGAACTCCTCGGCCAAGCTCTTTCGGAGGCCGTCAGCGGTGTTGCCGTCGAGGTAGCCTCCGTTGGAAACGAAGGCGACGACGCCGCGGTCTTTGACACGGTCGCTGGCCCAACGGATAGCGCGAATGTAGGAGTCGTAGAGGCTGTTCTTATTTTGTGCGGTGGATTGGGCGGCGTAGGTAGCGGCAATCCGTGCATCCAGGAACGGGTATTTGAGGTTCTGGTTGTTGTCGTTGGCGCTGTCTTGGCCGGCGGAGTAGGGCGGGTTTCCGACGATGACACGGATGTCGAGAGCATTCTGAGCCTTGACGCGGTCGTTATTGTCGCCGAAAATACCGTGGTCGTCGTACCGGTCGTCATCTTCGGAGGATTGGAAGGTGTCTGTGAGGACGATACCGGGGAACGGTTCGTAGCCCTCGACTCCGTAGCTATCGGCGTGCGCACCGCCGGTGTCTTGGACGAGTCCGTGGAAGGTCTCTTCGATATTTACGGCGGCGACGTAGTAAGCGAGCAGCACGATTTCGCTTGCGTGCAGCTCGTACCGGTATTTGCGTACGAGGTCGGCGGGTTTAATCAGTCCAGACTGCAGGAGCCTGACGATGAAGGTTCCGGTGCCCGTGAAGGGGTCGAGCACGTGCACGCCCTTGTCGGAGAGCGTGGCGCCGAACTCGGCACGGAGGACATCGTCAGCACTTCTGAGGATGAAGTCAACGATCTCGTTCGGGGTGTAGACGATACCGAGGCGTTCGTGGGTGTCCTTGAAGGCACCAGAGAAGAACTTTTCGTAGAGCCGCTTGATGGTGGTCTGCTTGCCGGCGGCATCGGTGATGCCTTTGACGCTGCGCCGGACGCTCGCGTAGAACGGTTCGAGTTCGTCGGTTTCGGTTTGTAGGTTGCTGCCTTCGAGAGCGTCGACCATACGTTGCATGACCTGGGAGACCGGGTTGTTCGCGCTGAAAAAGTAGTCGCTGAAGAGCGCGTCGAATACGGGGCCGGTGATCAGGTGCTGGGAAAGCATCTCGATCGCGTCTGCCTCGCTGATCGAGGGGTTGAGATTGTCCTGTAAGCCGCCGACGAATTCGGTGAAGTCGGCGCGGAGGTGTCCGTGGGATCCCAGCACGAGGCTGGTGATGCGGATTCTTTGCCGCCGTGCGATGTCGGAGATGTCCCGAGCCCAGTTTTCCCAGTAGTCGCGTTCGCCGACCTTTTCAACGATCTTTGCATACATCGCTTCGCGCCAGTCGGCGCCGATCGATGACCAATCCATCGCCACCGCCGTGCTGTCCGGTGTCTTGGATGTCTCGGAGCCAGGTTCTGCGTCAGGGTTCCAGGGTTCTCGTGAGTCGATGAATTGGAGCTGGGGGTCGCTGCGCCCGTTGAGGTCGAGTTGTTCGATCTTGGCTTCGAAGCGTTCGTCGTGGGCGCGCAGGGCGCGCAGCACATCCCAGACGACTTTGTACTTAGTGTTGTCGTTCAGTGCCTGCTCGGGGGTTTTGTCGGCCGACACGGCGATGGGAAGGATGATGTACCCGTAGTCCTTGCCGTCGACCTTGCGCATGACGCGGCCGACGCTCTGGACGACATCGACTTGGCTGTCGCGGGAGTTGAGAAAGATGACGGCGTCTAGCGCGGGAACGTCCACGCCTTCGCTCAGGCAGCGTGCGTTGGTGAGGATGCGGCAAACGTTGTCTTCGGGATCGGTTTCTGCTTTGAGCCAGTCGAGCATTTCGTTGCGGATCATGACGTTCATGGTGCCGTCGACGTGCTGGGCTTCCAGCCGCAGCCGCGGGGTGCCGGCGATCTCGTGGTTGTTGTTCTGTTCGGCTTCAGAGGGGAAGGCTACGCCGTGCGGAATGGTCAGGTGGCCGTCGTAGCCGTTGAGCATGGACCTGACTTTTTGGCTGTCCTTGATGGAACGGGAGAACGCGACGGCCCGGCGCAGAGGCGCCCGGTCTGCGGCATCGGGGCCGAGTCCTTTGACACCGCGCTTGGCCAGGCCGTTGTAGATGCCCACGATCCGGGCCGCGTCCGGGATGTTGAGTTCGCCGTCAGCGGCGAAGGACTCCTGGAACCCGGCACCGATGGTTTCTTCGTCGACGGCGAGCACCAGCACCCGGTAGTCGGAGAGGAGGTCTCGCTCGACGGCCTCGCCGAAGCCCAACCGGTGGAACGTCGCCCCGAAAGCGGCCTCGTCGTCCATGCTCACCAGGACGGCGTTCTTCTCTGATGCTTTGGAGCGGACGGCCTCACCGTAGATCTTCGGTGTCGCGGTCATGTAGAGGCGCTTTTTGGTTTTGATCGCGTTGTCGTCGTGCACACGGAGGAATACGGATTCTTTGCCCGCGGCCAGCGTGAAGCCGGCCGTTCGGTGTGCCTCGTCGCAGACGACGAGGTCGAACTCGCCCAGACCAGCAGCTTGCGCTTTGGCAACCACATCAATCGACTGATAGGTAGAGAAGTACACGGTGAGCCCGTCGAGGGTCTCCGCCTTCGCGACCTCGCCGAGGAGCTGCTCTGTGCTGGTTGTCGCCGGGTAAGCCAGATCCGAGACGGAATAGTCCTCGGCATACTTACCAACTTTGGAGTCGGAGCAGATCGCGAACGCGCGCAACGGCATCTGTCGTTCCGCAGCCCACTCCTTCAACGTCTGGGAGAGCAACGCGATCGAGGGAACCAGGAAGAGCACGGAACCGCCGGGGCCGGCGATTGCTTCCGCTGCTCGAAGGCTTGTGAAGGTCTTGCCGGTGCCGCAGGCCATGATCAGCTTGCCGCGGGGAGAGTCCTTGAACCCCTTAATCACGTCGGCGACGGCCTGCTCCTGGTGTGGGCGTAGGTGCTTCGATGTTGGCGGGGCCAGGTCGTCTGGTTTGGCGAGGGAGTATTTTGACCAGTCGACGTCGGATTGGGCGAGCTCGTCCACGCCGATCCGGGCTGTGGCGACGTGCTGGCCGACTAGAGCATCTTCAGCATGCTTGGACCACTTGTCCGTCGTTGAAATGACCAGCCGGCTGGTGAAAGGGTACTTTCCGGAGGCTGTGAAGAACGAGTCGATGTCGCCCTTGTCGATGGAGTGTGTGGGCGCATAGAACTTGCACTGGATCGCGCACACTCCGTCGCCGTAGCGTTCCTTGGCGACGAGGTCGATGCCGGTGTCGGGCTTGCCGTTGCGGCCAGGCCAGTCCTGCCACAGCCACACGTCCTCAAACCGTGCCGTCCACACCGGATCCGTCGTCAGGTAGGCCCGTGCAAGACGCTCAAGCAGAAGCCCCTTCTCGCGTGTATCGCGCGCCATCAGCGCGTATTCGTCAAGAAGATCGTGAATTGTCGTCATCATCAACTGCTCCATATCGCGTTCGCGCACGCGAACCCCCGGAGGCCTTGCGGGCCTGCTCCCAGACTAGGACAGGGCATCACACACATACGCCAACTCCCCCACGAGTCCCGCGCGCAAGCCGGTTGGACGACGACAGAGAAGGACCTGTGGGCATCTGCCGCATTAGTCCTGGAATTAGTCGAGCGCCTGGGTGCGCCGGCTCAAACGGCGGGAGACGGATCTCTTCTGGGCGGATTGCCGGATCTGCCAGCCGACTACCGGTTCCATCTCGCACGATCTTGCCTCGCAGCAGCGATCACCGTTCTGAGGTCGCCCGCCCGCGTCAGCTCCGCGGAGGAACGATGACCGAAGCGGTGGACGGCAACTCCCAACCAGAGTGCGTCACGAGCGCAGGTCGTTTTAGGGACGGGGCGTGCGGGCTGCGTCGTTCTCGCCCTCGGGGAACAGACGATTCTCGATGGGCGAGCCCAGACGGTTGGCTCGCCCACGTCGGGTCGCCATCCCTTATGGTTGCGGGTCGTTCGCACCGTTCCCGGGTAAGTCTGCGCAATTAGTCCCCCACTTCTCCGTCTCGCTGGCCGTTTCGGCGTATCCGATGCGGTCGGGACACAACGAGTCACGCTGGCCGGCCCGCACTGGGGACAGCGGCGTACTGCACTGCGTCAGTAGATTGATGGGTGCGCACTGGCGCATCCGCGAGCGGCTGAAAGGCCCCTTGCGGAATACACACTTGAGGAAAGCAGCATTAGATGAACAAGAGAGTCGTGCAGCGCCGTGACGACGGGGACTGGGAAGTCCGAACTCCCGGCGCCGACCGTGCGAGCGCAATCGTGCCCACGCAAGCCGCAGGCATCAGCCGCGCGCGCGACATTCTCGCGGGTTCTGGAGGTGGCGAGCTTCAAGTCCGCGCTCTCGATGGCACGATTCGGCAGCAGGACACCATCGCCCCTGGCAGCGATCCGCGTGGGTCCAAGGGCTAGCCAGTCCAGTTTGGAGCCGCATTTCAGCCGGCGGTCTCGGCGCCGGAGTGACTATGCTGCGCTTGTCGTACGCCAACAATGATGAAGGCTTTACCCGTCTTCGACGGATTTGGGCTCGAGCGTCCTCGACAGCTTAGGAAGGTAACCCGTGAGAGACCTGTCCAGTTCTTGGCTGGAGCTAATCTGCCCCTTGTGCGGACAAGCGGTCGCGCTGGACAACACCGTCGTCGTTTCGCACTACAACGGGGAGATGTCGTGTCCGAGTTCAGGCGATCGCGCCCAGGTGCCCCAGTACGAAATCAGCACAGCGTACGAATGCCGCGACTGCGGGCGAATGACTAGAAGCAATCTCAAGACCGGCATCGTGTACTCTCACAACCTGCCGGATTCCACTGAGGTGTGCATTTCATCCGCCTCATATCTCGGGAGGATCGGTCTTTCGCTCCAGTTGGTCTTACTCCCGGCGGAGCAGGACGAGCTTCCAACCCCGAAGCTCTCGACCTCGCGAGTTTCACACGCCCGCGAGTACCCCGTGTCATCCGGCGAGAGCGTCAGAACCGTTGGTGGCGGCCTCCCTGGACTGGGCAAGCGGTGACCGGATCTGGTGACCGATAACGGCGCATATGCCAGGGGGCCACTTGTGCTGCTCACGTTGTCCGCCACGGAGAGTAGGGTCCTGCCTACATCCGAATGGGTACAGCGAACCGCTGCGGGCCAGGCCGTTCCACCGCAGTACGCTGAGCACACATTCCTTGGGGGAAATCAATGCGGAGTATCCGACCAGCGCTCATCACGGCTCGGGGCGTCACTGCCAGCAGCAATCACCGCCTGCAGCGCTCTCACCACGTTGTAGGACGAGTCGGTGCAGTGCATTGCGGCTCCTCGTACAGCGCTAATGCGTGACGTGGAGGCAGAGAGCATGGACGTGCTGCTCGACGGTGGTAGGACGGCCATAGTCAAAGACGTCTTCGCGAGCCTCTTGGGGAACTCGGTAGTGAATGGGCGTGTCCCGTTCCTTCGCGCGTTGGAGACATCAGAAATATCCTTCTCGGATCTGGTCGAGCTCGCCCGCAAGGCAGAGATTCCGTATCCGCTCTTCTTCGCGCCGCTGGAGCTTGTGCACGCGCAGCTTGGCGCGAAGACGGAGAAGCTCCTGCAGGGCGTGGCACCCGGGACCTTCACTGTGAGCTCTCGCACGAGTGTCGAGCTGCGGGACGTGGAGCTGATTGTGAAGGATCTCCTCCGCAAGCAAGCGCTGGTGAGAAAACATGACCCGAGTCTCGTCAAGAACCCGATCGCAGGCCTCCTCCGACGTGAGGGGCGCACTCCGAAAGAGGAGGCGAAGGCCCTACTTGATGCTCTTGGACTCGATTTGGCGGTGATCCGCGGCGCACGCACTAAGGCAATCGCTCTCGACTTGATCATCGAGCGACTCGAGTCGAATCAGGTCTTGGTCTCTCGCAGCGTTCGGGGCTTTATGCCGCAGTTGCTACAGGTGAAATTCAGCGGTATGACTGTCCGCGACTCGAAGGTGCCCTACATCTTTCTTGCAGGGGGCGATCATGGCGACGATCAGGAACCCATCGGGCGTCAGATCTTCACCCTGGTCCTAATGGCAGTGCTCGTTGGACGCGGGATCTTCGCCCCGGTCACTTACGACGCAAGCAGCACCGCGCCGCAAGCGGGCAGGGAGTATGACATCGTCGGCGAGATCCTCATGCCGGCCGACGAGGTCAAGCTCGCACGCCTTAACACCCTTGAAGAAATCAAGGCGGCGGCGGACTCTTTCCAGGTGACTCCGAGCGCGATGGCCGTTCGAGCGATGCGACTCGGCCTGATGACCGCTGAAGTCACACGGGAAAACCTAAGAGAGCTCGCGGCGGAGTACCGGAACCGTACAAAACCTCAGCCTCGCTCACCCAAGCCTGTCAACGCGATTCGGAAGTACAGCGGCCGGGAGCTCACCTCTCGTCTACTCGCCGCTGTCGACGCGCGGAAGCTGACGGAGCGGGAGTTCTGCCGCGTCGTCTGCCTCAACCGGATCAAACCGAGCGAGCTGCACGAACTGAGAGCGGCGCTCCGGTGAACGACCGTATGTTCCTGATCGACAACAACGCTCTCTCCCACCTGACGCGAGCCCAGCGCGACAGCCAATTCTTCCTCCAATGTTGCAGAATCCCAACCGAGGTAATCCACGAAGCGAAGGGACACCCGGATTGGGAATCCTTCAAGGCATTCGAGTATCCGACCACGGGCAAAGTCCTCAGCGCACTTCGCGAGGTCATGGCCAGCGTGCCAACCGACGACAGGACGCTCGTAGACCTCTACGCCAACAAGGGCGGTGCTGACCCGGTGCTTGTCGCCTGTGCACTGGACGGTGAGCGCGACAACTTCGAGCACCTATTCGGGCCGTCCTGGACGATCGTCTCCAACGACAAAGCGGTCCGGGCCAAGGCAGAAGAATTCGGCATCCAGGCGCTCACACGCGACCAGTTCGCCGACGAGACGAAGGACGCCTGGGGTGACTAACTAGCTGACCATCCTGTGTTCTGGTGCGACGGCTCGTGACCGCCTTAGAAAAATCTTATAGCTGCCGGACCGGTCAGTGAGCAGGCTCATGCCTCCGGCTCGATCGCTAAACGGTCCGATCAGCGCCTCCCAGGACACTGCACGATCCGGGTCCCGTGCCGTCGGCCTAGACGTCCTCACGAAAGGCGCCCGCCGCCACGGTCCTCACCGAAGGCGTGATCGGCTCCCGCGCCCACCTCTCGTGCCAGCCGACTACCGGTCCCATCTCGCGCGATCTTGCCTCGCAGCAGCGATCACCGTTCTGAGGTCACCCTCCCGCATCAGCTCCGCGGCAGAACGATGATCGAAGCGGTGGACGGCCACTCCCAACCAAAGCGCGTCACCCCACGTATCGGTCCTGTCAGGATCTATCACGGCCAGGACCTCGGCCAGCCCTGTCAACGGCTCCATCTTGGGCCCGATCTGGAAACTTGGGTAGTCTTCACCCTCTTGGGTCCGGGTCCGAAGGACCCTGCCGCTGGCCACGAGTTCCTCGAGCTGCTCAGACGTCACTGCGAGCACACGCATAATTCCGGATCGATCGTGAAACGGACCGAGCAACGAATCCCACAGCTCCACCGCGCGTCTGTCCTCAGCGTTCAGGCCAGAGCTCGCCCGATTCAAACGATTGACCTCGCTCTGGTGATCCTTGCGGCGGGAATGAGCTCGGCACACGGCGTTCACCAGAGTGCTTCCATAGAGGACCGTGCGGAGGCGATGACCACGGATGGCTCGTGCCGGTGGTCCACCGGCCGGTCCTCTCGTTCGAAGGATGTTGACGGGCCGAGCATCCAGAGGGTCAGATCTCCACTGGGCCAGTCATTGGCACGGGCCAACTCGATGAGAGGCGCGACCAGGGGAAGGATCTCTCGCTTAGCTGGATCGAACTGGAATCCGGGATACCTGTAGGAGCCATGTCTACGTACGCCGATGAGCCTGCCAGCTATGCGTTGCTCTTCCACCCAGTTCGTGGCCGCGGGTTCGATACCCAGAAGTTTGGCTACCTCGCTGCTCGTGAGCAGTCCGAACTCACTTTCAACACGGCGCCACACTCTTTCGGTCGCCTGAATTGACCGCGACATTTGCGGCGAGGTAGCGCAGGACGGTGCCTTGCTGGCTGCTCGTCCGATGGCATCGCCGGACTCATCCTTCCAGTGCGCAGGCACGCCGTTCCCGGTCCCCTCATCGCCGTTGCCCTTGTTCATAGGCTGAGCTTGGCCTGGTCTTCCGGTGGCAGCTATCTCTCGCCGCAGAATGTATTCCTGCACGTGAGGGCATCACTTGCCGTTTGAAGCACCCCATGTCCAGAACGAAAGAGCGTTCAGGGCGACGACGCGGGCCGGTGCCAACCTGCCAGACCGGTATGCCAGACGTGTCTTGGCCGCCCACCGCGCCAATGCCCGTTCGGTCTCCATCTCGCTGCGCAACTTCGGAGCATCGCCGTGGGTCGCCGTGAAACGAGAGTACGCGTCGTAGTGGGCTTGCCAGGCGTCCTCCACCGGCTGGAACGTAAAGCCATCGATGCACTGCAGACGCTGCACCTGATAGGAGCAGAGCCGACCGGCAGCGAACGCTCGCCGCTGGGCCCGCACGCTATTACAGCGCTGCTTCTCCTCGATCGAGATCGTCCCAGCCGGGAGACGACGATTCTCCCGCGGTAAACGCCCTTCACGCTCGACGAAGTCCTCGAGGGCCAAGACGCTGTGGATCCAACCCATCACGCCTCGCGGAGCGCGGGCTGGGATCTCCCCTGATTCACGCCAGGTGGGGTCAGCGGTGAAGAACGTCAAAGAGGTGACGTGATCCTGAGTGAGCCTGGAGGGGCGTTGACGTTGAAGCTGGCGGTACTCGACGTGGAGCTGTTCAAGAGGGCTGAGTTCAGACATTGTGACCTTCCCGACCCGCACAGCGTGCGAGGTCGGAGAGGTCATGCGCGGACAGCGGTGCGGTGTTTCGGCAGGTGTATTCCGGCACGGATTCGCCAGGCGTGTTCGCCCGGATAGCGTCCATACATCGACCGTCGTAGCGGTCGTCAATATGGACGGAGGCCGTCGTATGTCAGATCGACTCGTACCCTGCTGTGCTCGACCAGGCATGCACACTGGGCTCGACCTCAGGGATAGGGGCACCTCGGTGCCCGGCAGCGGCAGCCGCGTCCCAGAAGTCGACTGCGGAAGCGCCTTGTCGTGACTACCCGCCGGTCGCCATTAGCGGATTCGCCCAACGACGACTCGCGGAACGACCTCTCCCCGCACAACACCCTCGCCGCCCCAGTTCGGCCCAGCACTGACCTACGCGACTCAGTCGCTGTCCTCCGCGGGCCAGATTGGCATTATGGGTGACCTTCACGGCGACCTCGGGCATGCCCTGCAGGCTTTCCAGACGTTCGCACAGAACGACGTGCGGGTCATCCTGCAACTCGGAGACTGGGGCGTGTTGTGGCCGGGACAGAACTGGCAGACGGACCTAAACAAGATGTCGAGGGCCCTGTCCAGGCACCACCAAACCTTCTACTTCGTTGACGGGAACCACGACTGGCACCCCAAGCTTCAGGAGTTCCCGGTCGACCTTGATGGCCTGAGATGGATATCCGGCAACGTGGCACATCTACCACGTGGGTACCGCTCGGTCATCGGGGGACGGTTCACTCTCGCCGCGCTCGGTGGTGGCAACAGCACCGATCGTGACCTCCGCGAAGAGGGCAAGACCTGGTGGCCCGAAGAGCAAATCGCGGACGCCGATCTCGAACGGTTGGGGAACGATCGGGTTGATGTCCTTGTTGGTCATGAAGCACCGCTGATGGACGAAGCCGATCAGGACCGGCGGAGCACGGAATTGGGAATCCCACCAAAGGAAGCCGCATACGCCGCGCACAGCCGGTTCATGTTTCGCCGCGCCGTCCTGCAAACCCGTCCACGCTTGACGCTCGGCGGTCACTACCACCGTTTCGTCGACGAGACCCTGACACTGCCGGGCGCACCGCCCACCCGTGTCGTCGTGCTCGATATGAACGGCCCGCAACGCGTGAACATGGCGATTCTGCACACGCAAACCCTCGAACTCGATTTCCTGCACCGAAACGGAGATCGTACTTACTCGACCAACACCGCACCAGAAAGGACAAACAATGATTGACTCTGAAGCTGGCCCCGACCCCGTGACCCAACTCAGCGGACAGGAAGGCGGGGCGTGGCGCGTCGTGACAAGAGACAGCACGCACTTCTTTGATCTCGACCAACAAACCGTGACGCGCGTCCCTGGTGTAAATGCTCCCCCAACTGTCAACGACAGGCCCCGGCCGTTGCGCACGATCGACACCCTCCAGGTCGGCCAACGAGGCCGATGGACCATGCGGACCGACGGTTGGGAGGGCGACGTGGATTTTTACTGGGCGAACACGAGTCTGGTCGCCACGATCGAAGCGATATCTTCTACCGACCTCCCCGGAGCCGCCGGTGCCTCAGCCGAACCGGTCAGCTCACACCCGTAACCAGGTGCTGTTCAGATGCTCCGAGTCGATCTGCGCTCGGGTAGCAGCTGTAAGCTGGTAACAGACTTCCGGGAGCGGCTTTGCTGTGACCGGACGAGCACTGGTTGAGACAGTGCAAGGGGCCCCGGCGTTACCGCCGGGGCCTTTTTATATCGCAGCGTCTGGTGCTGCGAGGAGACGCTTCCCGACGAGACACCGATGCCGTCGCCTCACCTTGTCAATTCTGTGATCATCATTTTTCGCCGATCTGCACCTCCAGGAGCGCGACCCGCAATGACGTATATGGGGTTGATCCCTGGGTGCCCGAACTTCTGAGTGTGTTCGAGATTGGTTTTGGCGCGGCACCACCTGCTCACGGGTCAGCGTACGTACATGCAGATCCCCGTTTTGGGGCGGCGGAGGTCAAGGGATTGAGGACCGAAGTCTGAAACCATTCACACAACATGCGAATCTCTACGGTCACCATCAAGAACTTCCGCTCACTTCGCGACGTCAGTATCAACTTTGACAATGTCACGACATTCATCGGGCCAAATGGCACAGGCAAGTCAACGGTCCTCCTAGCTTTGGACTGGTTCTTTAACGGCGGAAAAAGCGGTGCTCTTACCGAGAACGACCACTCCCACGGCGCCATGCAGGAAGCTATCGAAGTCCGCGTCACATTCGACGTCCTTACGATCGCCGACAGGTCAGAGCTTGGGAAGTACTCGCCGGCAGGGGCGAACACCTTCACGGCGTGGAAACGGCGGGCCGCAGATGGCGAGGAGACCCTCTCCGCGAATGCGAGGGGACTCGGGTTGTTCGTGCCTATAAAGGAAGCGGTGGGGGCCGCCGCGAAAAAGGACCTATATAACGCAATTCGACAAAATCGACCTGATCTTCACCTCCCTGTGGCCGGCACGGTTCAGGTGATCACTGATGCAATGACCGCTTGGGAGTCTGCAAATTCCGACGAATTAGATGAGATGCCCGAGCATCTCCAGACGGACTTCTTCGGCTTCAACAGCAATTCCAAGATGAGCGGGCTCTTCGATTTCGTTCTGGTGACCGCTGATCTGCGCGCCAGTGAGGAGTCTCAAGACGCGAAGAACAGCATAATTGCCCGAATACTCGAACGTTCAGTTAACAGGTCCGCGGCCGATGCGGAGGTTTTACAGATCGTCGAGAATAGCCGCGTGGCTCAGCAGGCGGTTTACGACGAAAAGTTCAAAGACCAGCTTGACGCGATCACCGACAAGCTGGGGAAAGTCATTTCGTCGTACTCCCCCGGTAGAAGCATCTCTGTGCGACCTGCGGAGATTGAGCTCAAGGCTCCAAGGACAACCTTCCGAGTCGCAATCATCGACGGAGAGGCTGAGACCTCGGTCGACCGACAAGGACATGGGTTCCAACGCACGCTGCTTGTCTCAGCACTGCAACTTCTAGCGCAAAGCGGCACCGCCGGTACTAACGGGGTTATTTGCCTGGCGATCGAAGAACCCGAGTTGTTCCAGCACCCAATTCAGGCGCAAGCGTTCGCCAAAGTGCTTCGTTCCCTTGCGGAAGCAGCCAGCCAAAACGTTCAGGTGACCTATGCGACCCACAGTCCCTATTTCGTTGAAGCTCGTCACTTTGCGCAGGTCCGCCGTCTAAGCCGCAAAATGCCCGGCAGCACCGATGTCACCGTCGACTTCTCGAATATGGAGAAAGTAATGAAGTTGACTGGCGAGGCAGTGAGGGATTCAACCGTTGCCAGCCAGATGGACGGGACTATTGCATCGCGGCTTCCTGTGGCACTGTTTGCCAACAGAGTGCTTCTCGTGGAAGGAACGACGGAGGTCGCTGTCTTGCACGGAATCGCCGACAGAACTGAGATCGGCAGCCTTGAATCGCTTGGTGTTTCAGTCGTCGACGTCGGCGGCAAGGAAAACATCGCACTTGCGCATGCGATCCTCACTTCCCTCGGGATCCCGACATACTGCATGTTCGACGGCGACTCCGGATTTGCGGCGCGCGCCCGGAAACAGGGTAAAAATGCTGCGAAGGTTGAAGAGGAACGAAAAGGGCATATTGCTTCAAATATGAAACTAACGAAGTACTTCAAACTGCCGGAGAGCGGATCCCCCGCACAAACGGAGTCATCTGTTGTGACGATTCTCTCGGATCATTTGGAAGAGCTCATGCAGCGCGAATGGTCCGAATGGAGGATCGCCTGTGAAGAGTACGAGTCCCACAATGGGATCAATCTGGCTAAGAATCAAGACGCGTACCGAGCAGCCACGCTGGCGTCAGCTGGTTCTCCTAGCGCCCTTCTCCTGCGGGTCATTGCTCGTGCTAGCGGGGACGAGCGAGATGCGATGGATGAATGCGCGTTGCTTGCCTCATAGTGAAAGACGACGAGCGAATGGCCTCACTTCAACTGGCGTGGCAGTTTGTCGCCCTCGCTGACAACTCACGTCGGGTGGCACTTGGCACTGATTTTCCGCGAGTTGCAAACCCGATGTGACGTCCGACCATACGGTCGTTTGCAGATTGCGGACCAATGAGGCCTACAGCAGGCCATCAGGCTGAATGAATCCAGTGCAGGGGAGAATACACTCGCTGCAAATGCCGTCGCCTGCTTCGATCTGCTTCAAAATCTCTGACCCGGATGGAACCCCTACCGGAAGTGAAGCTACCCGAGCTCTGGGATCGCGGGGCCTGGCGACCATCGCTATTGCGAGCGCCTCAATCGAAACAGCGACCTGATGAGCTGGCCAACTCACGCGCTCGCCGTGTTGGTGCTCGCACTCGTCTTCATGGCATGCTGAGCAAGTGCCACTCGAGCGGTCGACGACAAGCTGGTACTCCTCGCCGGGGATGTGCGGGCAGGAATCAAAACGTTGCCTGCATATTGAGCACGACCACTCTGTGACGATCTCGGGCGAAAGTCCCCAGCGCTGATGTGCGATTCTCACCGGACAGTCGCTCTTGACACCGCCGTTTTCCATCCGGAGCTTGCAGCCAAGAAATCCGAATCTCAGAAGTGCCGCTTGATGCACCAATGCGTGCGCGGTATCGCGAAGTTCTGTGTCTTCGAGGAAGTTGAGCGCATCTATTGAGTTGCGCACCGCCGCGTCGATCGGCTCTCGCAGCTCCGCTTCGATGACGTCAGCGTGCTTTTCGCGTATCTCGAACCATCGCCGGATCACTGCGTCAACTTGTGCAATGTCCTTCGATTCGTCGCCGGAGAGTGTGACGATCGGGATCCTCTGTGGGCCCAGCACGCCAGCCACTGCAGCGATTGCAGCCTGCGCTCCTGTGAGAAATGCCTCTCCGTTCTGGCGGAGAAAGTGATCTCTGTTTGGCCCGCTCTCTGGCGGAGCCCAGCCATTGTTGATCAGTGCGACGCGGTACGTCAAGAACCGGCACCCAGTTCTTTCAGTGCTTCTACAACTTTGTCAGCGTCGCCCTTGATCCTGACCCCACGAGCTTCTGTGGTGGGCGTTTTGAGGTAGTCAATTTTGAGGTGTACTTTCGCCCTCTTGACTGCATCACCCTTGAAACCCTTGCGCATCGCTGCCAGTTCGATGAGCGCTTGTATTCCTTGGATCGTTGAGGGTACCAGGGCGATGATTGCGACGGCCAGCTCGATAATCTCGATACCTGCGGAGAAGTGCTCAACGAACTCACGCTCCTGTTCTGGGAGCGAGTACCGCACTGGCACGCCTTCCGCAACTGCTCGTTTCACGAGCAGCGCGTCTGTGCCCATGTAAGCAGGGCGTCCGTCGCGACCGCTCGCCGACGGGATGAGATAGATCACATCCTCACTGGGATTCTGCACCGCGATTCCGTGTGTCGGATCGCACGGCTCGATTATGGCGTCGCTCTGCATCTAACTGACATTAGTGCAGAGTGGGCCTAATGCCGCTGCGATGCTCCCTCGCCTAGCGACGAGTCGACAGCAGCCCACGGGATCACCGGCGCCATAAAGGCTTCGAGCTTGTCAAGTCGAGTTTCTGAGAAATGACGATATCGGGCCCCCTCACGACGACCGCAGCCCTGATGATGAAGTCAATGCCTACGAGGCGCCCGCGGCCCTATTTCAGTTTCGGTGGACAGCGATGCGGTCGCCTCGGCGGACTCGTGAACCGACAGATTGACCCCAATCTCTGGATCCGGCTTGGTCGTCTCTTCGGCTGGTTCTCCGGCCGACTGCCACGGAAGGATTCCCGGGCTCTCTCGTACCATCTGTCTAGCTCCCGCCACCTGCGCAATGATCCCCTCCCACGTAATGGCCCCCTGATGACTGGTCATCCGTAGCACGTTGAAGAGGAGCGCTTCGTGTTCATCAAAGGAAAGTGGCCCGATGGAGTCTCGGTGCAAGGAAGCGACCGTCGCATGGTGTTGGATCCCTTCCCGGGACGCTCTCCACGCCACGGACTTACGTGCCCTCCGCCGGTCCACTGCTTTCCCGATCAGGTACATAGGTCCGCCGATCAGCACCATGAGGGCAAGCAGGGCCGGTATGGCGTAATCGGTGTTCATGGCGCCAGCCTACGGGGGCCGCAGCTCTGCCTGCGGTCCCTTTCGGGCTGCCTATGGCGCGCATAGAGCAGATGTGTCATCAACGGCGAAATCGATTGTTTCCGGCCGGGGTACCAATCCGGCAACGGAACCGGCACAATCCACCAATAGGGACACGAACTATATCTCGGGACACGAACTATATCTCCGGCGTTGCCTCCGGACCCGGACTCGGGTTTGTGGCAACGTCCGGGGCACTCTTTGGGTACACGCACGTTAGCGCTTTGAGGTCCGGTCACCGATCGCAAGAGGATGCGCTCACAGAGGCCGGCTGCGACCGGATCGCTACTGGTTACACCAGGCGCACGAAGACATCACGCCCGGAGTTCGATCCGCTCTGGGCTTTCGCACGCCCCGGGACAAGAATTGTGAGACTTGCAACCGGAGAAGGGCGCGACACTCGGTTGAGGGGCGCGTCTGGAACCCTTGGTAGCGCACCGAACGCGAGTTGCCGGTGGCCGCCGGTCAGACTCTGGGCGACAAAAACGATTCGATGTCGCCGCTGAGATAGGTGATGAATGCTGAGCACGACACGAGCATCCAGCGCGCGAGCGATAGCGACGGGTTAGCGACCATGTCACCCCCGTGCCGGATCCCGCCCTCGTCACATGTCCACCCGTAGATGCTTTTCCAGCCCTCGGTGAGGGCTGGGTGGAGGTCAGGGCGAGATCGCTTGAGTTCAGTCACTGCAGCACCGAGAGTGCTCTTGCCGGTGAGATGACGAGCCAAGGATTCCGCGGCAAGGATCGATTCCCGGATGACGCTTACGTAGTCTTGGCTCGTTCGGTCCGCGAGGGCAGCCGTGGCACGGCGGATGTGATCCCGGGCCGCCTTCAGGACGGTTTCCGAGGTGGCCGCTTCAGTGACGGCCTCCGCCTCGACGACGGAACCAATCTGCACGATGTTGCCCTCGATCACTCGGTAGTCGGCCAAGGTTCGCTCGAATACGCGATTGAGGCCCGACGTGACGGCCGGGTCCGTGAACCCACCGTGCACTCCGCCGCTGCGAGAGATGCCTTCGATCAGAGACTCCAAGTAATCGAAGACCAGGTGCCACTCCCCCGAGAGAACGGTCGCGCGGCTGCGATCCCAGACGACGGCCCCCACGTCAGCGTGATCACCGAGGTACTCGCCAAAATGCTCGGTGTACAGGTGTTCTTCCACGATTCGTTGCGAATTGATCTCGTAGCTGCCCATCATGAGCCGGTTTTCGAGTGGTTGAACGATGTTCCAGATCTGGCGACGGGTGTCCTCGTCTAGCGACTCGATCTGCACGGCTTGAGTCATGGGCGTAAATCCATTGCGCTCTGAAAATGTGGGCATGTCCGGAGTCTATTGGGACCATAAATCGAAGTTCGCCGCCCTGAGAAACCTGTAGCGGCGCTGGCAAGCGCGCTTGGTGTTGCCAGGGTCGGGGTGCTTTCGCACCGTTCTGCCTCGCCCGTGGGAGGCCGCAACCGCCATGCAGGCGCGGGTCCGTTCGGAGAGCCGGTGACATTCCAGCTGGGCGAACGCGGAAACGATGACGCCATGGCCCGGGCGATGACGCCGTCCAGTTCGCTGGCCGGATCGGTAATGATGCCGTCGCGGAGGGACGCCATGCATCGTGGATGAGGCCCCGGATCTTGCGATGGGTGGGACTGAAAGTTAGCAGGCGCCGTCATCCGGATGACAGGGTTGGTTGGCCGAGTCTAATCTGGAGAAGCATCAAGCACTGCGCCGCCGTGGCGTCGAAGAGATCGCTTGATTGTCGCGATGCTGATACCCCGCGCACACGACCGGCTTTACTCGTGCTCGCCCCTCAAAACTTCGTGGACGCGCAGTCATCTGAATGGTCGGTGGAACTTTCGGAGTTATGTCGTGGAATGGCTGCCTGTCCGCTCTCAGAAGTACCCCGTGTTTGCGGGCTGAAATCAATATGCCGAACCAGCCACGGAGATTGTTGCTCGCGCAACGATCAACGAGAACTGGTTGAGACAGTTCACGGGCCGGATCTCAGGATCCGGCCCTGTCTCGTTTAACGAGCGATTCTGGTGCCTCTATTCGACCGCTTCGATTCTGCCGCCTCGAATCTACCGTGTGGTTACCGGCCGCCCGGTGGCACCGGTCCCGAGGAGCGCCGCGCGATAAGCAGCGGCGGTGGCACAGCGGTGGGTGGCGCGGTGGTGCGCGCGATCCGCGCCAACAGCTGGAACACGGCGGCGCGGCCCTGGCCTTCGAAATCGTTCCGCAGGGTGGTAAGCGGCGGGTCGAAGTACGCGGCCTCGGGGATATCGTCCACGCCCACGATGCTGACGTCTTCCGGAATGCGGAGGCCGCGCTCCTTGAGGGCGAGCATCGTGCCCAGGGCCATCTGGTCATTCGCGACGATGTAGGCGGTCGCCTCCGGCAGGTCGGCGAGATCCATGATCGCCCGGTACCCGGATGCCGCAGACCAGTCGCCGTGCAGGATGCCGGCCGAGTGCAGTCCCTGGTCCTCGACCGCGCTTTCATACGCGTGAATGCGGTTACGCGCGGCCGACCAGACACTCGGACCGGCCACGTGCACCAGACGGCGATGACCCAGCCCGGAGAGGTGCGCGACGAGGGCGGGAATTCCGACCCTCGAGAGCACGCCGCGCGGATCGTCCATGGCGCCCTCAGATTCGCTGGCGACATAAGAGGGAACGCGGAACGCCGTTGCCTCGAAGGCCTTCGTCATTTCATCGGTGACCGCGAGCGCGAGGACCCCGGCCAGGTCGTGCTGCGTGATGAGTGCAAGCGCCTCATCCACGGCGCTCGGATTGCGGGTGTCCAGCGACACGATGTCCAGGACGTAGCCGGCCTCGTGCGCCGCAATGCTGGCGCCCTCGACGATTCGGCTCGGGCCGACCTGGGAGATCTCGTGGGTCAGCGCGCCGATGCGGTGGGAGCGGCCCGACTTGAGGCTGCGAGCGGTGAGGTTGGGCCGGTAGCCGAGCTCATTGAGCGCCTGCACCACCCGGTCCCTGGTCTCGGGGCGAATCCCTTCGAAGCCCTTGAGGAACCGGCTCACGGTCTGGTGGGACACGCCGGCGACCTGGGCGACGTCGTATATGGTCGCGGCTTTCACCGCTGGCGTGGCACGGGTGCTGCCAAGCGGATCTCTGCTGGCACCCATGTCGCCCTTTCCTTCGGTCTCGTCGTGCACGACTGCCCGCTCGGGCCATTGTGATCATTCTGTAGACAAATCGCTCTTGACAACACGATGTTATCGACAACATCCTAGTTTCAACCAAATGTGGTCGAAAACATAAGCAAACCTCAGCTGACGCCCCACAACGAAGTGAGCCTCAAATGAATCCAGCCTTGCCCGTGCACTCCCCCAGCGGTTTCCTCTTCGGAGTCGCGTATTACCCGGAATATCACCTCACCGACCGGGTCGACACCGACCTCGACCTGATGCAGCAGGCCGGTATCAACGTCATCCGCGTCGGCGAATCGGTGTGGTCGACCTGGGAGCCCAGGGACGGCGAATTCGACCTCGAGTGGCTCGCCCCGGTTCTCGACGGCGCCCACCGGCGCGGCATCAGGGTCATCCTCGGCACGCCCACCTACGCGGTCCCGCCCTGGTTGCAGATCGCCCACCCTGAGATCGCGGCGGAACGGCGCACGGGCGAGCGCATCCCCTGGGGTGCCCGCCAGGAGGTCGACTTCAGCCACCCAGATTTCCTCGACTACGCCGAGCGGGTGATTCGTGCGGTCGTCGGCCGGTACGCCGGCCATCCTGCCGTCGTCGGTTTCCAGGTGGACAACGAACCCGGGCTCGAGCTCTTCCACAATGACCACGTCTTCACCGAGTTCGTGCGGCGGTTGCGCGAGAGGTACGGCGCCGTGCAGAACCTCAACCGGGAGTGGGGCCTCACCTACTGGTCGCACCGCCTGGACGACTGGTCGCAGCTGTGGCGGCCGGACGGCAACTCGTTCCCACAGTACGACCTCGCCTGGCGTCGCTTTCAGAGCGACCTGACGACCGAATTCATCGCCTGGCAGGCGGGCATTGTGCGCGAGTACAGCCACGCCGGCCAGTTCGTGACCACCTGCCTGCAGTACGGCCGCCCCGCCCTCGACGACGAGCAGGTGAACCGGGACCTTGACATCGTGGCGGGCAATCCTTACTACGGCATGCAGGATCGCCTGGACGCGTCCCTGGACCTGTCGCAGCTGACCCCCTGGACGACGACCGGGGTCCCCGCGCTGTTCCGGCAGGCCGACCGCATGTACTCCTCGAAACAGGGCCGCTACCTGGTGACCGAGACGAACGCCCAGTCGATCGGGCACTCGGAGACCAACTTCCCGCCCTACCCCGGACAACTCAAGCAGGCGGCCTACACGTTCATCGCCCGGGGAGCGGCCATGATCGAGTACTGGCACTGGCACACACTGCCCTACGGTGTCGAGACCTACTGGGGCGGGGTGCTGCCGCACAGCCTCGTGCCCGGACGGGTCTACGCGGAGGTCGCCGCGATCGGCGGAGAACTCGCCTCGATCGGCACGGCGCTTGACGGGTACGAGCCGGATGCCGACGTTGCGATCCTCTGGTCGAACCCGAGCCGCTATGCACTGCAATTCAGCCCGCCGCTGCAGGTCGACGGTCGGCCGGACCCGGAGTCGTACGAGAAGATCGTCGACGCGTTCCACCGGGGTTCGATCGAGGCCGGCCGCCAGACCCGCCTACTGCACGTTTCCCAGGCGGACGCCCACGGCGCGACAGCCCTCGCGGCCCGGTTTCCGGTGCTCATCGCCGCGGGTGTGTACGTTGCGACGGATGGTGACCTCCAGCTGTTGCGTGACTACGTCGCCGCCGGTGGGCATCTGATCCTCGGCCCGCGCACCGGGTACGCCGACGATGAGGCGCGCGCCCGGGTGGAGGTCGCCCCGCCGCGGCTGGCGGACCTGGCTGGAACCCACTCCGAGGAGTACTCCAACCTCGAGGCTGAGGTCGCGGTCCTCCCGGCATCCGGCGCGCTGCCCCTGGGCACTGACGCCACGGCCAGCCTGTGGATCGACGGCCTCATCACGGACGGCTCCGAGGTCCTCGCCCGGTACGACCACCCGCGATTCCGCGACTTCCCGGCCGTCACGAGCCGCGCGGTGGGCCGGGGCCGGGTGACCGTGGTCGGCTGTGTGCCCGGTCCGGGCCTTGCCGCCGGCATCGTCCGCTGGGCGGTGCCCCGGGGCCACGCGCAAGAGCTCGCGGGTGACACCGCGCTGACCGTGACCGTTAGCTCCGGGGCGCTCCCGGACGGTCGGCGGGCCTGGTTCGTCTTCAACTGGGGATGGGAACCGCGGGCGATCACGCTTGCGGCCACCGTCGCCGACACCGTCACCGGGGAACTGCTGGCGACGGGCACAGATGTCTCACTGGCCGCCTGGTCGACGCGGACCTTCCTCAGCCGGTGAGCACAACCGGATCGTCTGATCCTTCCCAACCAGAGTCCTTCCCAACCACAGAAAGAGTGATCATGAACAAGAAGGCACGGAGAACAGCAGTGGCGCTGGTGACCGGCGTCGTGTCGATCGGGATGCTCCTGAGCGGGTGCACGCCGAGTTCCAGCGATAACGCCTCCCCGGAGACGATCAGCCAGGACGACATCGACAAGGCGATGACCACGCCCACGAAGCTCACGTTCTGGACGTGGGTGCCCGACATCGAAAACGAGGTGAAGCTCTTCGAAGAGAAGTACCCCGACATCGACGTCACGGTCGAGAACGTCGGCCAGGGGCTCCCGCACTACCAGAAGCTCCGCAGCGCCATCGAGGCCGGCGAAGGCGCACCCGATGTCGCACAGATCGAATACCAGTACATCCCGTCGTTCGTGCTGAACGATTCGCTGCTGGACCTGACCGCCTATGGAGCCGACGACCTCTCCGGCGACTACGTCGACTGGGCCTGGAACCAGGTGTCACCGGACACCGAGGTCTGGGCGATCCCGCAGGATGTCGGGCCGATGGGCAACCTCTACCGCAACGACATCCTCAGCCAGGCCGGAATCACCGACCCTCCCGCGACCTGGGACGACTACGCGGCCGCCGCCAAGACCGTCAAGGACTCGACCGGCAGCTACATCTCGAACCTCGGCGCCACCCAGGCGGGCCAGATGATCGGCTTCCTCTGGCAGGCCGGCGTCAAGCCGTTCGGGTACGACGGTAAGGAGACCGTGACCATCGACGTGAACAGCGACGAGGCCAAGAAGGTCGCGGACTACTGGACCAACCTGATCCAGCAGGACCTGATCTCCACCGACGTCGACTTCCAGGACCAGTGGTACCAGGGCCTGGCCAGCGGCAAGTACGCGGGCTGGCTCACCGCCGCGTGGGGTCCGATCTTCCTGCAGGGCACGGCCGAGGGCACGTCGGGCGCCTGGCGCGCGGCTCCGCTGCCGCAGTGGAATGAGGGCGACAACGTCTCGGGCAACTGGGGAGGTTCGTCCGACGCTGTGCTCGCATCCAGCAAGAACAAGATCGCCGCGTACGAGCTCGCCACGTTCATCAACAACGACGAGGCCTCGGCCATGAAGCTGGCGACCGAACAGTTCCTGTTCCCGCCGCAGGTGTCGGTGCTGGAGGACCCGGCGTTCGTCGACCAGGAGTCGGAGTTCTACGGCGGCCAGAAGGTGAACCAGCTGTTCGCCGAGATCTCGCAGACCGTCGACACCGACTTCCAGTGGCTGCCCTACATGGACTACGTGTACTCCACCTACGAGGAGACCATGGGCACCGTGATCGCCGCCAAGGGCGACATTGCCCAGGCGCTGGACACCTGGCAGGACCAGCTGGTGACCTACGCGACGGACCAGGGCTTCACCGTGAAGTGACCCGCCGGGCGCCCGCTGGCCGGCGGGCGCCCGTCCGTCCCCGCACCGCGTCGGCCGGTCGGCCGATTCCCCCCTTTCACAGAAAAGGAGTCGCAATGTCGCACTCCCCCGCGCTCACCGCCGAGCGCCCCGCCGGTCCGCCGCTGCCGAAACGTCCGACCAGCCCCGCCAAGCGCACGCAACGCCGCGCGGCGTACCTGTTCCTGCTGCCATTCTTCGTCGTGTTCCTCTCGATGCTTGTCGTGCCCCTCGTCTACGCGGGCTACCTCAGCCTGTTCGAGAGCAAACTGATCGGTGGGGAGGCCTTCGCGGGCCTGGCCAACTACGCCCGCGCCCTCACCGATCCCGCATTCCTGGAAGGCCTCGGCCGGGTCGGCCTGTTCTTCATCATCCAGGTGCCCATCATGCTCGGCCTGGCCCTGTTCTTCGCCCTGGCGCTGGACAGCGCCCGCGCCCACGGGTCCAAGGGGATCAGGCTGCTGATCTACATGCCGTACGCCGTACCGGCGGTCGTCGCGACCCTGATGTGGGGCTACCTGTACGGACCGGACTTCGGCCCGATCGCGCAGATCTCCCGGGCGGTCGGGCTGGGAACGCCGGACTTCCTCTCACCGGAGTCGATCCTCGGCTCCATGATGAACATCGTCACGTGGGAATTCGTCGGCTACAACATGATCATCATGTACGCGGCCCTCCGATCCATTCCCGGTGAACTCTATGAGGCCGCCGAGATCGACGGTGCCGGCCAGTTCCGGCTGGCCTGGAGCGTCAAAATCCCGGCGATCAGGCCGGCGCTCATGCTGACCTTGATCTTCTCGGTGATCGGCTCCTTCCAGCTCTTCGCTGAACCGAGCCTGCTGAACGCCATCGCCCCCGACGCGATCACGAACTCCTTCACCCCGAACTACTACGCGTACAACCTCGCGTTCATCAACCAGGAACTGAACTTCGCCGCGGCCATCGCGTTCCTGCTCGGAATCGTGATCGCGATCGTGTCGTACTTCGTCCAACTCGGCGGGGAACGCAGCGAACGACGAGAGAGGGCGCTGTCATGACGTCTCGGGTTGGCCCTGCGCTCGTGACCCCCGGCGACGGCGACGAGGCGGTCGCCCCGGGCCGCAGCCGGCCCCGGTACGCGCCCGGAAAGCGCCGGAGCATCCTGCTCACTGTTCTGCTCTGGCTGTGCGTGCTCTACTTCGTGCTGCCGCTGTGGTGGCTCTTCGTCTCCTCCACGAAGAACAACTCGGCCCTGTTCTCGACCTTCGGCATGTGGTTCGGCGGCGATTTCTCGCTCTGGGACAACCTGCAGACCCTCTTCACCGTTCGGGACGGGATCTTCCTGCGGTGGATGCTCAACACCTTCGTCTACGCATTCGCGTCGGCGGCCGGCGCCACCCTCCTGGCCACCATGGCGGGGTACTCGTTCGCGAAATACGACTTCCCGGGCAAGAAGGTGCTCTTCAGCGCCACCCTGGGCGCGGTAATGATTCCGTTGACGGCGCTGGCCCTGCCCACCTACCTCCTGTTCTCCCAGGCCGGGCTCACGGACACCCCGTGGGCGGTCATCATTCCGTCGTTGGTGAGCCCGTTCGGGGTCTACCTCATGCGGGTCTACGCCGCCGACGCGATCCCCGACGGGCTGATCGAGGCTGCACGGGTGGACGGCGCGGGCGAGTTCCGGATCTTCTGGCAGGTGGGCCTGCGCCTGCTGGGCCCCGGCCTCGTGACGGTGTTCCTGTTCTCCCTCGTGGCGACCTGGAACAACTACTTCCTGCCGCTGATCATGCTGAACAGTTCCAGCCTGTACCCCATCACCGTGGGGCTGGCCCAGTTGCAGTCCGCGGCCTCGGCCGGCGGCGGGTCCCAGGCGTTGTTCTCCACCGTGATCACCGGGTCGTTCGTCTCGATCCTCCCGCTGGTCATCGCGTTCCTGTTCCTCCAGCGGTACTGGCAATCCGGACTCGCCAGCGGCGGGGTGAAAGGCTGATCATGACAATTTGGTATGGCGGGGACTACAACCCCGAGCAGTGGCCGACGGACATCTGGGACGAAGACGTGCGGCTGATGAACCGGGCGGGTGTCTCCCTCGCGACGGTGGGAGTGTTCTCCTGGGCCCGCCTCGAGCCCCGTCAGGGAGAGTACGACTTCGCCTGGCTTGACGGGGTGCTGGACCTCCTGCACGCCCACGGCGTGCGGGTCGACCTGGCCACCGCGACGGCCTCGCCGCCGCCCTGGCTTGCCCTGCGGCATCCGGAGACCCTGCCGGTGACCGAGGAGGGCGTGCGGATGTCGGTGGGCAGCCGGCAGCAGTACTGCCCGAGCTCGCCGGTGTATCGGGAGCGAGCCCGAGAACTCGTGCGGCGCCTGGTCGAGCGGTACGCCGACCACCCCGCCTTGGAGTTGTGGCACGTCAACAATGAGTACGGCTGCCACATCAGCCACTGCTACTGCGACGTGTCCGCTGCGGCGTTCCGTGACTGGCTGCGCGCGAAGTACGTCCGGATCGAGGAGCTGAACCGGGTCTGGGGAACGGCGTTCTGGTCGCAACGGTACGACTCGTTCGACGAGGTCTCTCCGCCGCGCGCGGCGCCAACTTTCCGCAATCCCACGCAACTGCTCGACTTCGACAGGTTCTCCAACGACGAGCTCCTCGCCTGCTACCGATCGGAGGTGGCGATCATCCGGGCCGGCTCGACGGTGCCCCTCACCACGAACTTCATGGGGTTCTTCAAGGCCGTGGACTACTGGGCCTGGGCGCGCGAGGTGGACATCGTCAGCGACGACACCTACCCCGACCCCGCCGACCCCGATTCGCCGGCCTACGCCGCCATGGTCCGCGACCTCATGCGCTCCCTCGGCGACGGGGCGCCGTGGCTGCTGATGGAGCAGGCGCCGAGCGCCGTCAACTGGCGGCGTCGGAATGCCGCCAAGTCCCCCGGGCAGATGCGGGCCTGGTCGTACCAGTGCGTGGCCAGGGGCGCCGACGGCATCCTCTTCTTCCAGTGGCGGCAGTCAGCGGTGGGCTCCGAGAAATTCCATTCCGGCCTCGTGCCGCACGGCGGAACCGACACCCGCGTGTGGCGGGAGGTCGAACAGCTGGGCCAGGAACTGGCGGCGTTGTCCGGTCGTACGGGAGACGCGGCCATCGCCGGGACCCGGGTGCCGTCCAGCGTGGCCATCGCCCTGGACTGGGACAGCTGGTGGGCCATCGAACAACCGGCCTCCCCCACCGAGGTGTCCTATGTCCGGACCCTGTTCGCCTGGCACAGCGCCCTGACCTCGGTGGGGCTGACGGTGGACTTCGTCAGGGCGGATGCCGACCTGTCCGGTTACCGCCTGGTCGTCGTTCCGGCTCACTTCACCGCCACCGACAGTCAGGTGCGGAACCTGGCTGCTGTCGCCGAAACGGGTGCCCTGGTCGTGGGGTTCGGCACCGCGATCACGGACGAGAACCTGCACGTACGACTGGGCGGCTACCTGGGCGAACCGCTTCGGCGGACACTGGGCGTGTGGATCGAGGAGTTCGCCCCGCCGGCCGCCCCTGATCTGAGCAATCTGGGCGCCGGTGCGCCTCCCGAGCTCGTCCTCGACGGTGAGGTCTTCGGCGGCCCGGCGGCCGGCGGGGTATGGGCCGAGTACGTACGGGTCGAGGATGCCGAAACCATAGCGACCTTCGCCGAGGGGGCGTTGAGCGGCTGGCCGGCCGTGACCCGGCGGGGAACGGGCTCCGGAGCCGCCTGGTATGTCGCCACCCTCCCCGACCCCGGGGCCCTGCGCCGCCTGGCCGAACGAATCGTCCGGGACGCTGGTCTTGACCTGCCGGCCCCGGTGGCCCGAGGCAACGGGGTGGAAACCGTGCGCCGAGGCGGCTATGTCTTCGTGATCAACCACGGTGCCCATGAGGCCGAAGTCCTGGTCGACGGCACCGACGCCCTCACGGGTGCGCCCGCGCTCGGGCTGAAGCTGGCCCCTCAGGGCGTGGCCGTCATCGGCGTTGAGTGAGCCGCAGCAGGAGGCTTGGTGGCTCCGGCATCCTGCTGCTAGAGTCGACGCAAGCGGTCGTGAGAGCGCTCTCATTTAGACTAGGTCCGGCTGCGACGGAGCATTCACGATAGTGGTGCAGCGCTGCAGGCGGTCCGGGATACCGAAAAGGTGCACGCATGAAGTTCGGCCACTTCGACGACGAAGCCAGGGAATATGTCATCGAGACCCCGTTGACCCCCTACCCGTGGATCAACTATCTCGGCAGCGAGGATTTCTTCTCGCTGGTCTCCCACACGGCGGGTGGTTACACCTTCTACAAGGACGCCAAGATGCGGCGCCTCACCCGTTACCGCTACAACGACATCCCCACCGACTCGGGCGGACGCTACTTCTTCATCAAGGACGGCGACGACGTGTGGACGTCCAGCTGGCTACCGATGAAGAAGGATCTCGACTTCTTCGAGACCCGACACGGCATGGGCTACACCCGCATCACGGGTGAGCGCGGCGGCCTGCGCGTCTCGACCCTCTACTTCGTTCCACTGGGCGAGACCGCGGAGGTGCAGAAAGTCACGATCACGAACACCTCCGACACGGTCAAGACCTTCTCGCTGTTCTCCTACCTCGAGTTCTGCCTGTGGAACGCCCAGGACGACCAGACCAACTACCAGCGCAACCTCTCCATCGGCGAGGTCGAGGTAGACGGCAGTGCGATTTACCACAAGACCGAGTACCGCGAACGTCGCGACCACTACGCCGTTTACGGCGTCAACGCCGAGATCGCCGGGTTCGACACCGACCGGGAGACCTTCGTGGGCCTCTACGAGACCCTCGCCGAGGCGAAGGTGCCGCACGCCGGGAAGGCCGCGAACTCGATGGCCTCCGGCTGGTACCCGATCGGCTCCCACCAGGTCGACTCCACCCTGCAGCCCGGCGAGAGCCGTGACCTGGTCTTCGTGCTCGGCTATGTCGAGAACACGCCGGAGAACGGCCAGGAGAAGTGGGCCGACGACGCCAAGCAGGTCATCAACAAGACCCGCGCCCACGAACTGCTGGCCCGGTTGTCCACGACCGAGGCCGCCGACGCCGCCTTCGACGCGCTCGGCGTGTACTGGACCGACCTGCTGAGCGCCTATACCGTCACCTCCCCCGACGACAAGCTCAACCGCATGGTCAACATCTGGAACCAATACCAGTGCATGGTGACGTTCAATATGAGCCGCTCGGCCTCGTACTTCGAGACCGGCATCGGCCGGGGTATGGGGTTCCGCGACTCCACCCAGGATCTGCTCGGCTTCGTGCACCTGATCCCGGACCGCGCCCGCGAACGCATCCTCGACATCGCCGCCACCCAGCTGCCGGACGGATCGGCGTACCACCAGTACCAGCCGCTCACCAAGCGCGGAAACAACGAACTCGGCTCAGGCTTCAACGACGACCCGGCCTGGCTGATCATCGGGGTGGATGCCTACCTCAAGGAGACTGGCGACTACACGATCCTTGACGAGATCGTGCCGTTCGACAACAACGACGCCCTGGCCGAGACCCTGTACACCCACCTGACCCGGTCGTTCGAGTTCACCCTGAACAACCTGGGCCCGCACGGGCTGCCGCTGATCGGCCGGGCCGACTGGAACGACTGCCTCAACCTCAACTGCTTCTCCACCACCCCCGGCGAGTCCTTCCAGACCACCGAGAACCAGGCCGGCGGGGTGGCGGAGTCGACCTTCATCGCCGCCCAGTTCGTGCTGGCGGCCGGGCAGTACGCCACTATCGCCGAACGCGGCGGCGACACCGTGCAGGCCGGCAAGGCCCGTCAGGCCGCCGCCGACATGACCCAAGCGCTGCTGACCGACGGATGGGACGGCGACTGGTTCCTGCGCGCATACGACTTCTACGGGAACAAGGTCGGCACATCCGAAGATACCGAGGGCCGGATCTGGATCGAACCGCAGGG
Source organism: Cryobacterium sp. PAMC25264 (assembly GCF_019443325.1). NCBI lineage: Bacteria > Bacillati > Actinomycetota > Actinomycetes > Micrococcales > Microbacteriaceae > Cryobacterium > Cryobacterium sp. PAMC25264. The sequence goes on from NZ_CP080383.1 coordinate 1,550,518, forward strand.
CTTCGCCGTTCTGGCCGGCGTCGGCGTGGAGCACAACGCGGACGGCACGCCGGTACAGACCAGCCCGGCGTTCAGGGCCCTCGATTCGGTGGACCGGCTGCTCGGTTCCGAACACGGTCTGGTGCTTCAGTACCCTGCCTACCGGAGCTATCGCATCGAACTCGGCGAGGTATCGACCTATCCCCCGGGCTACAAGGAGAACGGTGGCATCTTCTGCCATAACAACCCCTGGGTGATCATCGGCGAGACGGTGCTGGGCCGCGGCGCCAAGGCGTTCGACCACTACCGCAAGATCACGCCGGCGTACCGGGAGGAGATCTCCGAGGTGCACCGTACCGAGCCGTACGTCTACGCGCAGATGATCGCGGGCAAGGAAGCTGTCCGGCACGGCGAGGCCAAGAACTCCTGGCTCACGGGCACTGCTGCGTGGAACTTCGTGACCGTCTCGCAGTACCTGCTGGGCGTGCGCACGGACTACGACGGCCTCGTCGTGGACCCGCAGATCGGTCCCGACGTCACCGAGTTCACCGTCACCCGCCAGGCGCGCGGCGCGACCTACGTGATCACGGTGGCCAATTCCGGCCGAGAGGGATCCCGCGCGAGTCTGACGGTCGACGGAGTCCCCATCGAGGGTCGTACCGTGCCGTACGCCCCGGCCGGCGCCACCGTGCAGGTGCACGCCACTCTCTAGCAGCCGCGCACGCCGAGGGCCGGGTCGGAAGACCCGGCCCTCCCGCGAACCTGGCGCGACCCATCCGGTGGTTGAGCCTGTCGAAACCTGGCGGGGTCAGGCGACGGCGACCTCGACCTCGCCCGGCTCGGCACCCGCACTACCGAAGATCAGGCGGCGGTTGGCGATCTTGTCGGTGAAGAACCTGTCGTGGCTGACCACGACGACAGCCCCCGGGAAGTGCAGCAGCGCGCGCTCCATCACCTGCGTGCTCGACATGTCGAGGTGGTTGGTGGGTTCGTCGAGCAGCAGCACCGAGGCGCCGGAGAGCAGGCACTGGGCCATGGCGACCCGGGCCTTCTGGCCGCCGGAGAGGTTGCCGATCTTCTGCTTGAGGTCGGCCTCGGAGAACTGGAACATGGTGAGGAACCGGTTGACCGACTTCTTGGTGGCGGTGAACGCGAGGCTGCCCTCGAGCGCGTTGACGGCATGGCTGACGGTGTCGGCGTCGTCGAGTTCGGCCAGCACCTGGTTGTACGACACCATGCCGGCGCCCTTGGCCCAGTCGACCTCGCCGTGATCCGCGGCCTCTTCCCCCGTGAGCACCCGCAGCAGAGTGGTCTTGCCGCTGCCGTTGGCGCCGAGCACCACGATGCGGTTGCCGCGACGGATCTCGAAGCTCAGGTCGTTGAAGAGCACCTTCTCGCCATAGGCCTTGCTGAGCATCTCGACCCGACAAAGCACATCCTTCACGTGCAGGCCGCCGTAGATCTCGGTGATGATCTTGTCGACCGGCCGCGGAGTGCGGGACTTCTTGATGGTCGCCAGCTGGGTGCCGAGCTTCCGGCTCGCGGCCTTCTGCGCCTCCCGCCGGTCGGCGATGCCCTCGGACTCGAACGCGAGCAGTTCGGACTCGTGCACGAACTGCGCCTCGAGGGTCTTGAGCCGGAACTGCTTCTGCACGACGTACTCGCCGAAGTTGCCCGGGTACTCGTGCAGATGAAAGTTCTCCAGCTCGATGATGCGGGTCACGACGGCGTCGAGGAAGGTGCGGTCGTGGGAGACGATGACGGCCGCGCCCCTGAAGTCGCGGAACCAGTTCTCGAGCCATTCCACCCCGGCGACGTCGAGGTAGTTGGTCGGTTCGTCCAGCAGCAGCACGTCCGGTGCCTCGAGCAGGATCTTGGCCAGGGCGGCGCGGTTGCGCCAGCCGCCGGAGAGCTCATCGATCGCGCACGTGCGGTGGGCCTCGTCGAAGCCCAGGATGGTGAGGGCCGCGTCGATGCGGCGCGGGTAGTCCCAGCCGTCCAGTCGGTCCATGTCCGCGAAGAGCTCTGACTGCCGGTGGATCAGGCGGTCCAGCTCCGCGCTGGCCGAGGAGTCGGCGGCGATGGCCGCGTCGATCGAGGCGAGCTCGGCCTCGACGGCCTTGATCTCGACGAACAGGGCGTCGAGCACCTCGGTGATCGTCGACGTGCCGTTCAGCTCGGAGAACTGGGAGAAGTAGCCGATCTTCACGCCGTCGTCGACCGTGACCGTGCCGGTGTCCGGCGTCACCTGGCCGAGGATCAGCTTGATCAGGGTGGTCTTGCCCGAGCCGTTGCGGCCGATCATGCCGACCCGGTCCCCCGGTTCGAGCCTGAAGAAGGTCTCGCGAAGCACCTGGGTGTTCTCGAAACGCACGGTCACGTCGTTCAGCCGGATCAAACTCATGAGAGCTGCTCTCCGCTGTCCGTGGCGTCGACGATGCCGATGAACCGGCTGCCGATGCCATCGACCTCGCGGCGGCTGAGACCAGGCTCAACCTCGGGGAGTTCGTCGTAGCCATGGTGGTCGCAACTCATGTAGGTGAACTCCGGCCACCACTTCTTGGGCCGGACCGCCTCGGTGAAGCCGCAGACGCTGCAGGTCAGGGAGACCCAGACGGGCTTCTTGCCGGTGCGGTTCGATCGTGACTGCACCAGCCAGGCCGGCGGGTTCGCCTCGATCTCGGCGAGCTGGGCCTCGGTCATGCGGCTGGGAAGGTCGTGGCGCTGCGCCATCTCGAGGGGTATGTCGAGGCGAAGCGCTGCTTCTCGTCTGGTAATCATCAGGTTCAACGATAGGTGCTGGGCGCCGTCACCGGGCACAGCAGTCGGCGCAGCGAGTGAGGAACTGGTTCAATGAACCATGCCTGAAACCGTTTCTCCCCTCGGCCTGCTCCTGGATGTCGACGGTCCGATCGCCAGCCCGGACACCCGCACCATCAGCACTCCGAGCATCATCACCGACCTCATCGCCCTCGCCGGCGCCAATGTGCCGATCGGCTTCATCACCGGGCGCTCGGCTCAGTTCATCAGCGAACAGGTCGTGACGCCGCTGGTCGCGGCAGGCCTTCCTCAGGAGATGCGCATGTATGGCGTGTGCGAGAAGGGCGCGGTCTGGTTCCCGATCACCGCAGCGGGGATGGGCGACATCGTCGTTGATGCCAGCGTGGCGCTACCCGAGGTCGTGGCCGGCCGCATCCGGGATCTCGTGGCCTCGGACTACGCCGACAGCATGTTCTTCGACGAGACCAAACTCGCCATGATCTCCGTCGAACAGCGCACGGATGTGGACCGGTCCCGCTACCACGTCGCCCAGGCGTCCTTCGAGGCGGCGGCCTATGCGATCCTGGTCGAGCATGGCCTCGGCGTGCGGTTCGGGGATCTGGTCTCACCCGATGCCACCGGCGCGGTGCCGTTCCGCATCGACACCACCATCATCTCCACCGATATCGAATCGGTCGACCTCGACAAGGACCACGCCGCCGAACGGGCCGTGGCGTTCTTCGCCCAGGGCGGGCCACTCCCCCGGGTGTGGCGCTCGGTGGGCGACTCGCGCAGCGACTACAAGATGGCCGACCACCTGCATGCGGCCGGCTTCGATGTCGCGCACGTGGATGTGCGGCCCGCAGACGGCATTCTCGACCGGGGGTACCCCGTGATCGTGGAAGGCGACCTCGTCCACGACGAGGCGGGGGCGGCCTTCCTCGGCTACTGGGTGCAGAAGCTCGGCCTGGCTGAGCCGGTGTCCGACTAGTCTTCGACGAACCGGATACCGTTCTGCAGGGTGCTGCGCAGCTCGAAGACCTTCTCGAAGCTGCCGCGGTCCATGCCTGCGATGCCGTCCCGAAGCACGCCGACCAGGCGAGACCGCGGGATGACGACGATCATGGCCCGACGGCCGCGGCTCGGCAGCGAGAACGGCTCGGTCACGGCTTCGTCGGGAGCGACCACGATGAGGGCCGTGAAGCGTACCCGCAGGGACTTGGCCAGGATGCGCGCGGCCGCCGCGAAGTCGGCCAGTGGCTCCTCCCCGGGTTCGAGGGCGTCGCCCACGAGCTCACCGCGGCGCAGCTGCACGGGCGCACCCCAGTCCTCCGAGAGGATCGCGAACAGGCCGGCCGGGCCGAGCACGACGTGGTCGATCTTCTCCACGTCGTCCCGGGTGGCCACATCATGCCAGGCCGTGTAACCGATGCCGAGACCCGCGATGAGCTGCGCGGTGGACTCCTCGGCGAGGGCCTTGGCGAGGCGATGCCGGATCTCCCGCGGAGCGGAGCGGATCAGGTCACTGGCGTAGGGGTCGTCGATGGTGGTGCCGCGCCCGGCCCACTCGCGAAGCAAGGATAGGTACCGTTGCCGGGAATGCCCGCCCGGGTGTCCGTACATGCGAGCCTTCACGCCGCTGGACGCCGAACGCGCGGTGGCCGGTCCTGCGGCTCGCCCGGATCCCCCGGCATCCGTGGCGCCGGGGTACCGGGCGCCGTCGTACGCGGCCCGGCTCGCCGGGCTACCGATGCGTTCCCAGGCCAGCTGCACGGCGTGGAAAGAGGCCGCGGAGCCACCGACGTCGGGGTGGGATTGGCGTAGCTTTCGCCGGTAGGCGCGCCGGAGTTCTTCGTCGGTCGCCGACGGGGTCACGCCCAGCACCTCGTACGGGCTGGCCGCAGCCGGGCTCTCTGACATTCGTGCGGTCTCTTTCGGCCTGGATCGGGTGAAACGGTTCTGCTTCAGCCTAGCCAGCGTTTCTGGCATCTCGCCGACACGGTGGGAGCAGCCGCCCTGACGCGGATTCCGTGCAACGATCAGCGGGTGAAGACTTCAGCTCTCGTTCCGCGGGTGCGCCGCTCCAGCACCCGACTCATCGCCATGGTCGTGGTCGGCGCAGCCGCCGGCCTCGTGACGGGTTTGACCGGTGCCTGGCTCCTGGCCCCGGCGATCGGCTGGTGCGCCGCCGCCGTGTTCTACATCGGCTGGGTCTGGCTTGTCGTGGCGCGGATGGACGCGCCGACGACGGCGGCGCATGCCACCAGGGAAGACCCGTCGCGCGGTATCACCGACGTCCTGCTGATCCTGGCCAGCCTGGCGAGTCTGGGCAGCATCCTCATCGTGCTCCTGCAGGCCCGCGCGGCCCAGGGGGCGGGTCAGGCCCTGCTCGCCGCCCTCGCTGTGGTGAGTGTCGGGCTGTCCTGGGTGCTTGTGCACACCCTCTTCACCCTGCGTTATGCCTCGCTCTATTACGCCGAGGAGGACGGCGGGGTGGATTTCAACCAGGCCGAACCGCCGCGCTACTCGGACTTCGCGTACCTGTCGTTCACGCTGGGGATGACTTTCCAGGTCTCCGACACGTCGCTCACGACCACGGTCATGCGCGCGGCGGCCCTCCGCCACGCACTGATGTCGTTCCTGTTCGGCTCGATCATCCTGGCAACCCTGATCAACCTGGTCGCGGGTCTCTGAAGCCGGACCGGCCGCGGACCGGCGGAAGGATCAGCCGGCGAAGGTCCTGACCGGCAGGCCGGTGACGCCAGGGACGGCCGTGAAGACCGACCCAGCGAGGAGGTCCTCACCGTCGGCGACGCCTTCGCGAGAGGTGGTGATGTAGAGCCGGTCGAGGGCCTCACCACCGAACGTGCAGGCCGTGACCCGGTCGGCGTCCACTTCGATGACGGTGTCGAGAACGCCGGCTGCGGTGTACCGGTGCACGGCTCCCCCGGCGTACAGGGCGACCCACACGCCGCCGTCGCTGTCGACGGTGAGACCGTCGGGGTACCCGGTCTCCTCGGGGATGGTGACGAACGGCCGGAGATTCGTCAGGCCGGTTTCCGGGGACCAATCGAAGACGCCGACCTGCCCGGTGGGCGTGTCGTTGTAATAGGCGAGCGACCCGTCGGGGCTCCACTCGAGGCCATTGGAGATCGTCACCCCGCTCAGCGCGACGGTGACCGACAGATCGGCGGCCAGACGGTACAGTGACCCGGCGCCGGTGCGCTGGTCGTAGCCCATGGACCCGCAGTAGAACGATCCGTCCGGAGCGCAGCCGCCATCATTCATCCGCACGGACTCGTCCTGCCAGACCGGGGGCAGCGCCCGCAGGGTGCCGTCCGCGGCTTCCAGGGTGAACCCGCGCTCCGTGGCGATCACGGCGCCGCCGGCCGCGCGCGGCCGGAGTGCTGCGGCGATGGCGTCGACGTGCCGGCGCGAGACGGTTCCGTCCTCCGCCAGGGTGAGGACGTCACCGCCGAACAGGTCCACCAGGCGGAGTCCCTCCCAGGCGGGAGACCAGACCGGTCCTTCGCCGTGGAAGGTGATCGGGTCGGTGAGCTGGTCCGCGCGCACGATCGTGGCCTAGTCGCGCAGCACGTGCACCGGAATGGCGATGGCGGCGCTGACAGCCAGGATGCCGCCGAAGAAGATCGGACCCTGCCATGCCGTGACCGTGAAGGCGAGGCCGAACAGCCACAGGCCGACGACGAAGGCGGCCATCGCGATGACGAAGGAAAGAATGTGCATGGGAGGGTTCCTCTCAAGGGGGCGCCGCGAAGGCGTTCCGGGCTCGCTTCGAGAGTACTAGCTCGCGCAGCCGGTGTCGCCTCGGCTACGCGCTGTAGCCGACCTCGGTCTCCGGCCCGACGGCGTCGATTAGCTCCGGGGCGTCGCCAGTGATCGGCGCGACCTCGTAGAAGGCCAGTCCGGCGGCGGCCTCTGCGGATGCCGCGACCGCCGCGTCGACGAGGGCCTGGTCGCCGTCGGCGTGCGGGTCCAACCACCGGTCCCAGGTCTCCTCGGGCAGCACCACGGGCATCCGGTCGTGGATGCCGGCCAGGGCGCCCTGCGCCGGTCCGGTGAGGACGGTGGCCGTGAGGACCCAGCGGGCGGGATCGTCGTTGGCGAGGGCCGGGTTGCGCCACCAGGAGTACAGGCCGGCCAGGGCGAGCGGCAGTCCGTCGTCGGAGTGCACGAAGTATGGCGTTTTCATGGTGCCCACGGTGTGCCACTCGTAATAGCCGGTGGCCGGGATGATCGCGCGCGTCTTCGCCAGCGCGGTGCGGAAGGTGGGCTTCTCCGCCACGGTCTCTGCCCGGGCGTTGAAGGTGGCGAAGGCCGCGTTGAGTTCTGGAGAGAACGTGGGAACGAGCGACCAGCGCGCCGACTCCAGGCGCCGCACCGCCGGATCGGTCTTCATCGACTCGAGCACGATGGGAATCTGCTCGGTCGGTTTGACGTTCCAGGACGGCTCAGGCAGGTTGTCGCCCTCGTGCTCCACGTCGAACATGGCGGCGAGGTCAGGCGCCGAATCGGTCATGATGAATCGCCCACACATAGCCTCAGGGTACAGGGCGGCGCCGGGACCATCCGGTTATCCACACCGGTTGACTATTTCGAATCTCTGTTCGAAACTTAGAGGATGTCCATCCCGTTGATTTCGCACTCCCCGGAGGAGTCGACCGCGCCAGACCGGCCCGGCGACCGGCTGGGTGAGCGGGTCAGCGAGCTGCAAGCGCGGATCCAGGGCATGCAGCGCGACCGCTGGGAGGCCCCGGGCCGACCCGTCAGCGCGGGACTTGCCAGGCTCCTGCCGCAGGGCCGCCTGCGCACCGGAGCGGTCTACACGGTCGACAATTCCACGTCGCTCCTGATGTCCTTGCTCGGTGCGGCTGCAGCCGACGGGGGCTGGGCCGGCGTGGTGGGGCTGCCCGACTTCGGGGCGGAGGCCGCCACCGGCTTCGGGATCGACCTCGCCCGGCTCGTGCTGGTGCCTGCGCCCGGTGACCAGTGGCTGGCCGTGACCGCCGCACTGGTCGACGTGCTCCCGTTCGTGGTCGTGCAGCCGGCCCGGCCCGTGGGTGACGCCGAGGCGGGCCGCCTCGGCGCGCGCCTGCGCCAGACCGGGTGCACTCTCCTCGTCGCCGGCACCTGGCCGCAGGCCGAGGCATCCCTGCATGTCACCCGCACCCGCTGGCAGGGGGTGGGAGCCGGGCACGGCTACCTCTCCGGTCGGGACCTCACCGTGGAGACGGCCGCGCGCGCGGGCAGCGGTCGCCGGACGCCGGCGCTCCTGCACCTCCCGGAGGGCCCCGCCGCTCCGGAGCGCGCGGGCTCACGTCGCGGGCCGGTCGCCGTACCCGTTCGCGTCACGGATACCCCGACGCCGCATGGAGCAGCACGGCATCCGGTGGCGGGGTGAGGCCGTGAACCGGGAACGAACCATCGTGCTCTGGATCCCGGACTGGCCGGTCGTTGCGGCCAGGTCCGCCGCGGCGCTGGGAATCGACATTCCCCTCGCCCTGCTGCAGGGCAGTCTCGTCTTCGCCGCCTCCGCAGCGGCCCGCCACCAGGGCGTGCGCCGCGGCCTGACCGTGCGGGAGGCGCAGTTCCGCTGCCCAGACCTCGTCGTGCAGCCCTACAACCCGGTGCTCGACCGCCGCGCCTTCGACCCGGTTCTCGACGGCATAGAGGCCGTCACTCCGGGTGTCGCCGTGCTGCGCCCGGGTACCTGTGCCATCCGTGCTCGCGGGCCGGTGCGCTACTACGGCAGCGAGAACGCCGCCGTCCAGGCCCTCCTGTCTCACCTGCAGGGCGTCGGATTCCGCGACGCCCGGGCGGGCATCGCCGACGGTCCCTTCGCCGCAGAACAGGCCGCCCGCCACGGCGCGCCGGCCGAGCCGATCCACACCATCGCGCCCGGCGGTGCGGCCGCGTTCCTGGCCCCACTCCCGGTATCCACGGTGGCCGATGCCGTGCTCGGTACCCTGCTCGCCCGGCTCGGCGTGCACACGCTCGGCCAGTTCGCCGCCCTACCGGCCCAGGATGTGCACCGGCGGTTCGGAGCGGCTGCAGCCCAGGCCCACGCCAGGGCCGGTGGGCAGGAGCGCGAGGAGATCGTGCCCCGCACCCCCGCTCCGGTGTTCGACCAAGCGAGGGAGTTCGAACCGGCGCTGGAGCGCATCGACCAGCTCGCTTTCGCCCTGCGCGAGACCGCGGACCGTTTCGTCCGCATCCTGCGGGAACACACCCTGGTCTGCACCGTCGTCACGATCCTGGTCGGCACCGATGACGGCCTGCTCACCGAACGCACCTGGCGGCATCCGCGGTGGTTCACGGTGACCGACCTCATCGACCGGGTGCGGTGGCAGCTGCAGGGCGAGGGGCGGGCCAGCTCCGGCCTGTCGGCCGGGGTCGTGCGAGTGGTGTTCTCCCCCGACCGGCTGGACGACGTGGCCAACCACGAGGCGGGCCTGTGGGGAACCGGCCCCGACGAACGCATCCACCATGCCCTCACCCGGGTGCAGGGGCTCGTCGGGCACGAGGGCGTCGTGACGGCCTCGCTCGGCGGCGGGCGAATGCTCACGGACCGGCAACGCTGGGTGCCCTGGGGCGACGACGCGCCGGCGCCCGCACCCGGTGGCGCCGGCGTCCGGCCCTGGTCGGGAAGCCTCGGCGGACTGCTTCCATCGACGGTGTTCACGCGGCGGGTCCCCGTCAGCCTGGTGGCCGCCGACGGGCAGGACGTCGCCGTGGACGAGCGGGGGGCGGTCGCCCACGTCCCGGTCCGGTTCAGCGACCGGCCCGACGGCGGCGACCCGCGCCGGGTGGTCGCGTGGGCCGGGCCTTGGCCCGTCGAGGAGCGCTGGTGGCACGCCGGGTCCTCCCGGCGGGTGCAGCGGATGCAGATCGTCGAGGACACCGGGGAGGCCTGGCTGCTGGCGCTCGATGACGACGGATGGCGTGCGGAGGCCCGATATGACTGAGCCTCGCCCGACCAGCCCCGCCGCAGCGAAGGAGACCCACCGTGGGATTCGATAATCCGCCCATTCCCTGGTCTGAGCTGGAGCGCAAGCTCTCCGACCGGCGCCCAGGTGGTCCTCCGCCGGCCGCCGACGGCGGCGACAGCCCGGCCTGGTCCCGGCATCGTCAGCCCTACGTTCCGGTGGGCCCCGTGCGGTCCAGCGAGCCGGTAGTCCCCTACGCGGAGCTGCACGCACACTCCAACTTCAGTTTTCTCGACGGCGGCAGCTCCCCGGAGCAGCTGCTCGAGGAGGCCGCAGGGCTGGGCCTTGGCGGCCTGGCGCTCACCGACCACGATGGCCTCTACGGGGCGGTGCGCCTGGCGGAGACAGCCGAGAGCTACCCCCAGATCCGGACCGTCTTCGGTGCCGAACTCTCGATCGACCTCACCCGGCGGCAGAACGGAGTTCCAGAGCCCGAGGGCACCCACCTGGTGGTGCTGGCCCGCGGCCAGGAGGGCTACCACCGGCTGGCCGCGGCCCTCACCGAGGGCCAGCTGGCCGGCGGCGAAAAGGGACGACCCCGCTACGACCTGGAAGACCTTGCGGCACGGTCGGCCGGGAACTGGACGATTCTCACCGGTTCCCGGTCGGGAGCGGTGCGGCGAGCCCTCGCCCACGACGGGGAGAGAGCCGCCGCCCGGGAGCTAGACCGCCTGGCCGCGCTCTTCGGACGGGACAGCGTGCAGGTGGAACTGGTCGACCACGGGCAGCCGCAGGACACCGTGACCAACGACATCCTGGCCGGCCTCGCCGAGCGCGCCGGGCTGCCGGTGCTCGCGACCAACAACGTGCGCTACGCCCGTCCGTCGGATTTCCGACTGTTCTCGGCGCTGTCGGCCGTGCGCGCCCAGCGCAGCCTCGACGACATGGACGGCTGGCTGCCCGCCGGACCCACCCGGCACCTGCGGAGCGGTTCCGAAATGGCCGAACGGTTCCGCCGCTACCCGAATGCCGTGGCGGGCACAGTTCCCCTAGCCGACGAACTCGCCTTCTCCCTGCGCCGGGCCAAGCCCCGGCTGCCCCAGCAGCACGTCCCGGACGGGCACACCCCGATGAGTTGGCTGCGCGAACTCGTCTGGGCCGGCGCCGAGCGGGCCTATCCGGGCTACAACGCCAATGTGCGGGATCGCCTGGAGAAGGAACTGGCCGTGATCGAGGCCAAAGACTTCCCCGGCTACTTCCTCATCGTGCACGACATCGTCCAGTTCGCCCGCGGGCGCGGCATCCTCTGCCAGGGGCGAGGCTCCGCCGCGAACTCGGCGGTCTGTTTTGTCATCGGGATCACCGCCGTCGACTCGATCTTCTACCGCCTTCCTTTTGAAAGGTTCCTGTCCAGCCTGCGCGAAGAGGAACCCGACATCGACGTCGACTTCGACTCCGACCGGCGCGAAGAGGTGATCCAGTACGTGTACGAACGCTACGGACGGCTGAACGCCGCCCAGGTCGCCAACGTCATCACGTACCGGCCCAAGTTCGCCGTGCGCGACATGGCCAAGGCGCTGGGTTACAGCACCGGCCAACAGGATGCCTGGTCCAAACAGGTGGAACGCTGGGGCGGCACCGTCAGCAGCGCCGACCACGACATCCCGGAGCAGGTCACCGACCTGGCCGGGCAGGTGCTGGGCTTCCCCCGCCACCTCGGCATCCACTCCGGGGGCATGGTGCTCACCGACCGCCCGGTCGGCGAGGTGTGTCCGATCGAACACGCCCGCAAGTCCATGCGCACCGTTCTGCAATGGGACAAGGACGACTGCGCGTGGATGGGTCTGGTGAAGTTCGACCTGCTCGGTCTGGGGATGCTCGCCGCCCTGCAGTACACCTTCGACCTCGTCACCGAGTCCCTGGGCGAGACCTGGACGCTGGGCAGCATCCCCCGCGAAGAGGCGGGTGTGTACGACATGCTCTGCCGCGCCGACTCCATCGGCGTGTTCCAGGTCGAGAGCCGGGCCCAGATGGGCACTCTCCCCCGCCTGCAACCGCGCCGGTTCTACGATCTGGTCGTCGAGATCGCCCTCATCCGGCCGGGCCCCATCCAGGGCGGTGCGGTGCATCCGTACATCCGGCGGAAGCTCGGCCAGGAACCGGTCACCTACCTGCACCCCAAGCTCGAACCCGTGCTGGAGCGCACGCTCGGGGTGCCTCTGTTCCAGGAACAGCTCATGCAGATGGCCATGGCCGTTGGTGGATGCAGCGGCGAGGACGCCGACCTGCTGCGCCGGGCCATGGGGTCCAAGCGCGGTGTCGAGAAGATCTCCACCTTGCGCGCCACCCTTTACGAGGGCATGGCCGGAAACGGCATCACGGGCGACCTGGCCGACGAGATCTACGAGAAGATCGAGGCCTTCGCCAACTTCGGCTTCGCCGAGAGCCATTCCATCAGCTTCGCCCTGTTGGTCTATGCCAGCGCCTGGCTCAAGCTGCACTACCCCGGAGCGTTCCTGGCCGCCCTCTTGCGCGCCCAACCGATGGGTTTCTACTCGCCTCAATCCCTCGTGGCGGATGCCCGCCGGCACGGCGTGCAAGTGCTTCGACCGGATGTGCAGCTCTCGGGTGTGTCCGCCGGCCTGGAGCGGGCGGCCGATCTCCCGGCCGGCGGCGGCCGGGAGGCGTGCCTGGACCCCGAGCAACCGCCGGTTCCCGAATACGACCGCGGCCGACCGGTCGAGGACCTGGCCCACCGGCGGGACGGCGGCTGGGCGGTGCGGCTCGGCCTGGCCGAGGTCCGCTCCATCGGCACGAAGGTCGCCGAGCGGATCGTGGCGGAGCGGGAACGTTTCGGTCCGTACCGGTCGATAAACGATCTGGCCCGGCGGGCCGGCCTGTCCGCAGAACAGCTCGAATCCCTGGCCACCGCCGGCGCGTTCGAGGGTCTGGGGCTCGAGCGCCGGCAGGCACTGTGGAGCGCAGGCGAGGCCGCTCACGACACCGACGCGCACCTCGCCGGTTCGGTCGAAATGGTGCAGCCACCGCTTCTGGCCCTGATGACCCCCGTTGAACAGGTCGCCTACGACCTGTGGGCCACCGGGGTCTTCACGGACGACCATCCGATCCGCCACGCCCGGGCCGCGCTCGACGCCCGCGGCGCCGTGCCCGCCGACCGGCTGGCCCGCGCCGAGAACGGCCGGCGGATCGAGGTCGGCGGCATCGTCACGCACCGCCAGCGTCCCGC